>NZ_JBIAXM010000112.1:0-1030 GCF_042896695.1 Streptomyces sp. NPDC001270 | reverse complement strand
CGTTAGCCTCGATTCTTCAGCGGTCGTGAGTGCATGTCCGTGCCGTCGGTTCGCCCTGTTTGTTCCGCGTGATCGCGGGCGGGGCCTTCGCGTGTCGCTGCGGCTGCGCCGGGGTTCCACGGCACCCGGAGGTCGTGCGGGTCTGCTCCTTTCCTTGTCTCATGGGGCTGGTGGTCCGGTCGTCACGTGAGGGCGGGCAGGGTGGTCACCCGGTGCCAGCAGGTGGTGAACGCCTTCGCCCAGGGCCAGGTCCGCTCGATCCGCAGCCAGCGGCGGCGGGCGTGGCCAGCGAGCCGGGCGGGCAGGTGGTAGAGGCGGAAACGCATGGTGTCCGGCTCGGCGCCGGCCAGGTCATCGATGTCGTGCAGGGCCAGCAGCCGCAGCCACGTGTCGAGATCGGCGGCGAGGTTCGCGGCGAGCATCCAGGCGCGGTTGACCTCCCAGGAGGCGCAGGGCAGGTTGCTCAGCCCCATCGCCTTGTTGGTGCGCACCCGGTCTTCCACCCCGGCGTGGGAGCGGTGCAGCACGTCCAGGAACTGCGCGTGGCCGGAGCCGGCGATGCCCCGCATGTGGCGGATGTTGGTCGCGGTGATGCAGTAGCGCCAGCCGGTCTGCTCCTCGAAGCGGGTGAGTTTCTTCAGGTGCCGCCGGGAGGGCTTGACGCGGCGCACGATCAGCCGCATCCCCTCCGGCCAGCCCTTCCGGGTGTTCACCCCGGTCAACTCGGCGACGGAGTACCCTTCCTGGATGCTGCCGTCCTGGTGCAGGGAGGTTTCCCAGGCGGCCTCGGGCAGGCAGGCGATGGCCTTCTCGTCCTCCTCGGTGATCGTCCAGCCGACGGTGTAGCGGACCGTGCGCCGCGTGGTGTTCAGGGCTTCCAGATGTTCCAGCAGGCCGTGGGTGGCTCCTGCCCCGTCCACCCGCACCAGGATCTTCGCCGTCGAGGAGCCGGGGATCTGGGCGAGGGCGTCGGTGAGGACGGCGATGTGGTCGGCCACCGTGTTCGCTCCGGCATTCCCCGGTCTCAGGA
>NZ_JBIAXM010000111.1:0-1056 GCF_042896695.1 Streptomyces sp. NPDC001270 | reverse complement strand
GGGATGGCGTGTCACTAGGCGGTGGGATGGTGCCTGGTCAGCGGCCTGTGTTCAGGTCGATGATCTTCTTGGGCGGGGTGACGTCGAGGGCGGTGAAGATGTCACGCTGGGGCTTGGTGAGGTCGGTGGACTGGCGGAAGGTGCCGGCCGGGCCGTTGTAGGTGACGGCGTGCAGGCGCTGGAGCTCGCCGCGCAGGCGGTTCCAGGTCTGGCCGGTGGAGGTCTCGGCGACGCGGATCAGCAGCAGGGCGAGCCAGCAGAGCAGGACGTGGGCGCGGATGCGGTCCTCGCGGCGGTGGTAGACCGGGCGGAGATCGAGGATCTGCTTCATGTCGCGCCAGCCGCGCTCGACTTCGAGGAGCTGTTTGTAGCCCAGCGCGATGTCCTCGGCCGACAGGTGCGGGTCGGAGGAGCGCAGGAGGTACTTCCCGTCGAGGTTGGCCTCGGCGGCGATCTTCTTCTTGTCCACCCGCAACAGCCCGCCCGGGGTGGTGCGCAGGAACCGCTTGAGTCCGGGCTTGGTGGACAACACCCCGGCGAGACGGTCGCGTTCGGACCGCGTCAGCTTGTCGGAACCTGCGATCGCCTCGGTGAGCTGGTTGACCGTCCGCTCGCGGATTGCGGCGTCGCGGGCTGCCTGGTCGGGGTTGAAGCAGATCACGAGCCGATCGTCGGAGCCGATGTTGACCTCCTTGACCTGCAGGTTGTCGCGCACGGTGGCGTAGCGGCCCTGCCGTGAGAGGGCGGCCCGCACCTCGGCGGATCCGGTGCGGAGCTTCTCGCCGATGATGTAGCCGCCGCCTCCGCGCATCAGCGCCCGGCGGTTGGCGGCGGAGGTGAAGCCGCGGTCGGCGACCCAGACGACCTTCGACAGTGTCCACTCGCGCAGATCGTCGCGGACCTGCCGGATCAGGGCCTGATCGCCGGTGTTCCCGGGCCAGGACCACACCCGCACCGGGATGCCGTCGCGGGTGACGGCCATGCCGATGACGACCTGGGGCAGGTCGTCGCGGGAGTCCTTGGACTTGCCGTGGGTGCGAAACCCGTCGTGGCGCA
>NZ_JBIAXM010000110.1:0-1078 GCF_042896695.1 Streptomyces sp. NPDC001270 | reverse complement strand
TCGCCGAGCGCCGCGTGTCGCGGCAGATCCATGTCGGTTCGGTGGCGGTGGGTGGGGACGCGCCGGTTTCGGTCCAGTCGATGACGACGACGCGTACGTCGGATGTCGGTGCGACGTTGCAGCAGATCGCGGAGTTGACGGCGTCGGGTTGTCAGATCGTGCGGGTGGCGTGTCCGACGCAGGATGATGCGGATGCGTTGGCGGTGATCGCGCGTAAGTCGCAGATTCCGGTGATCGCGGATATTCACTTCCAGCCGAAGTATGTGTTCGCGGCGATCGATGCCGGGTGTGCGGCGGTGCGGGTGAATCCGGGCAATATCAAGAAGTTCGATGATCAGGTGCGGGAGATCGCGCGGGCTGCGGCGGATCGGGGGACGCCGGTCCGGATCGGGGTGAACGCGGGGTCGTTGGACCGGCGGTTGTTGCAGAAGTACGGGAAGGCGACGCCGGAGGCTCTGGTGGAGTCGGCGCTGTGGGAGGCGTCGTTGTTCGAGGAGCATGGTTTCCGGGACATCAAGATCTCGGTGAAGCACAACGATCCGGTGGTGATGATCGAGGCGTACCGGCAGTTGGCGGAGCGGTGTGAGTATCCGTTGCATCTGGGTGTGACGGAGGCGGGGCCGGCTTTTCAGGGGACGGTGAAGTCGGCGGTGGCGTTTGGTGCGTTGTTGTCGCAGGGGATCGGGGACACGATCCGGGTGTCGTTGTCGGCGCCTCCGGTGGAGGAGGTGAAGGTCGGTATTCAGATTCTGGAGTCGTTGAATCTGCGGCAGCGGGGTCTGGAGATCGTGTCGTGTCCGTCGTGTGGTCGGGCGCAGGTGGATGTGTACAAGTTGGCGGAGGAGGTCACGGCGGGGCTGACGGGGATGGAGGTGCCGTTGCGGGTGGCGGTGATGGGGTGTGTGGTGAATGGTCCTGGTGAGGCGCGTGAGGCGGATCTGGGGGTTGCGTCGGGTAATGGGAAGGGGCAGATCTTCGTCAAGGGTGAGGTGATCAAGACGGTTCCCGAGTCGAAGATCGTGGAGACGCTGATCGAAGAGGCGATGAAGCTCGCCGAGCAGATGGAGGCCGAGGGCGC
>NZ_JBIAXM010000109.1:0-1141 GCF_042896695.1 Streptomyces sp. NPDC001270 | reverse complement strand
ACGGGAGGTTGCGGGCCATGACGACCCGCTGGACCTGGTTGGTCCCCTCGTAGATCTGCGTGATCTTCGCGTCCCGCATCATCCGCTCCACCGGATAATCCCGCGTATACCCATAACCCCCCAACAACTGCACCGCGTCCGTCGTCACCTCCATCGCCACATCCGACGCGAAACACTTCGCCGCCGCACCCTGGAACGTCAGATCCGCATCCCCACGCTCCGACTTCGCCGCCGCCGCATACGTCAACTGCCGCGCCGCCTCGATCTTCATCGCCATGTCCGCCAACATGAACTGCACACCCTGGAAATCCCCCACCGGCTTCCCGAACTGCCGCCGCTCCCGCACATACCCCTTCGCATACTCGAACGCCCCCTGCGCCACCCCCAACGCCTGCGCCGCAATCGTGATCCGCGTATGGTCCAACGTCCGCATCGCCGTCGAAAACCCCGTCCCCTCCGCACCGATCATCCGATCCGCCGGAATCCGCACCCCATCGAAATACACCTCACGCGTCGGCGACCCCTTGATCCCCAACTTCCGCTCCGGCGCCCCGAACGACACCCCCGCATCCGACTTCTCCACCACGAACGCCGAAATCCCCCGCGACCGCGCCTGCGGATCCGTCACCGCCATCACCGTATAAAAATCAGACACCCCCGCATTCGTGATCCACCGCTTCACCCCGTCCAACACCCAGTGATCACCATCACGCACCGCCCGCGTCCGCATCCCCGCCGCATCCGAACCCGCCTCCGGCTCCGACAAGCAGTACGAGAACATCCCCTCACCCCGCGCCAACGGACCCAGATACCTCCGCTTCAACTCCTCCGACCCCGACAACACCACCGGCAACGACCCCAGCTTGTTCACCGCCGGAATCAACGACGACGACACACACCCCCGCGCCACCTCCTCGATCACGATCACCGTCGCCAACGCATCCGCACCCGCACCCCCGTACTCCTCCGGCACATGCACCGCATGCAGATCGTTCGCCACCAGCGCCTCCAACGCCTCCTGCGGAAAACGCGCCTCCTCGTCCACCACCGCCGCGAACGGCGCGATCTTCGCCTCCACCAGCGAACGCACGGAATCACGGAGCATCCCATGCTCCTCGGACGGGCGGTACAGGTCGAAGTC
>NZ_JBIAXM010000108.1:0-1152 GCF_042896695.1 Streptomyces sp. NPDC001270 | reverse complement strand
CGGTTTGATTTCGGTGTGTTGCGTGCTCGGGCGGTGGCGGGTGAGTTGCCGGTGTTGTTGCGGGATGTGGTGCGGGTGCCGCGTCGGGTGGTGGCTCGGTCGGCGGCCGGTGAGGGTGGGCCGACGCTGGCCCAGCGCCTGGCCACCCTCGACGAGACCGAACAGAACCGGCTGCTCGTCAACCTCATCCGGACCAACGCGGCGACCGTCCTCGGACACGCCGATGCCGACACCATCGGCGCCCGCCGGGCCTTCAAGGAGGTCGGCTTCGACTCGCTCACCGCGGTGGAACTCCGCAACCGCCTCACCGCCGCCACGGGGGTACGGCTGCCCGCCACCCTCGTCTTCGACCACCCCACACCCACCGCACTCGCCCAGCGACTGCGTCGGCAACTGGTCCCCGAGAACGGCGGCACGAACGGCTCCGGTGCGGCCGGTGACGACGATGCGACGCGGACGGCTGGTGCCGGCGGCGAAGTGACCGCCGGTGCGGACATCGACGAGGCGGAGATCCGGCGCGCCCTCGCCACCGTGCCGCTCAGTCGGCTGCGTGAACTGGGTGTGCTCCAGGAACTCCTCCGCTCCGCGCCCTCGCGGACCGGCACCGAGGCCGAGGCCGGACCCGGCGACGCCGACGCGATCGCTGAGATGGACGTGAGCGCACTCGTCGAGCGGGCGCTCGGCACCGGCACCAACTGACCGATCCGTGACGACCGGAGGAATCGCCATGACCACCTCGTACGACAAGCTCGTGGAGGCGCTGCGGGCCTCCCTGGTGGAGAACGAGCGGCTGACGCGTGAGAACCAGAGGATCGCCGAGGCCGCCGCTGAGCCGATCGCGATCGTGGGGATGGCGTGCCGGCTGCCGGGGGGTGTCACCTCGCCGGAGGAGCTGTGGGAGCTGGTGGCCGAGGGACGGGAGGGGCTGGTGGACTTCCCGGCCGATCGCGGCTGGGACCTGGACAACCTCTTCGACCCCGACCCCGGCACACCCGGGAAGTCATACGTCAGCCGCGGTGGATTCCTGGACGGTGCGGGCGATTTCGACGCCGGCTTCTTCGGGATCTCGCCGCGGGAGGCGTTGGCGATGGATCCGCAGCAGCGGTTGCTGCTGGAGGTGTCGTGGGAGGCGCTGGAGCGGGCCGGTCTGGA
>NZ_JBIAXM010000107.1:0-1387 GCF_042896695.1 Streptomyces sp. NPDC001270 | reverse complement strand
GCCACCACCCGACGCGGCACCCGCACCACATCCCGCAACAACACCGGCAACTCACCCGCCACCGCCCGAGCACGCAACACACCGAAATCAAACCGAGCCGGCACCAACCGCGCCTCCCCCACCCCCAACGCCACATCCAACAACGCCATCCCCTCACCCTCCGACAAACCAACCAACCCACCCCGACTCATCCGCACATGATCCACACCACCCAAATGACCCGTCATCCCACTCGCATCCGCCCACAACCCCCACGCCAACGACACCCCCGCCAAACCACACCCCCGCCGCCACGCAGCCAACCCATCCAAAAACCCATTCGCCGCCCCATAATTCGCCTGCCCCGCACTACCAAACACCCCAGCACCCGACGAAAACAACACAAACGCCGACAACCCCAACCCCTCCGTCAACTCATGCAACCACCACGCCCCACCCGCCTTCGCACCAAACACCGACACCAACCGCTCACCCGACAACGACCCCACCACACCGTCATCCAACACACCCGCCGCATGCACCACCCCACGCAACGGAAACTCCCCCGGCACCGCCGCCAACGCCTCCACCACACCCTCCCGCCGCGACACATCCGCCGCCACAAACGTCACCCGAGCCCCCAACCCAGCCAACTCCTCCCCCAACTCACCAGCACCCACCGCCGCACCACCCCGACGCGACACCAACACCACACTCCGCACCCCATACCGCACCACCACATGACGCGCCACCATCCGCCCCAACGTCCCCGTACCACCCGTAATCAACACCGAACCACCCACACCCACCCCACCCAAACCAGCACCCAAATCCCCGATCTCACCCGCATCCACAACCGCATCCTGGCCCAGGCCACTCTCCACCGCCCGCACCCGACCCAACCGCGGCACCCGCACCTCACCCTCCCCCAACCACACCTGAGGCTCACCCGACGCCACCACCCCACCCAAACGACCACGCCACCCCTCCACACCCACACCCACATCCACCAACACAACCCGCCCCGGATGCTCCACCTGCACCGACCGCACCAAACCCCACACCGCAGACCCCACCACCGAACCCCCCACCACACCACGCGTCACCACCACCCCCGGCAACACCCCCTCACCACGCCCCAACCACCCCTGCACCCAACCCAACACACCCTCAACCACCCCACGCACACCCACCGCATCAACCACCTCACCCACACCCGTCAAATCCAACACACCCTCATCCAACACCCCACCCACACCCACACCCTCATCCACAACCCCCGACACCCACTCCACCTGGAACAACGCATCCCGCACCCCCACCCCCACCGACGACAACTCACCCACACCAATCGGCCGCAACACCAACGACCCCACCACCGCCACCACAACCCCCACCCCATCAGCGA
>NZ_JBIAXM010000106.1:0-1462 GCF_042896695.1 Streptomyces sp. NPDC001270 | reverse complement strand
CGCCGTTGAACAACAGCGCGCCATCGTGGCCGGGCAGTATGACGGCCGAGCGACGGGTACTCGACCACCAGCGAAAGCTGCATCGATGGGCACGAGCCGAACCGGCCCGCCGGTTCGCCGACGTGTTCAACCTGATCTGCGACCGGGCCACGCTGTTGGTGGCCTGGGAGCGGGTGTCGGGCAACAAGGGCGCGAAGACAGCAGGCGTGGATGCGGTCACCCGCCGCCACGTCGAGGAGGACATTGGAGAACTGGCCTTCCTTGAGGACTTGAGGTCCTCGCTCAAGGACGGCAGCTTCACCGCGCTTCCCGTGAAGCAGGCGATCATTCCCAAGCGGAACGGCAAGGTCCGTGCCCTGGGGATTCCGACCCTGCGCGACCGGGTGGCACAGATGGCCCTCAAGCTGATCCTCGAACCGATCTTCGAGGCAGATTTCTACCCGTCGAGTTACGGGTATCGCCCCGGACGTCGAGCTCAGGATGCCATCGCCGAGATCCACCAGCTCACCAGCCGCTCATACGAGTGGGTGGTCGAGGGTGACATCACCGCATGTTTCGACAATGTCGATCACCAGATCCTGATGGAACTGGTGGCAGAGCGCATCGCCGATCGTAAGGCGTTGCGGCTGGTTCGGGGGTTTCTGCGGGCCGGGATCGTCGAGCAGCACGGTGGCTTTGCGGACAGCCTGACGGGCACGCCGCAAGGCGGGGTCGCCTCCCCGCTGCTGGCCAACATCTACCTGTCCGTCCTGGACCGGCACTTCGCACGGATCTGGGAGCAGGACATGAGCCCTGGATGGCGGCGGCAGCACCGTCGCCGCAAGGGGCTGCCGAACTTCCGGCTGGTGCGTTTCGCCGACGACTTCGTGGTGTTGGTCTCCGGCACCCGGTCCGACGCGGAGAACATCAAAGCGGAGATCGGCGAGATGCTGGCCACCAGGCTGAAGATGACCCTCTCGGCCGAGAAGACACACCTCACCCACATCGATGACGGCTTCGTCTTCCTGGGCTTTCGCATCCAGCGCAGGCGCAGAGGGGACGGCCGCAGGGTGGTGCTGACGATCCCGTCCAAGGATGCACTGGCACGGGTGATGCACAAGATCAAGGAGGCTACGGGAGCAGGAGCGGTCTCGCTCCGGTTACTGGACGTGCTGCGGAAGATCAACCCGATCCTGCGGGGTTGGGCTGCGTACTTCCGCTATGGCGCATCGAAGAGAACGTTCGCCTACCTGGGCTGGTATGCCTGGTGGCGGGTGATCTACTGGATACGCCGCAAGCACCCCCACATGACCTGGAAACAGACCCGGCGGCGTTACTACGGAGCCGACCGGATCTGCGAGGACGGCCTGGTCCTCTACAACCCGGCCAAGATGCGCGTGGAACGCTACCGCTTCCGCGGAGCGCAGATCGCCACGCCGTTCAACATCGGCCAGATCGACCCGTCCGGAGCTCGTTTCCGCCG
>NZ_JBIAXM010000105.1:0-1468 GCF_042896695.1 Streptomyces sp. NPDC001270 | reverse complement strand
CGTAACCGGTTGCGTGAGGGTACCGGTTTGAAGCTTTCCGCCACGTTGGTCTTTGACTATCCGAACCCGCTGGCGCTCGCCCGCCATCTGCGCGACGAGTTCGGCACCAGCGGCGACCTGCTTTCTCGCGTGAACGCGAAGATAACGGACATCGAGTCGCTGATTACTGGTCCGGGCCTGGACGAATCAATGAAAGCCGGTATCTCACTTCGTCTTCAGAGGCTGATGGCCAGGTGCAACGGGGCACCCGAGCAGGCGTCCGTCTCCACGGTGGCGGAGCACCTGGAATCCGCGTCCGTGGATGAAGTCCTCGATTTCATCGACGGCGAACTCGGGCTCACCTGAACTCGGTTCAAGGCTGTGCAATCCATCAACCCTTCGTGAGGACTGAAGAATGGCCACGGACGAGACACTCCTCAGGTACCTCAAGCGCGTCACGACCGAGTTGCACAACCTGCGGAAGCAGGGCACGAGCCGCACTGAGGAGCCGCTCGCGATCGTCTCCACGGCGTGCCGGTTGCCGGGTGGGGTGTCCTCGCCCGAGGATCTGTGGAAGCTGGTGGTCGACGGGGTCGACGCCATCTCCGAGTTCCCCGAGGACCGGGGCTGGGACCTGGAGGGCCTGTTCGATTCGGACCCGGACCATGCGGGTACGTCCTACGTGAGCCAGGGCGGGTTCCTGCGCACGGCGGGCCTCTTCGACGCGGGGCTGTTCGGGATTTCGCCGCGTGAGGCGTTGGCGATGGATCCGCAGCAGCGGTTGTTGTTGGAGACGTCCTGGGAGGCGCTGGAACGGGCGGGCATCGATCCGGCCCTGTTGAAAGGCACCGACGTCGGCGTGTTCGCCGGTGTGTCCAGTCAGGGTTACGGGATGGGTGCGGCCGTACCGGAGTTGGTGGGATTCGCGAGCACGGGTGCGGCGTCGAGTGTGGCGTCGGGGCGTGTGTCCTATGTGTTCGGTTTCGAGGGTCCCGCGGTCACTGTGGACACGGCGTGTTCGTCGTCGCTGGTGGCGGTGCATCTTGCGGCGCAGGCATTGCGGCAGGGTGAGTGCTCGATGGCGCTGGCCGGCGGTGTGACGGTGATGGCGACGCCCACCTCCTTCGTGGAGTTCTCCCGGCAACGGGGCCTGGCTGGGGACGGACGGTGCAAGGCGTACGCGGAGGGTGCGGACGGTACTGGCTGGTCCGAGGGTGTGGGCGTGGTGGTGTTGGAGCGGTTGTCGGTGGCGCGCGAGCGTGGGCATCGGGTCTTGGCGGTGTTGCGGGGCAGCGCGGTGAACCAGGACGGTGCGTCGAACGGTCTGACGGCGCCGAATGGTCCTTCGCAGCAGCGGGTCATCCGCAAGGCATTGGCGAACGCGGGGCTGTCACCGTCCGATGTGGACGTGGTCGAGGGGCACGGAACGGGGACGACGCTGGGTGATCCGATCGAGGCGCAGGCGTTGCTGGCGACGTACGGGCAGGAC
>NZ_JBIAXM010000104.1:0-1573 GCF_042896695.1 Streptomyces sp. NPDC001270 | reverse complement strand
TCGGCGACGAAGTCCTCGCTACCGCGATCCTCGACCGCCTCCTGCACCACTGTGAAGTCGTCCCGATCAACGGCCCCAGCTACCGACTCAAGAACCGTCTCCAGGCCATCGAGCGTGAGACGGACGTGGCCTGACAGATGGGGACAAAGAAAGGTACGAGACTGGGGATCTAAGTCCGTACGCCGACAGCGGGACCTGTTGGTCGTGGGCGAGGCGGCCGGTGGCCATGAACGTGTCGGTGCCGCAGGCCCGTTGGCGTTCCTTCACGGCTTCGAGGTTGGTCTCGGAGCAGTAGCCGGCGTCGACCAGCGCCTGCTTGGGGTGGACGCCGGTGTTCGCTGCGGACTGGTCGAGCATCGTGGTGTAGTTCGGCGCGTCCGAGGCGTTGGTCGTCACGTCGGCGGCGGTGATGACCTGGTGTTCCTCGTCGACGACGGCCTGGGCGTTGTATGCCTGGATGTAGGCGCCGTCGCTGTTCTTCATGATCCGCGAGTCGGGGTCGGTGAAGTTGGCCTGGGCCTTGGGCTTGGGGCGCGCGTTCGCGGCGGCCTTGTGCCCGGCGTCGGTGACGGCCTGCTCGTCGCCGGTGCCGGCGCGCTCCTGGCGGCGGCTTCCTTGTCCTCGGCGTGGTGGCGTGCTTTGTCGGCGGCTTCGGCCTCGATCTGCGAGCGGGCTGCCTGGAGCTTGGCCAGGCGCTTCTCGCGTCGGTCGAGTTCGGCGGGCAGATCCACGTCCTTCCCGTCGACGCCGAAGGTCTGGTCCTCGGCGGTGTCGGTGGCCTCGGCATCGGTCAGCAGCGCCTGGGCCATGGCCTCCAGTTGGGCTGTCTCGGCCTCGATCCGCTCTTCCTTCTCGATCAGGCGGCCGTAGCTCATCGCCTTGCGCTTGGAGGTGCTGGCCTCCAGCTTCGTGCCGTCCAGGGCGACGCGGCCCATCTTGACCATGCCGAGCTTGGTCGCGAGGTGCAGGGACTGGGTGAACAGGTCGGCGAGCGCGTCCAGGTGGCGGCGGCGGAACCGCGAGATGGAGCGGAAGTCCGGGGCCTGGTCGCCGGCCAGGAACCGGAACGCGATGTCGTCGGCGCACCTGCGCTCGATCGCCCGTGAGGAGCGCACCCCGGTGGTGTAGCCGTAGATCAGCAGACGCAGCATCAGCCGCGGGTCGTAGGGCGCGGTAGCCACGCTTCTCGGTGTAGTCGGCCAGGATCGGTCCCAGGTCCAGCACCTCGTCGACCAGGTCGGCGACGAACCGGGCGAGATGGTCCTGGGGCAGCCAGTCGTCCAGCGACGGGGGCAGCAGCAGAACCTGGTGCGGATCGAACGCCCGGAACCGCTTGTCCACCACCGCCCCACGGCCCTGCGGCTGCCTCTTCTCGACCGGCTCGACCTCGAACAACCCATCCCCACCACCCATACCGCCATCATCCCGCACGAATGATCAAGAAACACAGGCGGGGCGCCGGTTACTGGGACACGCTCCTAGTAGGGCTTCGTTAGGTAGCTCAATTTCCGTGTGATCGGTAGCGTGTGATCTTGTATCGGGTGTGACACCTGAGGAGATGGACGAGGCCCGT
>NZ_JBIAXM010000103.1:0-1676 GCF_042896695.1 Streptomyces sp. NPDC001270 | reverse complement strand
CCAGCCGCCGCACCCGCACGCAACCCCCGCAGATCCAACTTCACCGGCACCAACAGCGCCTGCCCGGACCCCACAGCGGCATCGAACAACTCCATGCCCTCCACCGCCGAGATCGCCAGCACACCACCACGGCTCGCACGTGCCCGGTCGACGCTGCTGAGGTGCGTGGCCATGCCGAGGGTTTCCTCCCACAGGCCCCACGCCAGCGACGTCCCGGGCAGACCCGCCGCCCGACGACTGGCCATCAACCCGTCCAAAAACGCGTTCGCCGCCGCATAGTTGCCCTGGCCCGCACCCCCGAACACTCCCGCGATCGACGAGAACACCACGAACGCATCGAGATCCAGACCACGGGTCAGCTCATCCAGGTGCCGTACCGCGTCGACCTTCGGCCCGAACACGCCTGCCAACCGATCCGGGGTCAACGCCTCGATCACCCCGTCGTCGAAGACGCCAGCCGTGTGCACCACGCCAGTCAGCCGGTGCCCCTCGGGTACGGAACGCAGCAATGCCGCCACCTGAGCACGATCGGAGACGTCACACGCGACAACCGATACCTCAGCGCCCTGCTCGGTCAGCTCGGCAACCAGGTCCGCCACACCGTCGGCGTCCCGGCCTCGCCGACTGGCCAGCATCAGGCGCCGTACACCATGCCGAGCGACCAGATGCTTGGCCATTAGGCCACCCAGCGCCCCCGCGCCCGAGACCACAACCGTCCCCTCCGCACCGAACGCGATGGGCGAGTCCGAGATGTCATCGGCAATGCGGACAAGCCTCGGCACAGACAAGGACGATCCGCGCACCGCGATCTGCGGCTCGCCGCTGGCGAGCACCGAACCCAGCACCGAACCCAGCACCGCCTCCGCACCGCCGTCGGCGGCAGGATCGAGGTCCAGCAGGATGATCCGGCCCGGATTCTCGGCCTGAGCGGTACGCACCAGACCCCAAACCGCCGCGGCGGAAGGATCGGTCACCGTACCGTCGCCGCCAGCGGGAACCGCGCCCCGGGTCACCACCACCAGCCGCGACTGCCCCGACCCGCACTCGGCCAACCACGCCTGCACAACCCCCAGCGCCCGCGAGACCAAGGCAAGTGCCGTGTCATCGCCGCCGACCGCCGTCAGCACCGCCACCGCGGGACCGCCGTCAGCCGGAGCCACCACCTCGTCAGCAGTCATCACCGGCGTCCACGACGGCGCGGATTCCCCCGCAGCCGGCGACAGCTCGGTCCAGTCCACCCGGAACAACGAGTCGCCGACCGCCGTATCCGGCTGCTCTGCGGACACCGCCCGGAACACGAGCGAGTCCATCGTGATCACCAGGCCGCCGCCCTCATCCCCTGCTTCCAGCGAAACGGTGCTGGGCCCACCGGGCACCAACCGGACCCGCAGCACCGACGCACCGACGGCGTGCAGCACCACTCGGTTCCACGCAAACGGCATCACCGGTTCCCCGGGTTGCTCCACCGCCGTGGCCGCGGCTCCGAGCGTCCCGGCTTGCAGGGCTGCGTCCAGCAGGGCGGGATGAATACCGAACCTGCCGGCGTCCTGACGCTGCTCCTCGGGCAACACAACCTCGGCGAACACCTCCTCACCACGCCGCCACACCGCACGCACACCCTGAAACGCGGGCCCATACCCATACCCGGCCCGCTCAAGCAACCCGTAACCCCCATC
>NZ_JBIAXM010000102.1:0-1695 GCF_042896695.1 Streptomyces sp. NPDC001270 | reverse complement strand
GGGGTGCCCCTATCTGTTTCGTCAACCCTGGTGGGGTTGGCTTGTAGGGGTTGATCCTGGTTTTCGGGAACGTCCCGCGAAGCGGGACGTTCCCGGCGGATCGGGTAGCTGATGGGCAGCCCGGTGGCCGGCAGGGCCGGAGTCGCCGTGCCGGTGGGCGGGCGTGATGGGGCCTGAAGGGTAGGGGCGGTGGAGCAGTCGTCAGGCGGCGAGGTCGACGTCGCCCGGGGTGCGTGGTTCGTAGAGGGCGCCGGTGCGGATCATCGCGTGGATGACGTTCACGCGCTGGCGGGCCAGGCGGAGGACCGCCTGGGTGTGAGTCTTGCCGCGGGCGCGCTGACGGTCGTAGTAGACCCGCGACGACGGGTCGCTCTTGCAGCCGATCGCGGCGAACGCGGCCTGGAACAAGGCGCGTTTGAGCAGGCGGTTGCCACGATGGGGTGCGTGCTCGCCGCGGATCGAGGTGCCCGAGGACTTCGTCGCGGGGGCGAGCCCGGCGTAGGAGGCGAGGTGCCCGGCGGTGGGGAAACCCGTGCCGTCACCGATGGCGACGATCACGGCGGCCGTGGTCCTGACGCCCAGGCCGGGCAGAGACGTCAGGAGGTGGAAAAGAGGGAGGGCCTCCAGCAGGGCGGCGATCTCCTGCTCGGCCTGGCGGCGCTGGGCGTGCGCGGCGGCGAGCTGGGCGGCCAGGCCAGGCACGATCAGCGCGGACGCCTCGGTGCCCGGAACGACGAGGGACTGCTCGGCGAGCGCGTCGAATATCTCTGCGGTCAGATGGTGGGCCTTGCGCGAGCCGTGTGCCTTGAGCAGGGCCTCGCAGCGGGCCCGGCCCAGCTTCCTCAGCCTGACCGGGGAACCGTGGCGCTGAAGGAGGGCCTGGATGTAGGGGTAGGCCAGGCGGGGGCCGAGGACGCGTTCAAGAGAGGGGTGGATCTGGGAGAGCAGGCCGCGCAGCCGGTTGGTGGCGCGGTTGACCTCGCCGGCCAGGTCGTTGTCGTAGCCAGTGAGCAAGGTCAGCTCGGCCAGCACCTCGTCGTCACGGTCCACCGCGCGCAGAGTGTGCGGCATGGTCCGGGCGGTCTCGGCAATCACGAACGCGTCGCGGGCGTCGGTCTTGGCCTCGCCCGGGTGCAGGTCGGCGGCACGCCGCATCGACAGCCCGGGCAGGTAGGCCACCCGGCAGCCCGCCGCGCGGGCCACCGTCAGCGGCAGCGCGCCGATGTCGGCGACCTGGTCCACGACCACCAGCACGGTGCCGAACTTCGTCACCAGCTTGCTGAACAGCTCCAGCAGTTTCGGCTCGGTGTTGGGCAGCCGCTTGTCGTGCGCGGTTCTGCCGTCCTTGGTCCGGCCATGGGCGTGGTGGAATTCCTTGCCCAGGTCCAGGCCGAGGAACAGATCGATGTCGACGGTGTCGACCATGCTCGCGTGCCCCCTCGATACGCACTCGTACCCAGTTCCTGGCCGTCCCTGCGGCACCACACGCCGGCAACCACGTTACGCAGACATCCCCGCCCAAAGCGGTCCGGCGTTGCACCGGACCAGGCGGTCGTCAGGCCCCTCATCAGCGGTCAAGCGGTGCCCCGAGGCCCGGCGGCAACACCCCCCAGGTCATGCGTACGACAGGGGGCAAACAGCCATACCGGACCCGGGGGCCAGGCGCCCCGTTGCGGGGCCACAAGAAAGGTAACG
>NZ_JBIAXM010000101.1:0-1761 GCF_042896695.1 Streptomyces sp. NPDC001270 | reverse complement strand
AGGGCGTGCAGATCTTTAACTCGTGGCTTTCCGCTCGCTGATTCGTTGGTCTGGCATGAGCAGTTTGGAAGCACAACGGGCCGTGCTGGCAGTCAAGTTCAGGGCAATTCTGCCGCACCTCGACGAGCGACAGCGTCGCCTGTTGATAGGAGCGGAAGCCCAGTCCCTCGGCCACGGTGGGATCAGAGCGGTCGCCCGTGCCGCCGGCGTCCGTGAAGCCACTGTGTCTGTCGGAATGAGGGAACTCGACTCCGAAGAAGCCCCGTTGGGACGTGTCCGCCGACCCGGAGGTGGCCGCAAACGCGTCGTCGACCTGAACCCAGCCGTTCGTCAGGCACTCCTCATGCTGGTAGAGCCCGACGTCCGCGGAGATCCCATGTCGCCGCTGCGTTGGACGACCAAATCCACCCGCAAACTCGCCGAGCAGCTGACCCGCCAGGGCCACAAGATCTCCGCGGACACGGTGGGCGACCTCCTGCGCGAGGAGGGCTTCAGCCTGCAGAGCAACGCCAAGACCCTCGAAGGCAAACAGCACCCCGACCGGGACGCCCAGTTCCACTACCTCAACGAACAGGCCCGCGACCACCAGGACAGCGGGGCTCCGGTGATCAGTGTGGACACAAAGAAGAAGGAACTGGTCGGCCCCTTCAAGAACAACGGCCGCGAATGGGAGCCGAGAGGCGAGCCGGTTCGGGTCGACACCCACGACTTCCCCGACCGCGAGCTGGGCAGAGCAGTGCCCTACGGCATCTACGACGTCGCCGCGAACACCGGCTGGGTCAACGTGGGCACCGACCACGACACCGCTGCGTTCGCCGTCGAATCCATCCGCCGCTGGTGGAACGGAGCCGGACGGGCCGCCTATCCCACAGCCGGCCGGCTGCTGATCACCGCCGACGCGGGCGGCTCCAACGGGTATCGCACCCGCACCTGGAAGACCGAACTCGCCCGGTTCGCAGCCGAGTCCGGACTGGCGATCACCGTCTGCCACCTGCCTCCCGGAACGTCGAAGTGGAACCGGATCGAGCACAGGCTGTTCTCACACATCACCATGAATTGGCGCGGAAGGCCCCTGACCAGCCACGAAGTCATCGTCGAGAGCATCGCCGCGACCACCACCAAGACCGGCCTGACCGTGCACGCCGAACTCGACACCAACTGCTACCCCACCGGTATCCAGGTCAGCGACGACGAGATCGCCGCCCTGCCGATCACCCGGCACCGCTTCCACGGCGACTGGAACTACACCCTCCACCCCCAGCAACCGCTGGACACGACGCCCACCAGCAGCACGTCAGACCAGACACCGGCGAGCGAGCCGCATCGTCTTACGACGTATTCACTGCAGGACCCAGAGCTGACCGGCATGACCCGCCAACAGCTCACGGAGCTCATCGACGCGCTGACTCCTGCACTGGAGGTTCAACGCGAGCAAGTGCTCCGCACACGCCGCGGTCACGAGCGCCTGGTCGCCCCCGGCACAGGTGTGAAAGCCAAGCTCACCCCAGCCGAGCGGATCCTGGCCACCGTGCTCCACCTGCGCAAACTCGCCACCATGGACCTCATCGGTCAACTCTTCGGCGTCACCGCGATGACCATCAGCCGTGCGAAACAGGAGGTCCACCCACTCCTGGAAGCACACGGCCATCACATCAACACCTCAACCGCCCGCCTCCGTACATCTGCCGACGTCGCAAGGTTCCTCGCTTCCGACCCCACCCAAACCAAGATCAAAAAGACGAGTTAAAGATCTGCACGCCC
>NZ_JBIAXM010000100.1:0-1765 GCF_042896695.1 Streptomyces sp. NPDC001270 | reverse complement strand
CGCCCGTCGAATACGAAGCCAACTACTACACCGAACTCACAAAACCACAGGTCACAACCACAGTCTGAGATCTCTATGGAACACGGGGCGGTTCAGTGCTGTGCCGCTGCAGCCAGTCCATCAGCGCCAGCCGGCCGACCGAGAAGTCGACGCCCCACCCGTCCATCTCGCTCCGCAGCGCCTCCATCCACCGTGTACGGGCCTGTCCGTCCCGTCTGCCCGCGTGTTCGAAAGCAGTCAGATGGGCCGCCATGGCAGCGGCTTCCGGCATCAGCACGAGCGGCGCCGTGGGGACCGCCTCAGCCTCCAGGCCCGCGTCCCAGGCCCGGCGCACCCACCGTGCGGTGCCTGGAAGATGCGTCCACCAGTGCACCGTGATCTGGAAGGCGTCGGCGAACAGCTCCCGGCCCACCTGCCCGTGCCGCTGGCTAAGGGCTTCCCGCTCCCGGTGCGCCTCGGCCGTCTCCGGCAGCAGCTTCAGCGACAGCCCCCGCCCGCCCCCGCTCGCGTCGCTGTCGGTGAACCGCAGATGCTCCAGGCAGACCCGCCAGCGGTCTGCGCTGATCATCCATGTCGTCTCCCGCACCCCGCAGGCGGCAGCGCACGTCCCGCACAGCGGCACCAGGTACCCCTTGCGCGGCAGCCACGGCCACTTCCACACCGCTTGCGTAGTCTCGGTCTTCAGCAGATGCGCGGCCGCCGTGCTCGGCAGGACCTCCTGCAGCGACGACGCGGTGCTCCCGCACAGCACCGCCAGATACTCAAGCCCCCGCTCGTTGACGTACATCTCGGTGCTGGAGGGATAGGCCCGTACCCGCACCGGATCCCGGGACGCCTGCCCGAAGCCCACGCGCTCCAGCAGTTCTTCCAACTCCAGTCCCTGGCCGTGTGCCAGCCGGTTGACGAAACTGCCCGTCGACTCGCCCCGCAACGGCGTTACCCGCACGGGCAGCGGCCTGCGGGGCCCGAACAGCAAAGAAGCTCCGGCTACTTGTCCGTCCACCTCCGCTGCCCCCAACTCTGGCGATGACCGCTGCCGCAGCAGCCCGGCATTTCCCATGCTGCTGGGTACCGGGCAGCGAGAACCTCCCTGCCTGCCGGATATCCCCGAAAGGGTGAACCAGCCGGCGAAAGCAGGACCAGACACCTCCTCGTGTGCGGACCATGAGGTCCCAGGCACACGATGACAAGGGGGGAGCCCGGTGCCCGGGACCGTATCCGAAGACCAACTCGCCACGGCGCTGCGTGGCCATCAGGCCGTCGCTGTCGACAACAGCGTCTCCGCCTTCCTCGATCACCACGCCCGCGTCAGCGTCGTGATGGCCACCGGTACCGGCAAGACCCTCGTCGCACTCCACGTCGCCCACCGCATCGCCCCCCACGGCAACGTGGTGCTCTTCGCCCCCAGCATCCAGCTGCTCTACCAGACCGCGCAGGTCTGGCACCGCGAAGGCCGCCGGGGCCTCTACCTCACCATCTGTCACGAGGACGCCGGCGGCGTGCTGCCCGGCGGAGTCCTGCGCATCGGTTCGGCCGAGGAACTCGCCCACCACGCCGCCGGGGCCGCGGCCTTCGGACCTGTGAACGTCTTCTGCACCTATCAGTCGCAGGAGAAGGTCGAACAGGCCCACCGCGACCACCACCTCGCCCGATGGGACCTCATCATCTGCGACTTTACCAACCGTGGCCTGAGTGTGTGTGACGTTCGCGTGGAGTGGTCCGTGGGTGTGGGGGAGGGGTGTGGACTCGAGGTCGGGAGTGCCGT
>NZ_JBIAXM010000099.1:0-1808 GCF_042896695.1 Streptomyces sp. NPDC001270 | reverse complement strand
GATGTGTGGACGCGGCATGCCTCTGGTGTGCTGTCGGCGGCGCCGGGTGGGACCGGGACCGGGGCCGGGTTCGATTTCACGGCTTGGCCGCCGCCCGGTGCGGAAGCGGTCGAGGTGGGGAACTTCTACACCGACCTGATCGAACGCGGTTACGCCTACGGGCCCGCGTTTCAGGGGGCGCGTGCGGTGTGGCGGCGTGGGGAGGAGGTCTTCGCCGAGGTCGTCCTTCCTGATGAGCAGCGGGCGGACGCTGCCGCTTTCGGTCTCCACCCCGCATTGCTGGACGCGGCCCTGCACCCGGCCGTGATGAGTATCGGCGAAGACGGGCAGGAGCCGTGGCAACCGGGCGATTGGAAGGGGGCCGTGCTGCATGCCGTCGGTGCGTCGGTGTTGCGGGTGCGGTTGATGCCTGGAGGGCCCAGCACGGTGTCGCTGGCGGCCGCTGACGAGGGCGGCGATCCGGTTGTGACCGTGGATTCGCTGGCGTTGCGTGAGGTGTCCGCCGAGCAGGTGGGCGCCACGGCGGCGCCTACGGCGAGTGCCGGCTCGTTGTTACAAGTGGACTGGACCGGACTGGCCTCGGCCGAACCCGACGACGAGCCGTCGTGGGCGGCGGTGGCCACCGCGGACGACGTGGCGGCCCTGACCGGGAATGCGCCTGCGGCGGTCGTGCTGGAAGTCGTCAGTGGTGCGGATGCGGATGCGGATGCGACGCTGAACTTGACGTCACGTGCGTTGGCGGTCGTGCAGACCTGGCTGGCGGGAACCGGCCTGGAGCAGTCGCACCTGGTGGTGGTGACCCGGGGCGCGGTTCCCGCCGGCGGTGACGGTAAGGTGACTGATTCTTCCGCTGCGGCGGTGTGGGGTCTGGTTCGTGCCGCACAGGCCGAGAATCCGGGCCGGATCATCCTGCTGGACCTCGATCCCGCCGCCGACGGCGGTGCGGAGGCGGTGCTGGGTTCGGTGCTGGCCAGCGGCGAGCCGCAGATCGCGGTCCGTGGCACGGCACTGTCGGTCCCTCGGCTGGGCCGTGCTGCCGCTCGGACGCCTGATGTTCCGGCGGTGTTCGCGCAAGAGGGGACCGTCATGATCACGGGTGGGGGGTCGTTGGGTGCGCTGGTGGCTCGGCATGTCGTATCTCACCATGGTGTGCGGAATTTGGTGTGGGCCAGTCGGCGGGGTGCGGCCGCCGAGGGTGTGGAGGATGTGGTAGCCGAGCTGGCCGGCCACGGAGCAGAGGTTTCCGTGGTCGCCTGTGATCTGTCCGACCGTGATCAGGTGGCCGCTCTGTTGGCATCAGTGCCGGACGAGCATCGCCTGACGGGGCTGGTGCATACGGCAGGTGTCTTCGACGCCGGGGTGATCGGTGGTCTGACCCCGGATCGGCTGGCGAGTGTGTTCGGACCGAAGGTGGACGCGGTGCGGCACTTGGATGAGCTGACCCGGGACATGGACCTTGACGCGTTCATCGTCTACTCCTCCGTCTCGTCCGTGTTCCTGGGAGCCGGCAGCAGTGGTTACGCGGCGGCGAATGCCTTTCTCGACGGATTGATGGCCAGTCGTCGGGCCGCGGGCCTGCCTGGGTTGTCGCTGGCGTGGGGCCCGTGGAAGCACACCAGCGGGTTGATCACGCACCTCAGCAGCGCCGACCAGGTGCGGATGAGCCGGCGTGCGAGCCGTGGTGGTGTGCTGGCGATCTCGGCGGTGGAGGGTATGGAGTTGTTCGATGCCGCTGTGGGGTCCGGGCAGGCGCTGTTGGTGCCGGTGAAGTTGGATCTGCGGGGGTTGCGTGCGGGTGCGGCGGCTGG
>NZ_JBIAXM010000098.1:1393-2577 GCF_042896695.1 Streptomyces sp. NPDC001270 | reverse complement strand
GCGGCTGGGGGCGGCGCTGGCGCCGGAGGTGGACGAGGTCCTGGCCCGCCACCCGCTACGGGAACTGGTCACCGCCTCCGACCCGCTGCCCCTCCTCGTGGAACGCGAACGCGCCCTGTACGGCTCCTGGTACGAATTCTTCCCCCGCTCCGAAGGCACCCCCCAGCACCCCCACGGCACCCTGCGCACCGCCACCCACCGCCTCGACGCCATCGCCGCCATGGGCTTCGACGTCGTCTACCTCCCCCCCGTCCACCCCATCGGCACCACCCACCGCAAAGGCCGCAACAACACCCTCACCGCCCACCCCGACGACGTCGGCGTCCCCTGGGCCATCGGCTCCCCCCACGGCGGCCACGACACCATCGACCCCCGCCTCGGCACCCTCGACGACTTCCGCCACTTCATCACCCACGCCCACCGGCTCGGCCTCGAAATCGCCCTCGACTTCGCCCTCCAGTGCTCCCCCGACCACCCCTGGGTCGACAAACACCCCCACTGGTTCCACCACCGCCCCGACGGCACCATCGCCCACGCCGAGAACCCCCCCAAGAAATACCAGGACATCTACCCCATCGCCTTCGACACCGACATGACCGGCCTCACCACCGAAACCCTCCGCATCCTCCGCCACTGGATGGCCTGCGGCGTCCGCATCTTCCGCGTCGACAACCCCCACACCAAACCCGCCGTCTTCTGGGAACACATCATCACCGACATCAACACCACCGACCCCGACGTCATCTTCCTCGCCGAAGCCTTCACCCGCCCCGCCATGATGCACACCCTCGCCCAGATCGGCTTCCAGCAGTCCTACACCTACTTCACCTGGCGCAACACCAAAACAGAACTCACCGAACACCTCACCGAACTCACCGGCGAAACCGCCGCCTACCTCCGCCCCAACCTCTTCGCCAACACCCCCGACATCCTCCACGCCTACCTCCAGCACGGCGGCCGCCCCGCCTTCGAGACCCGCGCCGTCCTCGCCGCCACCCTCTCCCCCACCTGGGGCATCTACAGCGGCTACGAACTCTGCGAGAACACCCCCCTGCACGAAGGCAGCGAGGAATACCTCGACTCCGAGAAATACCAGCTCAAACCCCGCGACTGGACCACCGCCACCCGCGAAGGACGCACCATCGCCCCCCTCATCACCCACCTCAACACCATCCGCCGGCGCC
>NZ_JBIAXM010000098.1:0-1296 GCF_042896695.1 Streptomyces sp. NPDC001270 | reverse complement strand
CCACACCGCCGTACTCCCCGAATTCGGCGACCTCGCCGACTTCGTCGAATTCGTCGACGCCGCCCACCAACGCGGCATGCGCGTCATCATCGACTTCGTCATGAACCACACCAGCGACCAGCACCCCTGGTTCCAGGAATCACGACGCAACCCCGACGGACCCTACGGCGACTACTACGTCTGGGCCGACGACGACAAGCAATACCCCGACGCCCGCATCATCTTCGTCGACACCGAAGCCTCCAACTGGACCCACGACCCCCTACGCGGCCAGTACTACTGGCACCGCTTCTTCTCCCACCAGCCCGACCTCAACTACGACAACCCCGCCGTCCAGGAAGAAATCCTCGCCGCACTCCGCTTCTGGCTCGACCTCGGCATCGACGGCTTCCGCCTCGACGCCGTGCCCTACCTCTACCAGCAAGAAGGCACCAACTGCGAGAACCTGCCCGCCACCCACGACTTCCTCAAACGCGTACGCAAAGAAATCGACGCCCAGTACCCCGACCGGGTCCTGCTCGCAGAAGCGAACCAATGGCCCGAAGACGTCGTCGACTACTTCGGCGACTACCGAACCGGCGGCGACGAATGCCACATGGCCTTCCACTTCCCCGTCATGCCCCGCATCTTCATGGCCGTACGCCGCGAATCCCGCTACCCCGTCTCCGAAATCCTCGCCAAGACCCCCGCCATCCCCCGCACCTGCCAATGGGGCATCTTCCTGCGCAACCACGACGAACTCACCCTCGAAATGGTCACCGACGAAGAACGCGACTACATGTGGGCCGAATACGCCAAAGACCCCCGCATGCGCGCCAACATCGGCATCCGCCGCCGCCTCGCCCCCCTCCTCGACAACGACCGCAACCAGATCGAACTCTTCACCGCCCTCCTCCTCTCCCTCCCCGGCAGCCCCATCCTCTACTACGGCGACGAGATCGGCATGGGCGACAACATCTGGCTCGGCGACCGCGACGCCGTCCGCACCCCCATGCAATGGACCCCCGACCGCAACGCCGGCTTCTCCTCCTGCGACCCCGGCCGCCTCTACCTCCCCACCATCATGGACCCCGTCCACGGCTACCAGGTCACCAACGTCGAAGCCGCCATGTCCTCCCCCTCCTCCCTGCTCCACTGGACCCGCCGCATGATCGAGATCCGCAAGCAGAACCCCGCCTTCGGACTCGGCACCTACACCGAACTCCCCTCCACCAACCCCGCAGTCCTCGCCTTCCTCCGCGAACACGACGACGACCTCGTCCTGTGCGTCCACAACTTCTCCCGCTTCGCCCAGCC
>NZ_JBIAXM010000097.1:0-2669 GCF_042896695.1 Streptomyces sp. NPDC001270 | reverse complement strand
CGCCGAGGAGCTCGGGATCACGCCGAAAGAGCTGGCGGGCCTGCACCGCCGGTTCGAGGTGATTCCTGGCGCCCAGGCACAAGTCGACTGGGGCGGTGCGACACGAGGTCGCGTATATGAGTGAACTCGCAGATTGGAGGCCGGTTATGCCGGTTGCGTAGTTCTCGGTCAGTGTTCGAGACCGATCTCCGCTCTGACGTGCATTCGCGGGTCCTGCCCGTCGAAGGTGCGAAGCTCAGGGAAGACGCCCAAGGGCCCCCGATCCGTCAGGGGGAGCAACCGGGCAAGGAGAAGGCTGGACGGACGAACGCGAGTGAACCCCCTGTGATGCCTCGCTATCGACAAATCCGGGAGACGGGATGAATGCCGGGTTATAGGGCCTGGCCGCTGGAAGAGGCGGCGAGCGACGACCGGAGCCTGCCCCGTCGGTCGTGTGAACACCGCTGGTCCCGGGGTTTAGGGGGCGTCCTCCCCGGTCGCGTCTCGTATGCGCGGAACGTGGAAACCCCGTCGGGGTCCCGGCCTTGAGGCCGGGTAGGCCGATCGCGAGAGGGGCGTAAGCCCTCGGCGGGACAGGAAGTCCAAGAAGCGGATGCCGGCTGCCGAAAGGCAACGGGACTCGTGACATCACGGCTGCCCCTCCAGGCGGCGGTCACGGGGAACCGGCCGGATGCCGGTCAGGCGACCGGGCCCGAAAGGGCGCTGACGTGGACTGGTGAGCCTTTGAACGCCGAGGCCGATGGCCTCTTGAACCGAGGGACATGTTGGACACCATTGCGGTGAACGGACCCGAGGGCGTTCTCGACTGGGACACCGTCAGCTGGCGGACTCACGAGGAGAACGTAGTGAGGTTGCGGCGGAGGATCTTCAAGGCGACACGAGAAGGGGACTGGGCCGTGGTCCGGTCCTTGCAGAAACTGATGCTGAGGTCCTGGTCGAACACGCTGGTCAGCGTGCGGCAGGTCACTCAGCGAAATGCTGGGCGTCGGACGGCCGGGATCGATGGGGAAACTGCCCTGTCGCCCGAGGCCAGGGCGGCGGTGGCGATGCGGGTGCATCGCACACGCTCGTCCTGGGACCCCATGCCGGTCCGACGTCTGTACATTCCGAAGGCCAATGGAAAGCAGCGGCCGCTCGGCGTTCCCGTGATCTTGGACCGGTGTCATCAGGCACGCGTCCGCAGCGCACTGGAGCCCGAGTGGGAAGCCCGGTTCGAGCCCCGTTCCTACGGGTTCCGTCCCGGGCGAAGCTGTGCTGATGCGATCGGTTCCTTGTTCTCCACGCTCAGCGGGCCACTTGCCCGACGGGTATGGATCCTGGACGCCGATCTGTCAGCCGCATTCGACAAGATCGGCCACGCGCGGCTGCTCGACTCGCTCGGTTCGTTCCCCGCCAGGGACCTGATCGAACGATGGTTGAAGGCCGGGGTGGTCGAAAAGGGCCAGTTCTCGCCGACCGAAGAGGGCTCTCCTCAAGGTGGCGTGATCAGTCCGCTGTTGATGAACGTGGCTCTCCACGGGCTGGAGGAGGCCGCGGGGGTCCGCTATCTCACTACCGGCACACACGCCGGGGATGTGGTGGCGGGCTCTCCGATCTTGGTGAGGTACGCCGACGACATGGTCGCCTGCTGTCATTCCAGAGAGCAGGCCGAACAGGTCAAGGCACGGCTTGCGGAGTGGCTGGCGCCTCGGGGGCTGGTCTTCAACGAGGACAAGACGCGCATCGTCCACCTCGAAGAGGGCTTCAACTTCCTCGGGTTCAACGTCCGCCGTTACCGAGGGTGCAAGCTGCTGATCAAACCGAGCGTGGAGGCGGTCAGGCGCATCCGGAAGAGGCTCGCGGACGAGGTGCGCAGCCTGCGCGGCTTGAACGCGACGGCGGTCATCGCCAGGCTCAACCCGATCGTACGGGGGTGGGCGGCCTACTACCGGGGGGTGGTGTCCAGCAGAATCTTCACGGCGCTGGATCACTACGTGTGGTGGCTCACATATCGGTGGGCCAGACGCATGCACCCCAACAAGTCGAAGAAGTGGATCGCTCGACGCTACTTCGGCAGGTTCAACAAGTTCAGGAACGACCGGTGGGTATTCGGCGACCGCGGCAATGTGCTCAACGACCGCGGAGAGATCCCCATCCTCGTCAAGTTTTCCTGGACGAACATCGTCCGGCACCAGTTGATCGCAGGCGGGGCGTCACCTGATGATCCCGGTCTGACGGACTACTGGGTCAAGCGGCGGCGGAGGGTCAAACCCCCGCTGGACAGCTACAACTTGCGCCTGCTCGCCAAGCAGGACGGCCGCTGTCCGCTCTGTGGGGAACACCTTCTCACCGCCGACCAGCCGCCGCAGTCACCCGAGGAATGGGAGCGATGGTGGCTGAACGTCGTCAAGAGGGCGATAGCCGCCGACTATCTCACTGATCATGGACGGCCCGACACGCCGGGCGGGAACCGAACACGCCTCGTGCATGCTTCCTGCCATCGCGGCCTCCGGGCCCGAAACCGCAGGAGACCAGCAGCAGTTGCACTCTCGTGATGCCCTCGGGGCTTGCTTGAGCCGTGGTGCGGGGAAACCTGCTAGTGTCCTGAGTCTCGGAAGGGCCGCATATCTAGGATTTGGGGTTCGGTAGGCGGTTCAGATAGCCGGCGAGGCGTTCGAAGATGTCGTCGG
>NZ_JBIAXM010000096.1:0-3220 GCF_042896695.1 Streptomyces sp. NPDC001270 | reverse complement strand
TTTCGTCGTAATAGAACCTGGCGATCCTCCCTGCGGTTAATCCGTGCTGCCGAGTTCTCATGCAGTTGGCATGTTGAGCGGCCGCGCGAGATTACTGCTGGTGGGCAGCTGGTGGTGCGGAAGTGAGGCCGGTCCACCGCTTCAGTTCGCCCGAGTAACTGCCCGATGCTGTTGCCTGGGCTACCGATGTGGCTTCCGTCGGGGTCGGTTCATCCCCGACGGGAGAGCAGGGGCAGGGGCCAGGCCGGGGCACCCGACTGCTCACCCCGCGGCGGGACTCCCTCTGCCGCTCAGGCGGTCGGCGGGCCGCCCCGGCCGGTGACAACAAAGGTGCTTCCGCGCTGCCGGTGACAAGTAGCTCGCCAATCGGGTGACAACTACGATGCTTCCTCTCAAAGGCGCGCCGCCCAGGTGCTCACGTCGCGCGCCGCGTCACAGGTCGAATTCCAGATGCTCCACGTCCGTGAACTCGACCTCCAGGCCGGAGGCGCGGCGGCCGCCGTCACGGAAGTAGACCTCGCCGAGCGCTTCGGCCGCGAGGTCGCGCAGCTGCTGCTCGCCCGCGCCGGCGTCCTGGGCGTCGAACAGCCTGCCGGCGCGGTGCGGCGGCAGGGCGACGGTGAGGTGCCGGATCCGTGCGTCGTCGATGGTGCCCGGCGCGGCGGTGAAACCAAACCGGGCGCAGGTGTCCACCACCAGGCCGGTGCTCGTGGTGAAGCTTCCCCTTGATCGTGGACACCTGGAGACTGGGATCTTGAGGTTCCAGAGGAAGTAGTACCAGGGGGGAAGCAAGTACACGAAGCGGTACACCGAGGAGTTCAAGCGGGACGCCATTGCGCTCGTCGACTCCTCGGGCAAGACGGTTACCGCGGTCGCCCGGGAACTCGGGATCAGCTCGGAGTCCCTGCGCGGCTGGTACCGCAAGGCCAAGGCGGACCGGGGTGAGGGCACCCCCGGCGAGCTGACCAGTGCCGAGCGTGAGGAGTTGCGGCGGCTGCGCAAGGAGAATCGCGAACAGCAGCAGACGATCGAGATCCTGAAAAAAGGTGTGCCACGAACGCGGGAGGCTGCTTTGCGGTAGTTGAGTAGCTGAACGCGGTGCTGCACGAGAGATGAAGGATTTTCGGCCCTTCGGAGTCGCCCTGCGGGGGGAGGCTCCAAACCGCCACATGCTGCGGAAACGGTGACGCGACCGTGGTGAGCGACTGTGGAAAAGGCGCCCGTGAGGCGTCAAGTGGGGATCAGGGAGACGGAGCGCAGTCCCCTTACAGGGGATCGCTGTTGACGCGTCATTATTGATTAAATGGCATCAGAACCGGGTGTTACTTTTTGGCCCGGGATGAGTCTGGCGGAAACCCGTTTACTGGCCAGGTGGTGCCCGGCGTGGAGGCGACGTGAATCTGGTCTGCTGCTTTCGTGCGGAACGTGGGAAGACACACTTCGATGCCTCAACTCGGCGTTTGTCACGCGGTGTTGTGAAAGGGAGCCTTCCAAGCGGACAACCCGCGAGGAACTGAGTACCGATGCGATGTGTGTTGGCGGACCGGTTCGTAGTAGCGGTGAACCTCCTGCTGGGCGCGGTGGGAGCGGAGCGAAGGGGCCGGATTGTCCGTGGTTCGTTTGTTCGGTCAACCAGGAGTTCCCTGAGAGGAGCTGCGTGGGCGAGCTGAAGTCACAGATCAAGCCGTTCGAGATATCAAAAAACGGAGGTCTGGGAGGCATACCTGAAGGTCAAGGCAAATCAGGGTGCTCCGGGGGTGGATGGCTGCACGATCGAGGAGTTCGAGAAGGATCTGAAGGGGAACCTCTATAAGATCTGGAATCGACTGTCCTCGGGAAGCTATTTCCCTCCTCCGGTGAAAGGCGTGGAAATCCCGAAGTCGCATGGCGGCGGGGTTCGTTTGCTCGGTGTGCCCACGGTCGCGGACAGAATCGCCCAGACGGTGGTGGCCGCCCATCTGGAGAAGCAGGTGGAGCCGGTGTTCCACCCGGACTCCTACGGCTACCGGCCGGGCAGGTCAGCTCTGAGCGCGGTCGAGGCATGCCGGCGGCGGTGCTGGAAGAAGAAGTGGGCCGTCGATCTCGATGTCTCCAAATTCTTCGACAGCGTCCGCTGGAACCTCGTCATCAAGGCGGTGGAAACCCATACCGATGCCGTGTGGGTCGTGTTGTATGTGAAGCGGTGGCTTGCCGCTCCACTGCAACTTCCCGACGGCACCTTGCGGCAGCGAGATCGCGGAACCCCACAGGGATCGGCGGTTTCTCCCGTGCTGGCGAACCTGTTTCTGCACTATGCATTCGATCTGTGGCTCTCCCGGAACTTTCCGGACGTCCAGTTCGAACGCTATGCGGATGACGCAGTCGTGCACTACGACTCCGAACGCCGAGCCCGTGCGGTCCTGAAGGCGATCGGGGACAGGATGGAAGAGGTCGGCCTGCAACTGCACCCGGCCAAGACCCGGATCGTGTACTGCGGAAGAGACGGGCGCTACGACAGTGTCGCGGCAACATCGTTCACCTTCCTCGGCTTCACGTTCCAGCGTCGTCCAGCGCGAGACCGGAACGGAAAGATCTTCACCTCATTCCTTCCGGCGCCCAGCAAGGACGCCCTCAAGAAGATGAGCAGGGAGGTCCGCTCCTGGCGGCTCCACATGCACATCGGCTATACCCTCGGTGAGTTCGCGCGATGGCTCAACCCCATCATTCGCGGCTGGATGCAGTACTACGGCGCCTTCTATCGCACCGAGTTGTATCCCCTCCTCAAGCACATCAACTACTACCTGATGCGCTGGGTCCGCAAGAAGTACCGGCGGCTGAAGACCTTCAAGAATTTCCACCGGCGATGGAAACAGGTCACCACCGCGTACCCGCTTTTCTTCGCCCATTGGAAATGGGTCCACTCGATCTGGTGACCAGGATAATAGGAGCCCGGTGACGGGAGACTGTCACGCCGGGATCTGTGGGAGCCCGGGGGTGAAATTCCCCCAGGCCACCCGACCGACCGCCTTCTTCGTGAAGGAGAACGACCGGTGAGCGAGCTCGACCGGTTCATCCACGCGGAGAAGGCGAACTATCCGATCACGCTGCTGTGCCGGGTGCTGCACGTGGCCCGCTCCTCCTACTATGCTTGGCGCGAGGGTGAGGCGGCTCGCCGTGCCCGGCAGGCCGCCGACGACGCACTCGCACACGAGATCACCGTGGTGCACATCGCCTCCCGCCG
>NZ_JBIAXM010000095.1:0-3963 GCF_042896695.1 Streptomyces sp. NPDC001270 | reverse complement strand
CGCTCCGGATCCCGGTCCTGCCCGTACGTCGCCAGCAACGCCTGCGCCTCGATCGGATCACCCAGCGCCGTCCCGGTCCCATGAGCCTCCACGACATCCACATCGGACGGTGACAGCCCCGCGTTCGCCAGCGCGCTGCGGATCACCCGCTGCTGCGAAGGACCATTCGGCGCCGTCAGACCGTTCGACGCACCATCCTGGTTCACCGCACTGCCCCGGATCACGGCCAGCACCCGATGCCCACGCTCACGCGCCACCGACAACCGCTCCAACACCACCACACCGATGCCTTCGGAGAGCCCCATTCCGTCCGCCGTCGAGGAGAACGCCTTGCACCGTCCGTCCGCGGCGAGTCCTCGCTGCCGGGAGAACCCCACGAAGGAGTTGGGACTCGACATCACCATCGCGCCGCCGGCCAGTACCACCGAACACTCGCCCTGCCGCAGCGCCTGTCCGGCGAGGTGCATCGCCACCAGCGACGACGAACACGCCGTGTCGATCGTGACCGCAGGACCCTCGAAACCGAACACATAGGACACACGCCCCGACGCCACACTCGACGCCACCCCTGTACCCGCGAAGCTCTGCATCTCCGGCCCGACGACACCGGCCCCGTAGCCCTGCCCGGAGACACCGGTGAACACGCCGACATCGGTGCCCTTCAGCGAGACCGGGTCGACGCCGGCGTTCTCCAACGCCTCCCACGAGGTTTCCAGCAGCAACCGCTGCTGCGGATCCATCGCCAACGCCTCACGTGGCGAGATCCCGAAGAACCCGGCGTCAAAAAGCCCTGCTCCGCGTAGGAAACCACCCTTGCTGACGTACGACGTGCCCGAGCGGTCGGGGTCCGGGTCGAACAGGCCCTCCAGGTCCCAGCCCCGGTCACGGGGGAACCCCGACACCGCGTCCTGGCCCTCGGACACCAACTGCCACAGGTCCTGGGGCCCCTCGACGCCACCCGGCAACCGACACGCCATCCCGACGATGGCGATCGGCTCACTGGACGCCTTGACGAGTTGACGGTTCCGCTTCTTCAGCGCGCCGACTTCTTCCAACGACTTCCGCAGCGCCTCGACGACCTTCTCATACGACGCACTCACCAACCGCCCCAATCACTCAGGTACTAGATGTCGGGTCTCGAAGTACTACTCATCGTCGAACGCCAGTTGCACGAGGTCGTCGACGTCCAACTCGGCGATCGGCCGCTCCTCGTCGGCCTCGTCGACTCCCACGGCGGCGACGTCCGGCTCGCCCAGGGCGGCCAGCTCGGCCAGAGCGTCCATCAGCCCTGCCTCGCGCAGCCGAGCCAGCGGGATCGACGCGAGCGCGTGCCGCAGCCGTTCCTCGTCCATGTCGTGGGCTTTCGCGGCGCCGTCCGGAAGCAGCTCGGCACGCAGATGGCGGGCGAGCACCAGCGGAGTCGGGTGGTCGAAGACCATCGTGGCCGGAAGCTTCAACCCGGTCGTCTCACGCAGCTTGTTGCGCAGCTCGACCGACGTCAGCGAGTCGAACCCGGCATCCGTGAACGCCGTATCCGCCCGCACAGCCTCCGGCCCGGCGTGCCCCAGCACCACCGCGACCTGACCACGAACCACATCGACCAGCACCGCCTCCTGCTCAGCCGGGGCAAGCCCGGCCAACCGACGAACCAGTCCATCGCCCTCCGTGGACGCCGCCGCCCGAGCCGCCGGCCGAGCCACCCGGACCAGACCGCGGAGCAGGTGCGGCAACGTGCCGCCGTCCGCTACGTCCGCGCGCATCGCCTCCAGATCGAGCTTGATCGGCACGAGCAGCGCCCGGTCCGTACGCAGCCCGATGTCGAACATGGCCAGGCCCTCGGCCCGTGTCATCTCCAGGACGCCGCCACGGCCGGCCCGTGCGTGGTCCACGGTGCTGAGGTGGGCGGCCATGCCAGTGCTGCGCTCCCACAGGCCCCAGGCCAGGGACAAGCCCGGCAGACCCGCTCCTCGGCGGTGGGCCATCGCGGCGTCGAGGTAGGCGTTCGCCGCCGCGTAGTTGCCCTGGCCGCCACCGCCGATCACGCCCGCGACAGAGGAGAACACGACGAACGCGTCGAGGTTCGTGCCGCGGGTCAGTTCATCGAGGTGACGTACCGCGTCGACCTTGGGCGCGAACACGCTCGCCAGCCGGTCCGCCGTCAACGCCCCGATCACCCCGTCGTCGAAGACACCGGCCGTGTGCACGACACCGGTCAGGTCGGAAATCGACGCGAGCAACTCCGCCACCTCGCTGCGGTCGGAGAGGTCGCAGGCGACCGCGGACACCTCCGCTCCCTGCCCGGTGAGCTCGGCGACCAAGTCCATGACCCCGTCGGCATCCGGGCCCTGACGGCTGGCCAGCACCAGATGCCTCACAGCGTGCCGAGTCACCAGGTGCCTGGCCATCAGCCCGCCCAGGGACCCCGCGCCCGAGACCAGGACCGTCCCTTCCGGACCGAACGTGACAGGCGAATTCGAGTTCTGGGTGGCGCGAGCAAGCCGCGGCACGAAGAGGGTCGTTCCACGCACCGCGATCTGTGGCTCACCGGTGGCCAGCACCGAATCCACAAGCGACCGGGCGTCGCCTTCGGCAGCGGGATCGGTGTCCAGAAGGACGATCCGGCCCGGGTTCTCGGTCTGTGCGGAACGCACCAGTCCCCACACGGCGGCCGCGGCTGGATCGGTCACGGTGTGATCACCACCAGCCGCCACCGCACCGCAGGTCCGTACGACGAGCAGCGTCTCCTCAAGCACGGGTACGGCCAGCCACGCCTGCAGGATCTCCAGTACTCGTGCACTCGCGGCGAGTGCCGCATCCGCGCCGACCGCGTTCAGCACCGCCGCCGAGGGCACATGTGTGCCCTCAGCGAGCGCCGTCACGTCGTCGGGGGTGACCACCGGCACCCATGACTGCGTGTCCGCCCCCTGAGCCGGGGGCCGTTCGGTCCAGTCCACCTGGAAGATCGATTCACGGACCTCGCCCGCGGCGCCCGGTCGCTCGGCGGATACCGGCCGGGACACCAGCGAGTCCATGGTCAGCACCGGCTCACCGGTCTCGTCGGCAGCCTCGACCGACAGCGCGTCCGGGCCGAACGGCGCGAGCCGCACTCGCAACGCCGAGGCACCCACGGCGTGCAGCACCAGCCCGTTCCACGCGAACGCCAGCACTGGCTCCGCCGGTTCCTCCACGGCACCCACCGTTGCGGCTTGCAGGGCGGCATCCAGCAGTGCCGGATGAACAGCGAACCTTCCGGCTTCCTTGCGCAGGTCCTCGGGCAGGGCAGCCTCGGCGAAGATCTCCTCGCCACGCCGCCACACCGCCCGCAGCCCTTGGAACGCGGGCCCGTACGCGTAGCCGCGCTCGGCCAGGTCGTCGTAGAAGTCTCCGACATGAACCTGCTCAGCGCCCGGCGGCGGCCAGGCGATGAAATCGAACCCGGTACCGCCACCGCTCGGCGTCGCCGACAGCATGCCGGTGGCGTGCCGCATCCACGCACCCGTGCCGTCATCACGCCGGGAGTACACGTGTACCGTGCGGGAGCCGGCCTCGTTCGGACCGCTCAGTGCGACCTGCACGCGGACCCCGCCCTGCTCGGGCACGACGAGCGGTGCCTCGATCACCAGCTCATCGAGAACTGTGCATCCGGCTTCGTCGCCGGCACGTACGGCGAGCTCGACCATCCCTGTGCCGGGAACGATCACCGCACCACCAACCGCGTGGTCGGCCAGCCAGGGGTGCGTCCGCAACGACAAGCGCGAGGTGAACACCAGCCCGTCCGACTGCGGCAACTGCACCACCGCACCCAACAACGGGTGATCGGCCGACGCCTGTCCCAACGACACCGCGTCGGTCGCCGACCCGGTCGGGTGGAGCCAGTAGTGCCGATGGTCGAAGGCATACGTCGGCAAATCCACCCACCCCGACGCCGGCACCACCCCCGACCAGTCCACCCCCACACCCCGC
>NZ_JBIAXM010000094.1:0-4357 GCF_042896695.1 Streptomyces sp. NPDC001270 | reverse complement strand
GGCACTACTGGCTCCACCCGACCGGGGCGGCGACGGACGCGCCGTCACTGGGGCTGGTGGGTGTCGATCACCCGCTGCTCGGTGCGGTGGTGCAGTTGCCGCAGTCGGACGGGCTGGTGTTCACCTCACGGTTGTCGTTGCGGACGCACCCCTGGCTGGCCGATCACGCGGTCGGTGGCGTCGTGGTCGTCCCGAGCGGCGGACTGGTGGAACTCGCCGTACGGGCCGGCGACGAAGCCGGGTGTTCCGTCCTCGACGAGCTGGTGATTGAATCCCCGCTCGTGTTGCCCGACCACGGTGACGTGCGTGTGCAGGTCGCGCTGGGCGGACCGGGCGAGAACGGCTCGCGCTCCGTGGATGTCTACTCCCTGCGCGGGGCAGGCGCGGACGTGTGGACGCGACATGCCACCGGAATGCTGTCGGCGGTGTCGGCGGTGTCGGCGGTGTCGGCGGCACACGGCACGGGCTTCGACTTCGCTGCCTGGCCGCCGCCCGGCGCGCGGAAGGCCGACGTGGATGACCTCTACACCGACCTGGCCGAACGCGGGTACGTGTACGGGCCCGCGTTCCAAGGTGTCCGGGCGGTGTGGCGGCGCGGCGAGGAACTCTTCGCCGAGGTCTCCCTGCCCGAACAGTACGGCACGGACGCGGGCAGGTTCGGTATCCACCCGGCGTTGCTGGACGCGGCACTGCACCCGGCCTTGCTGAACGCCGCCGACGACGGGCAGGAGCTGCGGCAACCGCTGGACTGGAACGGGTTGGCACTGCACGCCGTCGGCGCGTCGGTACTGCGGGTGTGGCTGGCGCCCAGCGACTCCGGTTCCCTGTCGGTGGCGGCGACGGACGAGGCAGGCCACCTGGTCGTGACCGTGGATTCGCTGGCACTTCGTGTGGTGTCCGCCGAGCAGTTGGGCGAAGCGGATGCCGGCACTGTGCGCGCCGACTCGCTGTTCCAAGTGGAGTGGACCGAACTGGCCCCGGCTGAGGAGAAGTCATCGCCCGCCTGGGCGGCGGTGACCACCGCTGAAGACGTGGCAGCACTTGCCGACGGTGTGCCCGCGGCGGTGGTGCTGGAGGCAGTGGGCGACGATGCCGAGGACGCGACGCTGGCCTTGACTTCGAGGGTGTTGGCCGTTGTGCAGCCATGGCTCGCCGGAGCAGGGCTGGAGGAGTCGCGCCTCGTGGTCCTGACCCGCGGCGCGGTGGCCGCCGGTGACGGCGCGGTGACTGACCCGGCCGCCGCGGCCGTGTGGGGCCTGGTCCGTGCCGCTCAGGCGGAGAACCCGGACCGGATCGTTCTGCTGGACCTCGACACGGCCTCCGGCGACGGAGTGGAACCCGTGCTGGGGCCGGTGCTGGCCTGCGATGAACCGCAGCTCGCGGTGCGCGGCACGACCCTGTCCGTACCGCGCCTGGCCCGTGCTCCTCAGACCTCGGATTCGCCGGCGGTGTTCGGTGCGCAAGGGACGGTTCTGATCTCGGGTGCGGGTGCGCTGGGTGGCGTGATGGCCAGGCATTTGGTCACTCGCCATGGCGTACGGCGTCTGGTCCTGGCCAGCAGGCGAGGTCCGGACGCCGAGGGCATGGCGGAGTTGGTCGCCGAGCTCACCGGGCAGGGCGCCGAGGTTTCGGCCGTCGCCTGCGACGTCTCCGATCGGGGCCAGGTGGCCGCGCTGCTTGCGACGGTGCCGGACGAGCATCGGCTGACCGGTGTGGTGCACACGGCCGGGGTCCTGGATGCCGGCGTGATCGAGACGCTGACCCCGGAGCGGCTCGCCGCGGTGTTCGCGCCCAAGGTCGACGCGGTACGGCACCTCGACGAGCTGACCCGCGACATGGACCTCGACGCTTTCGTCGTCTACTCCTCCGTCTCGGCCGTGTTCATGGGCGCCGGCAGTGGCAGCTACGCGGCGGCGAATGCCTTCCTCGACGGGCTGATGGCCAACCGCCGGGCGGCGGGCCTGCCAGGTTTGTCCCTGGCGTGGGGCCTGTGGGAACAGACAAAGGGCATGGCGGCCGGCACCGACGACCTCATCAGGGCCCGGATGAACCGCCGCGGCGGTCTGCAGCTGATGACACAGGCTGAGGGCATGGATCTGTTCGACGCCGCCGTGCGGTCCGAGCAGGCGCTGCTGGTACCTGCCAAGCTGGACCTGCGGGGGGTGCGTACCGATGCCGCGGCAGGTGGTGCGGTGCCGCACATGTTGCGCGGCCTGGTCCGGACGGGCAGGCAACACGCACACACTGTCGGCACCGGTGAGAAGCATGGCCGGCTGTCCGACCAACTGGCGGGGCTCGCTCCGGCAGACCAGCTGACACTGCTTCTGGACCTGGTCCGTGGTCAGGTCGCGGCCGTGCTCGGGCATACCGGAACGGCGGCTGTGCGAGCGGACCTGGCGTTCAAGGACGCTGGGTTCGATTCGTTGACGGCAGTGGAACTGCGCAACAAGTTGCGTGAGGCCACCGGCCTGAAGCTGCCCGCGACCGTGGTCTTCGACCACCCGAATCCACAGGCCCTCGCCCGCCATCTGCGCGAGGAGTTCGGTGAGGTGCCGGTGGCGCCGGTGGTGCCGGCGGTGGTCGTGGCGGATGTGGGGGAGCCGATGGCGATTGTGGGTATGGCGTGCCGGTTGCCGGGTGGTGTGGCGGGGCCGGAGGACTTGTGGCGGTTGGTGGCCGAGCGTAGGGACGCGGTGTCGGGGTTCCCTGAGGACCGGGGCTGGGACCTGGAGGGTCTGTTCGATCCGGACCCGGATCGCCCGGGGACGTCGTACACCGGTCAGGGCGGTTTCCTGCACGAGGCGGGCCTCTTCGACGCGGGGTTCTTCGGGATCTCGCCGCGTGAGGCGCTGGCGATGGATCCGCAGCAGCGGTTGCTGCTGGAGACCTCGTGGGAGGCGCTGGAAGGCGCGGACATCGACCCGATCTCGTTGCAGGGCACCGACGTCGGTGTGTTCATAGGGGCCTTCGGCCAGGGCTACGTCGCGCCGGGAGCCAGTGTCGTCACGCCGGAGCTGGAGGGTTTCGCCGGCACCGGCGGATCGTCGAGCGTGGCGTCCGGCCGGGTGTCCTATGTGTTCGGATTCGAGGGCCCGGCGGTCACCATCGACACGGCGTGTTCGTCGTCGCTGGTGGCGATGCACCTTGCGGCGCAGGCATTGCGGCAGGGTGAGTGCTCGATGGCGCTGGCCGGTGGCGTGACGGTCATGGCGAACCCCGGTGCCTTCGTCGAGTTCTCCCGCCAGCGGGGCCTCGCCGTCGACGGGCGCTGCAAGGCGTTCGCCGCCGCGGCCGACGGCACCGGCTGGGCCGAGGGCGTCGGCGTCGTGGTCCTCGAACGGCTGTCGGTGGCGCAGGAGCGCGGACACCGGATCCTGGCGGTATTGCGGGGCAGTGCGGTGAACCAGGACGGTGCGTCGAACGGTCTGACGGCGCCGAACGGTCCTTCGCAGCAGCGGGTGATCCGCAAGGCATTGGCGAACGCCGGGCTCTCATCGTCCGATGTGGACGTGGTCGAGGGGCACGGAACGGGGACGACGCTGGGTGATCCGATCGAGGCGCAGGCGTTGCTGGCGACGTACGGGCAGGACCGGGATCCGGAGCGTCCGTTGTGGCTCGGTTCGTTGAAGTCGAACATCGGTCATGCGCAGGCGGCTTCAGGTGTGGCCGGTGTGATCAAGATGGTGCAGGCGCTGCGGTACGGGACACTCCCGGCAACCCTGCATGTGGACGTGCCCACTCCCGAGGTGGATTGGTCGGCGGGCGCGGTCGAGTTGCTGACGGAATCCCGGGAATGGCCGCGCGACGGCCGCCCGCGTCGAGCCGGGGTGTCCGCGTTCGGTGTCAGTGGGACGAATGCCCACTTGATCCTTGAAGAGGCACCGCGGCAGGACCTTGCGCCGGCCTCAGGGGAAGCCGCACCCGCGGACGTGCTTCCGGTGGTGATGTCGGCGCGGAGCACCAGCTCGTTGGCGGGGCAGGCCGGTCGGTTGGCGGCGCTCATCGAGGGCGAGGCGCAACTGGCGGACGTAGCCGGTGCGTTGGCGTCGAACCGGGCCGCGCTGAGTGAGCGTGCCGTGCTGATCACGGGCTCCAGTGACGAGGCGATAGCGGACCTCGCGTTGTTGGCCCGCGGCGTGACCGTGGCGGGTGTGGTTTCCGGTCGAGTGGGTGTGCTGGGGAAGTTGGTGTGGGTGTTTCCTGGTCAGGGTTCGCAGTGGGTGGGGATGGGGCGGGAGTTGTTGGAGTCGTCGCGGGTGTTCGCGGAGCGTATCGGGGAGTGTGCGTCTGTGTTGGAGCGGTGGTGTGACTGGTCGCTGGTGGATGTGTTGCGGGGTGTGGCTGATCCGGGGTTGTT
>NZ_JBIAXM010000093.1:0-4372 GCF_042896695.1 Streptomyces sp. NPDC001270 | reverse complement strand
ACAGACCAGTTCGGAGTCGGTCAGCACTGGCGGCCTGCCCATCCACCGCGGTCCTCCCAGCTCGTCGTCGATCTTCACGTACAGTGCGGTCAAGAAGGTGTTCAGGTCTTGCGTCACAACATGATCTTGAACACCCTCTGCTCATGCCCGATCAGCAGCCCATGACATAGGACTTACTCGTCTAGGGATCACGGATCGCCTGTGGACAGATTCTGGGCACGGCGGCCCCAAGTTGCCTGCCAGCGCCGGGTGTTAGGAGGGCGCCGGGTGGGGGAGGTTTGCGGTGACAAGGGGAGGAACGCCGTGGGGAAGCGGAACGGGGCGCGCAAGGGCGCCCGGCGGTCGGGGAATCCGGCGCGCCGCGAGGCGGAACGCCTGTTCTCGGGGAACGTGATGGGTGAGCGCATGTACGCCGCCGCATCCCCCAGGGCCGGGGTCGCGGTGCAGCCGGGCGAGATCATCCCTGTGAGCGTCCCGGCCTTGCCGGAGGGCGTGGCGATCCGGGACGCGACGCCGGCCGACGCGGCCGCATTGGCGCCCGTGATGCGGCTGGCCGACCCGGACAACCCCGATGGCTCCTGTCGGCAGCTTCCCACCGCGATCCGCCAGAGCCCCGACGCCGACAAGTACACCCGCGTCCGCGCGGCGCAGGAGACCGAATCCGGCGCTCTGGTCGGCGGCACGATGGCGCTGCCGGCGGCGTGGGCATTCACCCACCCCATGCTCATGGGGTCGCCTAACCTCGATCTTGCGTGAGGGTTCGTCAGCTTGCTGAGGAACCCTTTCGGCTTGTTCGGGGTGGTGGTTTCTGTGCGTGGGCAGGTTGGTGGCCCGGTTGTCGCGTCGGGTGGGCGCCGGGTTCCACGGTTCCGGTGGGTGGTGCTGCTCGTTGGGACGGGGAAGCTGCTGGTCAGCCGGGGTTGGGGAGGGTTTGGAGCTGGTTGAGAGCGTGGATGATGACGTCGGTCCAGGGCCAGTGGCCCGCGAGTCGGAGGATTCGACGCCGACCGGTGGTGACGAGTTGGGCGGCGGCGGAGAACAGCCGTTGACGCAGACGTTTGACCTCCCAGAGCCGAGCGGGACCAGTCAGGGCGAGCAGGGGCATCCAGGCGAGCAGGTCGAGGGCGATCTGGACGATCTCCAGCCAGATCTTGTTCTGCGCGGCCTTGTGGAGGGGGAGGTTACGCAGCCCGGTGGCCCGGGCGGCGCGTATGCGGTCCTCCGCGCGGGCGCGCTGGCGGTGGCGCAGTTCCAGCGCGGCGATCCGGGCGTGCGGGGTGTTGGTGGCAAACGCCGTCAGGCGCATGCCGTCGGCGTCGGTGAAGCGCAACTGGGCGCCGGGATGGGGCCGTTCCTTGCGGACGATCAGCCGTGTCCCCTTGGGCCAGCCGGTCAGGATGTCGCCGGTGAGTTCGGCGACCCAGGCGCCGTCGCGGATCTCGCCGCCAGGTTCGATGGCGGGGGTCCAGGCCGAGGCCGGGACCAGGAGCACGGCGGCGTGGATGGCGTCGGTGATGGTCATCCCAACCGAGTAGGACAGCCACCGCCCCCGCCGGGTGAGCCAGTCGAGGAAGTCGTGCGTGCCTCCGGCCGTGTCGGTGCGGATCAGAGTGCGGCGTCCTCGCCGGTGCTTCTTCGGCAGCTGGGCCAGGGCGAGCTTCGCGGCCTCGATGTGGTCGGCGGCGGTGTTACTGCCCGCGTTCCCCGGCCGCAGCAGGCCAGCGACTGGTTCCCCGGACCCTGCCGGACCGTGGTCGACGAACGCGATCAGCGGGTGATGGCCGAAGGTCTTCTTCCAGGTCGCGGTGGCGTTCTCCTTCTCGGAGTGGGCCAGGACCAGGACACCGTCGATGTCCACGATCGCCTCGCCACCCGCGTCCGGCGCCGCCTCGCCGGCCAACCGCCATACACGCTCGCGGACTTCGGCTCGTGCCCGCCGGATCGCGGTGAGAGCGGGGGCCCCGGCCGTGGCCAACGTGTCGATCAGGCGGGAGATGGTCGGGTCGGAGGCCACCGGCCCGAACACCGCGGGCTCGGCCCGCACCATGCCGACGTCGGCCAGGCAGTCCCCGCCCAGGGCCACGGCGAGCGCCACATCCATCAGGACCTTGCCCGGATCATGGACCGCCCGCGCTTTGCGCCACGGCGCCAGAGCCGCCGACACTGCCGCATCCAGCCCTGCCTTCCGGGCGGTCTCGACCAGCAGCACGGCACCGGAGTGCGAGATCACCCCGCGACCGTCACCCTCGACACGGACACGCGGATACGTCCCGTTACGCTTCTTCACCCGAGGAGTGCGGCTCTCTTGACGACGACCAGGATCCTAGACAAATTTCATCGTCCCAGGTCAGACGCACTCCTCAATTATGTGATCACCCCTCGGACAGCCCCACTCCGGACAGCGCGAGGCTAACGTCGGACTGGGTACCGCAGGTGAAGGGCACGGCGTCCCTGGACGACGATCAGGTCGTTGAGGAGTTGGTGGCCCCGCTCCAGCTTCGTGAAGTAGGAGATCCCCTCGCCGAACAGCACCGGCACGAGGCTGACGCATACCTCATCCACCAGACCGAGATCGAGTGCCTGCTGGGTGATCGTCGCGCTTGCGATAGCGACGTCCTGATCGCCGGCGATCTGTCTGGCCCGGGTGACCGCGGCTTCGACTCCATCGACGAACGTCGTCGTGGGCCACTTCGTGGCGGCGCCCTCAGGCGCGCGATGAGTGACCACGACAACAGGGGCGCCTGCCGGGTGTTTGTCACCCCATCCATGGGCGATGTCGAACAGGCGTCGGCCGGCGACGAGTGCACCGCAGTTGCCGGTCAACTCTTGTAGCGCCTGCGCACTGGCGTCGTCGACCTGGAACGAAACGGTCTCGTTCGGGTTCGGCACGGTCACCTCCCCTGCCTCATACCAGTCGAACAGTTCCCCGACGTGGTCATTCGGATCCGCAACGAACCCATCCAGCGACATCGTCATGTGAGTGAACACGTTGCCCATCCCGGGCCTCCTTTGCGCTTGTTGGCTGTCCCCCGTATCGACCTCCTATGACCGTGAAACTCATCGGCGACCGGCGAGAGACCTACGGCGGCGTCGGCTCACCCGGGAAAGCGGGGACCGGTGGGGCCGCCGAGACGGGTTGGGCCCGGTACTGAAACGGGACGTGCGCATCGTCGCCCACACCGCAGCGCCGGGCAGCACGGCACTGGCCTGCGTCACCACGCCACGACCGTCGCTCTCGACACGGCCACATGGATACGTCCCGTTGCGCTTCTTCACCTGGGGAGTGCGGCGTTCCCTACGACGAAGAGAACCCTGTGCAAGTCCCATCACCCGAGGTCAGCGGCACTCCTCGCTTATTTGATCAAGCTTCGGACAGCACCGCTCACGAAAGCTCGAGGCTAACGCCCACATCATCGCCGGACTGGTCGCCACCCTGGACTCCCTCGCGGTGGTCGAAGCGTGGCGCGGCAAGGGCATCGCCCGCACCCTGGTCGCCGACGTGGAGCGCGCGGCCGGCGCCCACGAGCAGGGGAAGTTCGGCGCGGCCATCCTGTACGTCACGCACGAGCCGGAGCTGACGGACTTCTACGCCGGGCTCGGCTTCACTCTCTCCCCCGACGGCATCGGTATCCCCACCCCGGCCGGGTTCGTCTGCCACGGCCCGATCAAGGGCTTCCGCTTCTCGGTGAAGCCGCTGCGCACCGGCGTCCAGATGCAGGCCATGCCCACCCCCTACGGGCGGCAGCTGGTCATCCGTGGCGTCCTGCCCGGCCCCGCACGCTGAGCCGGTGACCCGGGCACGTCGCCCTCGTTGAGCACGGCATCGCGTGCATGACCATCCGACCCCCGCGGATACGCGAGCGAGCCCCGAACCAACTGGTCCGGGGCTCGCGGGGTGTTCGGGGACGTTACGGGCCGAACTCCAAGTGCTGGATGTCGGTGAAGCGCACCTCCTCCAGCTGGCCGGCGCGGCGGCCGCTGTCCTGGAAGTACACCTCCTTGAGCGCTTCGGCGGCGATCTCCTGCAGACGCTGGTCGGTGGCGCTGTTCCTGCGCCTCGAAGAGGCGGGCGGCATACTGCGGCGGCAGCGCGACGGTGAGGTGGCGGAGGCGGTCCTCGTCAGTCGAGCCGATCGGCGCGGTGTAGCCGATCCGGGCCTGGGTGTCGATGACGATGCCGCCGGTGGTCGCTGCCTTCTGCCGGGCCTTGGCGCGGATCTGTGGCTGCCACCGCTTCTTCACCTCGTGCTCCAGGCGCGCGGCGAGGTCCTTGCGGGGGGGTGCCCCTATCTGTTTCGTCAACCCTGGTGGGGTTGGCTTGTAGGGGTTGATCCTGGTTTTCGGGAACGTCCCGCGAAGCGGGACGTTCCCG
>NZ_JBIAXM010000092.1:0-4381 GCF_042896695.1 Streptomyces sp. NPDC001270 | reverse complement strand
CACCCCCACCCCCACCGACGACAACTCACCCACACCAATCGGCCGCAACACCAACGACCCCACCTCCGCCACCACAACCCCCACCCCATCAGCGACCAGCAGCGAGAAGCCGTCGGTCCCGGACCGGGTCGCCTTCAGGCGGAGGACGGAGGCGCCGGTCGCGTGCACGCTGACCTGGTTCCAGGCGAACGGCAGCAGCATGTGGCCGGGCTCCGGGTCGGGGATGCCCGTGAAGTTGGTGGCCTGGAGGGCGGCGTCGAGGAGCGCGGGATGCAGCGCGTAGCGGCCCGCGTCCGGCAGTTGCTCCTCGGGGAGTTCGATCTCGGCGAAGACCTCGTCGCCCCGCTTCCACACCGCCTTCAGCCCCTGGAACGCCGGACCGTACTCGAATCCGCGCTCCGCCAACTCCTCGTAGAAGCCGGACAGCTCGACGGGTTCGGCACCGGCCGGGGGCCACTGAGCGAGGTCGGTGGCGGGTGGCGGGCCGGCCGGGGCCAGGAATCCGCTGGCGTGCCGGGACCACGGCGCGTCGGTGAGGGCGTCGTCCGGGCGGGAGTGGACGGCGACCGCGCGGCGGCCCGAGGCGTCCGGTTCGCTCAGGGTGACCTGGAGGTGCACCCCGCCGGTCGCGGGCAGCAGGAGCGGAGACTCGATGACGAGTTCGTCCACGACCCGTTGTCCGGCTTCCTCGCCCGCGCGGACGGCGAGTTCGAGGAGCGCGGTGGCGGGCAGCAGGCAGACGCCCGAGGCGGCGTGGTCGCGCAGCCAGGGATGGGTGGCCAGGGACAGCCGGCTGGAGAACAGCAGCCCGCCGCCGTCCGCGACCCCGGTCACCGCGCCGAGCAGTGGATGCTCGGCGGGGACCAGGCCGAAGGCGCCCGCGTCGCCGCTGACACCTGCGCCGGGTTCGGGCGCCAGCCAGTAGCGCTGGGTGCGGAACGAGTAGGTCGGCAGGTGCGGATAGGGTGGCGCGCTCGCGCCGATGGCCGGGGACCAGTCGACGGGTACGCCCGAGGTGTGGAGCCGGCCGACCGATTCGAGGAACCGGCGGGTTCCGCCGTCGTCGCGGCGCAGGGATCCGCTCACCACGGCGGACACGTCCTCGTGCTGGTCCAGGACGGCCTGGACGGCAGTGGTCAGCACCGGGTGCGGGCTGGGCTCCACGAAGACGCGGAACCCTTCCTCGACGAGCGTTTCGACGGCGCCGGCGAAGTCGACGGTCTGGCGCAGGTTCCGGTACCAGTACGCGGCGTCGAAGCTCGCTCCGTTCACCCATGCGCCGTCGCAGGTCGAGAAGAAGGGGACGACGGGCTGCGCCGGCTTGACGTCGGCGAGCGCGGCGAGGATGTCGTCCTTGGCCTTCTCCACGTACGAGGTGTGCGAGGCGTAGACGGCGGAGTCGACGCGGCGGGCCGGCACGTCCTCGGCCTGGAGTTCCGCGACCAGTTCGTCGAGGGCCTCGGGCACTCCGCCGACGACCACCGCGGTGGGGCTGTTGACGGCCGCCAGCTCGATCCGGCCCTCCCAGCGTGCGATGCGCGCGGTGGCCTGCTCGCGGGAGAGGGCGAGGGAGGCGAGTCCTCCGCTGCCCGCGAGGCTGCCGACGGCCGTGGAACTGCGTACGGCGGCGACGCGGGCGGCGTCCTCCAGCGAGAGCGCGCCGGCTATGTGGGCGGCGGCGACCTCACCCTGGGAGTGGCCTATGACGGCGTCGGGTGTCACTCCGTGGTGCTGCCACAGCCGGGCGATGGAGACGATGACGGCGAACAGCGCGACCTGGACGACGTCCGGCCGGTCCAGCGTGGGTGCGTCGTCAGCACCGGCGAGCACGTCGAGGAGCGACCAGTCGATGTGGGGTGCGAGGGCCTCGGCGACATCGTCCAGCGCCTGGGCGAACACCGGTGACTGCTCGCGGAGTTCGAGACCCATGCGGAGCCACTGGGAGCCCTGGCCGGGGAAGACGAACACCTTCTTGCCCTCGACGTCCGCCGTGCCGGTGACGACGTGGGGTACCGATTGGCCGTCGGCGAGGGCGTCGAGCCCGGCGAGCCCCTCGGCCGGTGTCGCGGCCAGGACGACGGCGCGGTCGTCGAGCTGGGCACGTGTGTACGCCAGGGCGCGGGCGATGTCCGCGGCGGGCACGTCGCCCTCCTCGCGCAGGAAGGTCGCGAGCCGCGCGGCCTGTGCGGCGAGCGCTCCGGTGCCGCGGCCGGAGACCAGCCAGGGCACCACGGCGGGCGCCGGCTTCTCTGCTTCTTCCGGGGGAGTGTCGATGAGTTCGGGGACCTGCTCCAGGATGACGTGGGCGTTGGTGCCGCTCACCCCGAACGACGACACCCCCGCACGCCGCGGCCCGTCCGACTGCGGCCACTCCCGCGCCTCCGTCAGCAGCTCCACTGCACCCGAGGTCCAGTCCACATGCGACGACGGCCGATCCACATGCAACGTCCGCGGCAGTACACCGTTCCGCATCGCCTCGACCATCTTGATCACGCCGGCCACACCCGCAGCCGCCTGGGTATGCCCGACGTTGGACTTCAACGACCCCAGCCACAAAGGCTGTTCGGCCGACCGCTCCTGCCCGTATGTCGCCAGCAGCGCCTGCGCCTCGATCGGATCACCCAGCGTCGTACCCGTACCGTGTGCCTCCACCGCGTCGACATCCGACGCCGACAACCGCGCACTCGCGAGCGCCGCACGGATCACCCGCTCCTGCGACGGACCGTTCGGCGCCGTCAACCCGTTCGACGCACCGTCCTGGTTCACCGCCGACCCACGCACCACCGCCAACACCCGACGCCCATGACGCCGCGCATCCGACAACCGCTCCAGCAGCAGGACGACGGCGCCCTCGGCGAGTCCGGTTCCGTCCGCGGAGTCGGAGAAGGCTTTGCAGCGGCCGTTCGGCGCGAGGCCGCGTTGCCTGCTGAAGTCCACGAAGACCTCGGGGCTGGACATGACGGCGACGCCGCCGGCGAGGGCCATGCTGCACTCGCCGACGCGCAGGGCCCTGGCCGCCAGGTGCACGGCGACGAGCGAGGAGGAGCAGGCGGTGTCCACGGTGACCGAGGGCCCTTCGAGCCCCAGGGCGTAGGAGACCCGTCCGGACAGCACGCTCCCGGAGTTGCCGATCCCGAAGTAGCCCTCCAGTCCGTCGGGAAGTTCCTCGACGCCGTCGGCGTAGTCGTGGAACATCAGGCCCGAGTAGACGCCGACGTCCTGGCCCTTCAGCGAGGTCGGGTCGACCCCGGCCCGCTCGAACGCCTCCCACGACACCTGGAGCATCAGCCGCTGCTGCGGGTCGACGGCCAGTGCCTCCCGGGGCGAGATGCCGAACAGCTCGGCGTCGAAGTCGCCCGCCCCGGTCAGGAATCCGCCTTGGTCGACGTAGGTGCGGCCGGTGTGGCCGGGGTCCGGGTCGAAAAGGTTGTCCAGGTCCCAGCCGCGGTCGGCCGGAAAACCGGTGAGCGCGTCGGTGCCGTCCTCGACCAGCCGCCACAACTCCGCGGGCGAGGTGACACCGCCCGGCAGCCGGCATGCCATCCCCACGATCGCGATCGGCTCCGTCGCCTCCGCGTCGAGGTCGCGGAGCTTCTTGCGCGTCTGCTGCAGATCGGCGAGTACTCGCTTGAGATAGTCGCGCAGCTTTTCGTCGTTGGACATGACTCTCCCTGTGAGCCTCTCCGTTGTGAGGTCGGCCGTGTTGTCGTCGAGTGAGCGGTGACGGCCTTCAGGACAGGCCGAGTTCCTTGTCGATCAGGTCGAAGATCTCGTCGTCGGTCGCCGAGTCGATGTCGAGCGCCGCTTCGCCGTCGGGGTTGTCCTCGGTGTCTGCGAGGAGGCCGTCCCAGCGTTCCGCGAGCGTCCTGAGCCGTGCCGAGACCTGTGCGTGCACCTCGGCGTTCACGCCGCTCGCCGTCAGTGTCTTTTCCAGCTTGGTCAGTTCGAGGAGCACGGCCGGGGTGGGCGCTCCTGCCTTCAGGTCGAGTCGGTCCCGCAGGTGCTCGGCGAGTGCGGTGGGCGTGGGGTGGTCGAAGACGAGGGTGGCGGGCAGTCGTACGCCCGTGGCCTCGGTGAGGCGGTTGCGGAGTTCCACCGCGGTGAGCGAGTCGAAGCCGACCTCCTTGAGTTGTTGTGTCGCCTTGATGGTGTCCACGGAGGAGTGTCCTAGGACGGCGGCGGCGTTGCCGCGGACCAGGTCCAGCAGGGCGTTGAGCTGTTCGGTCTCGTTGAGGGTGGCCAGGCGCTGGGCCAGCGTCGGCCCACCCTCACCGGCCGAAGACCGCGCCACCACCCGACGCGGCACCCGCACCACATCCCGCAACAACACCGGCAACTCACCCGCCACCGCCCGAGCACGCAACACACCGAAATCAAACCG
>NZ_JBIAXM010000091.1:0-4480 GCF_042896695.1 Streptomyces sp. NPDC001270 | reverse complement strand
TGGATGGTGAGTGGGTTGAGGATGGTCGGATGGGGGGTGGGTATTGGTATCGGAATTTGCGGCAGCCGGTGCGGTTCGGGTCTGCGGTGGAGGCGTTGGTTGCGGATGGGTTCCGGGTGTTTGTGGAGGCGAGTGCTCATGGGGTGTTGACGGGTGCGGTGTCGGATGTGGTGGGGGATGTGCCGTCGGTGGTGACGGGGACGTTGCGGCGTGATGACGGGGGTTTGCGTCGGGTTTTGTCGTCGGCGGCGAATTTGTGGGTGCGTGGGGTGGATGTGGACTGGTCGGGGGTGTTGCCGGAGGCTGTGGGGTCGGTGCCGGGTCTGCCGACGTATGCGTTTCAGCGTCAGCGGTACTGGTTGGAGGGGGGTCGGCGGGTTGCTGATGTGGGTGGTGCTGGTCTGGGTGTGGTGGGGCATCCGTTGCTGGGTGCGGTGGTGGAGTTGCCGGATGCGGACGGGTCGGTGTTCACGGGTCGGATCTCGTTGAAGAGTCATCCGTGGCTGGACGACCACCGGGTCAGCGGCAGTCCCCTCGTCCCCGGCACCGCACTCCTCGACGCACTGGCACACCTGGGTGAAGACCTCGGCACCCCGTTCGTCGAGGAACTGACGATCTCCGCCCCCATCGTCGTACCGGAGTCGGACGGCGTGGACCTGCGGATCCACGTCGGCGTCCCGGACAGCCGCGGGAGCAGGCCGGTACGGCTGCACACCCGGATCGGCCCGGACGGAGAGTGGACCGAGAACGCGAGCGGCGGGCTGAGCGACACGTACAGGACCGCCGACGACCACCCGCGGCCGGACACCAGCTGGCCCCCGGCCACCGCTGAACCCGTCGACCTGGACGGGTTCTACGACACCCTCACTGTCGACTACGGCCCGGCCTTCCACGCCGTACAGGCCGTGTGGACCGAACCGGGCCGGGTGTACGCCGAGGTACGTCTGCCCGAGACCGCCGCCGGCACCACGAGCGAAGCCTACGGAGTGCACCCCGTACTCCTGGACGCCGCTCTGCACCCGCTCGGCATCTCCGGATTCTTCGCCGAGCCCGACCGGCCCCGGCTGGCCTTCTCCTGGTCGGGAGTCCGGGTGCACGCGGTGGGAGCGCGGGCGCTGCGCGTCACCCTCACACCCGCCGGGCCCGACAGCGTCACCATCAGGGCGGTCGACGAGACCGGCGAGCCCGTCATCGACATCGACAGCCTCGTCGTACGACCCGTCGACCCCGAGCGGCTGCGGCAGGCCGCACCGGTCGGACGGGACTCCCTCTTCGAGGTCGAATGGGTACCGGCGCCCGGCCCGGCCGCCGCACCGCCCAGCTGGGCGTACCACGAGGACCTCGGGGAAGAGGACCACACACCGGCCGCCGTGGTGTACCGGGTCGACGGCGGAGACGAACGGCAGACCGTTCCCGAGCGGGTGCACGCCGTCGGACTGCGGGCGCTGACCGTGCTCCAGGACTGGCTGGCCGACGCGCGGCGTGACGAGTCCCGGCTCGTCGTGGCCACGCGCGCCGGAGACCTGGCGCAGGAAGCCGTACGAGGGCTCGTGCGCACGGCCCAGTCGGAGAACCCGGGCAGGTTCGGCCTGCTGGAACTCGGTCCGCGGGACACGTCGGACGACACGCCCGACGTACTGGTCGGCCTCTCCGTGTCCGACGACGAGCCCCAGGTCGCGGTCCGCGACGGACAGGCATACGTGGCGCGGCTGCGGCGGGCCGATGCCGCGCCGATGGCCGGGACATCACCGCTGGCCGGCGGAGCCGTCCTCGTCACCGGTGCCACGGGCGGACTCGGCCGGCTGGTCACCGACCATCTCGTGACCGCGCACGGCGTCGGCGAACTCGTCCTCCTCTCCCGGTCCGGCGTCCCGGACGAACGCCTCGCCGAGATCACCGGACTCGCGGCCGAGGCCGGCAACACCGTCACCGTGCGCTCGGTGGCCGGCGATGTGGCCGACCGCCCGCTCCTCGCGGAGGTCGTGGACTCGCTGGGTGACCGCCTCGTCGGCATCGTCCACACCGCGGGCATCGTCGACGACGGGGTGATCGGCGCGCTGCGGCCCGAGCAGTGGGACAGCGTGCTGCGCCCGAAGGTCGACGCCGTCTGGCACCTGCACGAGCTGACACGCCATCTCGACCTCGCCGCGTTCGTCGTCTACTCCTCGGCCTCCTCGACCTTCGGCGGCGCGGGCCAGGGCAACTACGCGGCGGGCAACGCGTTCCTCGACGCCTTCGCCGCCCACCGGCGGGCCGAGGGCCTGCCCGGCCTCTCGCTGGCCTGGGGCCTGTGGGCCGAGAAGCGGGGCATGGGCGGCAGGCTCAGCGACACCGACCTCGCCAGGATGGCCCGGATCGGCACGCTCGCCCTCTCCGCCGAACAGGGCCTGGCCCTGTTCGACCTGGCGCTGGCGGCGGACCGTCCGGCGCTGGTGCCGATCCGGCTCGACCACGCCGCCACCCGCCGCAGCGGTGAAGTCCCCGCCCTGCTGCGGAACCTGGTACGCGCCTCGTCCCGGCGCACCATCGAGCAGGGCGACGCGCACCGTACGGGCCCCGGCCTCGCCGAACGGCTCGCCGCGCTCGCCCCGGCCGAACAGGAACGGGAACTGCTCACCCTCGTCCGCGCCGTCGCCTCCGCCGTACTCGGCCACGCGTCGGCGGACGCGGTGGAAGCGGCACGCGCCTTCAAGGAAGCGGGCTTCGACTCGCTCACCGCGGTCGAACTCCGCAACCGGCTCACCGAGGCCACCGGCGTCCGGCTCCCGGCCGGAGTGATCTTCAACTATCCGACGCCCAAGGCGCTCGCCGGGCATCTGCGCACGGAACTGCTCGGTGCCACGGACCCCGTGCCCGCCGCCCCCGCCGAAGCCGCCGCGCCCCGCGACACGACGGAGGAGCAGGACGCCGACGACGCGATCGCCATCGTCGCCATGAGCTGCCGGTTCCCCGCCGGGATCAGTTCCCCGGAGGAACTGTGGCGATTCCTGGAAGCGGGCGGCGACGCCATCGGCGGCCTGCCCACCGACCGCGGCTGGGACCTGGACGCCGTCTACGACGCGGACCCCGACGCCCCCGGCAAGACCTACGTGCGCGGCGGCGGATTCCTCGACGGAGCCGGTGACTTCGACGCCGAACTGTTCGGGATCTCGCCGCGCGAGGCGCTGGGCATGGACCCGCAGCAGCGACTGCTGCTCGAAGTGTCCTGGGAACTCCTGGAGCGGGCCGGTCTCGACCCGACCTCACTGGCCGGCACTCCCACCGGCGTCTTCGTCGGCACACACGGCCAGGACTACGGACGGCAGACCCAAGGATCCCAGGCCGACGAGGGCTACCTCGTCATCGGCAGTGCCGCGAGCGTCCTGTCCGGCCGGGTGTCCTACACGCTGGGGCTCGAAGGTCCCGCGGTCACCGTGGACACCGCCTGCTCCTCCTCGCTGGTCGCGATGCACCTGGCCGGACAGGCCCTGCGCAACGGCGAGTGCTCCCTCGCGATCGCCGGCGGCATCTCCGTGATGTCGTCGCTCGACGGCATCATCGGCTTCAGCCGCCAGCGGGGACTGTCCTCCGACGGCCGCTGCAAGGCATTCTCCGACGACGCCGACGGTTTTGGCATGGCCGAGGGTGTGGGTGTGGTGCTGTTGGAGCGGTTGTCGGATGCGCGGCGTCATGGGCGTCGGGTGTTGGCGGTGGTGCGTGGGTCGGCGGTGAATCAGGATGGTGCGTCGAACGGGTTGACGGCGCCGAATGGTCCGTCGCAGGAGCGGGTGATCCGTGCGGCGCTGGCGAGTGCGCGGTTGTCGGCGTCGGATGTGGATGCGGTGGAGGCGCATGGTACGGGTACGACGCTGGGTGATCCGATCGAGGCGCACGCGCTGCTGGCGACATACGGTCGCGAGCGCTCGGCCGAACGGCCCTTGTGGCTGGGGTCGTTGAAGTCGAACATCGGTCATACGCAGGCCGCCGCCGGTGCGGCTGGTGTGATCAAGATGGTCGAGGCGATGCGGAACGGCGTACTGCCGCGGACGTTGCATGTGGATCGGCCGTCGTCGCATGTGGACTGGACCTCGGGAGCGGTCGAACTGCTCACGGAGGCGCGGGAGTGGCCGCAGTCGGACGGGCCGCGGCGTGCGGGCGTGTCGTCGTTCGGGGTGAGCGGCACCAACGCCCACGTCATCCTGGAACACCTCCCCGAGCCGCAGCAGGTGGAGACGGCCCAGGAGATGACGGAGCACGACGTCGTGCCGCTGCTGGTGTCGGCGCGGGGAACCGCTGCCCTGGCCGGCCAGGCCCAGCGGCTGGCGGCGTTCGCGCGGAACACCGACAGCGTCTCCGACGCCGGACTTGCGCGGGCACTCGCCGGCACCCGGGCGCAGCTGAACGCTCGTGGTGTGGTGTTGGCGGGGTCGCGGGGTGAGGTGGTTTCGGGGTTTGAGGCGTTGGGTGGGGGTGTTCCGTCGTCGCAGGTGGTCGCGGGTGT
>NZ_JBIAXM010000090.1:0-2694 GCF_042896695.1 Streptomyces sp. NPDC001270 | reverse complement strand
GGGACGAAGTCGTAACAAGGTAGCCGTACCGGAAGGTGCGGCTGGATCACCTCCTTTCTAAGGAGCTTCTAGCTGCTGTAAGGCAGTCAGAGCCACTACGTCGGCGAGTGTTCGACGGTGGTTTGCTCATGGGTGGAACGTTGACTATTCGGCACGGTTGCTTGGATGGGTCACTAGTACTGCTTCGGCGTGGAACGTGAGTCTGGAGAGTGGCCGGGTCGGGCGCGCTGTTGGGTGTCTGAGGGAATGAGTTTCCTTCAGTGCCGGTCCCAGTGAACTCGCCTGTGAGGGTGGGGTGGTGGGTGGCTGGTCGTTGTTTGAGAACTGCACAGTGGACGCGAGCATCTGTGGCCAAGTTTTTAAGGGCGCACGGTGGATGCCTTGGCACCAGGAACCGATGAAGGACGTGGGAGGCCGCGATAGTCCCCGGGGAGTCGTCAACCAGGCTTTGATCCGGGGGTTTCCGAATGGGGAAACCCGGCAGTCGTCATGGGCTGTCACCCGTACCTGAACTCATAGGGTATGTGGAGGGAACGAGGGGAAGTGAAACATCTCAGTACCCTCAGGAAGAGAAAACAACCGTGATTCCGGGAGTAGTGGCGAGCGAAACTGGATGAGGCTAAACCTTCGGCGTGTGAGACCCGGCAGGGGTTGCGTCGTGGGGGTTGTGGGATCTCTCTTGATCAGTCTGCCGGCTGGTCGGTGAGTCAGAAACCGTTGATGTAGACGAAGGACATGCGAAAGGTCCGGCGTAGAGGGTAAGACCCCCGTAGTTGAAATGTCAGCGGCTTGCTTGAGAGACACCCAAGTAGCACGGGGCCCGAGAAATCCTGTGTGAATCTGGCGGGACCACCCGCTAAGCCTAAATATTCCCTGGTGACCGATAGCGGATAGTACCGTGAGGGAATGGTGAAAAGTACCCCGGGAGGGGAGTGAAATAGTACCTGAAACCGTGTGCCTACAAGCCGTGGGAGCACTTTGGTGTGACTGCGTGCCTTTTGAAGAATGAGCCTGCGAGTTTGCGGTGTGTTGCGAGGTTAACCCGTGTGGGGTAGCCGTAGCGAAAGCGAGTCCGAATAGGGCGTTTGAGTAGCATGCCCAAGACCCGAAGCGGAGTGATCTAGCCATGGGCAGGTTGAAGCGGCTGTAAGAGGTCGTGGAGGACCGAACCCACCAGGGTTGAAAACCTGGGGGATGACCTGTGGTTAGGGGTGAAAGGCCAATCAAACTCCGTGATAGCTGGTTCTCCCCGAAATGCATTTAGGTGCAGCGTCGTGTGTTTCTTGCCGGAGGTAGAGCACTGGATAGGCGATGGGCCTTACCGGGTTACTGACCTTAGCCAAACTCCGAATGCCGGTAAGTGAGAGCGCGGCAGTGAGACTGTGGGGGATAAGCTCCATGGTCGAGAGGGAAACAGCCCAGAGCATCGACTAAGGCCCCTAAGCGTACGCTAAGTGGGAAAGGATGTGGAGTCGCAGAGACAACCAGGAGGTTGGCTTAGAAGCAGCCACCCTTGAAAGAGTGCGTAATAGCTCACTGGTCTAGTGATTCCGCGCCGACAATGTAGCGGGGCTCAAGCGTACCGCCGAAGTCGTGTCATTGCAGTGTGTGGGCTAACGCCTGCTGTGATGGGTAGGGGAGCGTCGTGTGCCGGGTGAAGCAGCACTGGAAGGTAGTTGTGGACGGTTCACGAGTGAGAATGCAGGCATGAGTAGCGATTCACACGTGGGAAACGTGTGCGCCGATTGACTAAGGGTTCCTGGGTCAAGCTGATCTGCCCAGGGTAAGTCGGGACCTAAGGCGAGGCCGACAGGCGTAGTCGATGGATAACCGGTTGATATTCCGGTACCCGCTGTGAAGCGTCAAACATTGAACCAGGCGATGCTAAGTCCGTGAAGCCGCCCTGATCTCTTCGGAGTTGAGGGGAGTGGTGGAGCCGACGGACCAGACTTGTAGTAGGTGAGTGATGGGGTGACGCAGGAAGGTAGTCCATCCCGGGCGGTGGTTGTCCCGGGGTAAGGGTGTAGGCCGTGCGGTAGGTAAATCCGTCGCACTTTAAGGCTGAGACCTGATGCCGAGCCGATTGTGGTGAAGTGGATGATCCTATGCTGTCGAGAAAAGCCTCTAGCGAGTTTTATGGCGGCCCGTACCCTAAACCGACTCAGGTGGTCAGGTAGAGAATACTGAGGCGTTCGGGTGAACTATGGTTAAGGAACTCGGCAAAATGCCCCCGTAACTTCGGGAGAAGGGGGGCCACGTCTGGTGATGGCATGTACTGCTTGAGCTGGGTGTGGCCGCAGAGACCAGCGAGAAGCGACTGTTTACTAAAAACACAGGTCCGTGCGAAGCCGTAAGGCGATGTATACGGACTGACGCCTGCCCGGTGCTGGAACGTTAAGGGGACCGGTTAGCTCACTTTCGGGTGGGCGAGGCTGAGAACTTAAGCGCCAGTAAACGGCGGTGGTAACTATAACCATCCTAAGGTAGCGAAATTCCTTGTCGGGTAAGTTCCGACCTGCACGAATGGCGTAACGACTTCTCGACTGTCTCAACCATAGGCCCGGTGAAATTGCACTACGAGTAAAGATGCTCGTTTCGCGCAGCAGGACGGAAAGACCCCGGGACCTTTACTACAGTTTGATATTGGTGTTCGGTTCGGCTTGTGTAGGATAGCTGGGAGACTTTGAAGCGATC
>NZ_JBIAXM010000089.1:0-4906 GCF_042896695.1 Streptomyces sp. NPDC001270 | reverse complement strand
ATTCGTGCTGGCCACCCGGGCACTACTCCTTCTCCGCCCTCGACTCAATGAATCATCCAGTATGCCTGACTCGACCTACTTTGACAGAGAGGGGGACAAACTGCGGGCCCGCAACCGTGTGGAGATCGCCGCGTGGGCGTGGGAGCACGGCGTCGTCAGCTGACGCGGACGGAAGGCGCATGAGCAACAGTCGCCTCTTCTGAGACCGCGAGGCTCGATGGGCCGGGTCGGCGCGGCGTACGAGATCCTCCGATGCTTCAGTGCGTGCTCTTCAGTGGTTGACATGTAAAGTAATCGTCTTCGTGCGTACGGGCAACCCGAACGGATCGGGCCTGCCGGTCTGGCCCACGGTGGAGCAAGCACCCGAGCAGGTCATGGAGTTTGGTGAAGGCAGCGCGCCGGCACCCCGGCCGCGGTCGGACGCCCTCGACTTCTGGACGGACTGCGACGGACTGATCCCGTAGCAAGGAGACGATTCGGCGAGCCTGGCGACCAGGCTGCCGACAGCCGCCCGGCGGCCGGACTTTGATCGCCTCAAACGAATCAGGTCATCCACCAGCACCGACACCTGACCCGCTGTCACGCACCAACGCGTAAGCGTTTCCCCCCAGTTGCGTGTGGCCACGTCTGACCAGTTCGCCTGGTCACCCAAGAACATCGTTAGTTGACGCATCACTGACCGACATCTAGTGTCGATGATGCGTCAACCAAATGGTGTGAGGTCGCCGGCCAGGCCAACCCGAATCTGCTCACTTCGGGGTACCGAGCGGTCGGTGCACTGCCGGAGATCCGCGGACGCAAAGTTCCAGAAGGGGAATCTCGTGGGTACTGAGAACAAGGCCGGACTCGGCGCGCTGCTGACGCCCGAGGAGAGCGTGCTCGCCCTCATCGACCACCAGCCGTTCCAGGTCGCCAACCTGCACAGCCACGAACCGACGATGGTCATCAACAATGCCGTCGGGCTCGCCAAGGCCGCCAAAGTGTTCGGCGTTCCGACCATTCTGACCACCGTCTTGGAGGAGCGAGGTGGCCTCCTTGTCCAGGGGCTGCAGGATGTGTTCCCGGAGCAGAAGCCGATCAACAGGACCTTCATCAACACCTGGCAGGACGAGCGTGTCGTGAACGCCGTCAAGGCGACGGGACGCAAGAAGCTGATCATCGCCGGGCTCTGGACGGAGATCTGTGTGGCCATGCCGGCGATACAGGCGGCGGGCGAGGGCTTCGAGGTCTACGTCGTCACCGACGCGTCGGGCGGTGTCTCGAAGGAAGCCCACGACATGGCGGTGCAGCGCATGATCCAGGCGGGCATCACCCCGATCACCTGGATGGCCGTGCTGGGCGAGTGGCAGCGCGACTGGGCCCGCGAGAAGACCGTGCCGGGCGCCGCCGAGGTCCAGGCGCAGCACGGCGGTGCCAGCGGTGTGGCCTTCGCCTGGGAGATGCAGCTCCTGAACACGCCCACCGGTAACGAGTCATGACATCGCCTCTGCCCCGGCGCTGACCCGGTACTGGCTGTCGTCCATACTCCGGCGGGTAGTTCGTGATCCAGCCAGTTGAGTCCGCATCACAGCATCCTCCCTTCAGCACCGGTCGGCGCTGAAGGGAGGATGCTGTGATTGCGGTACCGATCGGTGCTCGGGAGATCTGCGGCGGTGTCCTTCCCGAGCCCTACGGCGTGGCGCCGTGCCGGTGCACTGACGCTGGGCCCCCAGGGTCCCAGTGCCGGCAGACCCCTTGCTGGTCCAGTGCCCTGCGCCGCCTTCCTATGCGCGCCACGCCGGTGGTTGCTTGACGATCCCGAGATCACTTTCAGCGTCGAAGCCGACGAGCTCGTGCGGAAGAGCGACTGGGCGTCCGATGTCGGCCCCCAGGTCGAAAGCGGCACTGGCGATCGAATCGGCTATGTCCGCTTCCTGATGCTGCTGCTTCGCCCGTTCATGATGTGCGCTCAGACGATCGACGATTCTCCGGATCGGACCGTGACCGAGGTCAGGAGCCGGCGTTTCCTCGCTCATGGGTGGTGATTCCCTTCCGTGGACCCCGCGCAGGGGGTGATCGGGGGCGTGCAGGCGTCGGGCCGTCGATATGAGGTCCCGTCAGGTGTGACGACGGTTTTCTGGTCGGGTCGCTCAGTGCTGATGCGTCCGGCGTCATCGTTGCGAGAGCAGGTGACCACTGGCGTCTTTCCCACCTGGGAGCACGTCTGCATCGGACGGCGGGGGGCCCGTATGTCACCGACGAGTCGGTGCCGGGGTTGTCTCGGTGCTGGGTTCGTGAGGAGCCCGGTGGCCGACGGAGGTCTGGGGGCAGTGGTTTACGCCGGGGCTGGTCAGGTCGTCGCTGGGGTCGTGAAACCGGACCTCGATGAGGACGGTGACTGTCTCAGGGTCGGGGAATGTTTCGCAGGTTGGCGCGGGCCAGGTCGAGCATCTTGCCGACGCCCCCGTCGAGCACTGTCCGGCCCGCGGCGAAGGTGAATCCCTTGACCTGGGCGGCCGAGATGTGCGGCGGGATCGACAGCGCGTTGGGGTCGGTCACCAGGTCGACCAGGAACGGTCCGTCATGGGCCAGCGCCCGCTTGAGCCCCTCGACGACATCCCCGGGACGCTCGATGCGGATCGCCTCGATGCCCGCGCTGCGGGCGATCGCCGCGTAGTCCACCGGCTCGTGGTCGGTCTCGTGCTCAGGCAGCCCCTCGACCAGCATCTCCAACTTCACCATGCCCAGGGAGGAGTTGTTGAAGACGATCGTCTTCACCGGCAGATCGTGCAGCTTCACTGTGAGCAACTCGCCCATGAGCATGCCCAGTCCACCGTCACCCGACATCGAGATCACCTGACGGCCGGCGTAAGCGAACTGCGCGCCGATGGCGTGCGGCAGTGCGTTGGCCATCGTGCCGTGCAGGAACGAACCGATCACCCGGCGCCGCCCATTGGGAGTCAGATAACGCGCCGCCCACACATTGGACATGCCGGTGTCCACGGTGAACACCGCGTCGTCGGCGGCGAGATCGTCCAGAACCGAGGCCGCGTACTCAGGGTGGATCGGGGTGTGCCGCCCGACGTCGTGGGTGTAGGCGGAGACCACCGTCTCCAGCGACTTGGCATGCTTGCGCAGCATCCGGTCCAGATAGGTACGGTCCCGCTTCGCCCCGACCAACGGCAGCACAGCCCGCAGCGTCTCCCGGACATCGCCGTGGACCCCGAGTTCCAGCACAGTGCGGCGGCCGAGGCGCCCGGCATCGTGGTCGATCTGCACGGTCCGTGCCTGCGGCAGGAAATCGTTGTACGGGAAGTCGGTGCCGAGCAGGACGACCAGGTCGGCCTCGTGCATCGCGTCGAAACAGGCGCCGTAGCCCAGCAGACCGCTCATGCCCACGTCGTACGGGTTGTCGAACTGGATCCACTCCTTGCCCCGCAGGGAGTGACCCACGGGGGCGGCAGCCTTCTCGGCGAGTGCCATGACCTCGGTATGCGCGTCCCGCACTCCCGCACCGCAGAACAGCATCACCTTCCGTGCCGCGTTCAGCTTCTCGGCCAGCGCCCGAACCTGGGTGTCCGGCGCGACGACCCGGCCGCGCTCAGTGACCAGATCGCTGCTTCCCGTGGGATGAGCCGCCTCGTCGTGCGCGACATCGCCAGGTATCACCAGGACCGACACCGCGCTGCTGCCAAGAGCCCGCTGCATGGCGATCCGCAGAACCCGGGGCATCTGCCCAGGGGTACTGATCATCTCGCAGTAGTCACTGCACTCGGTGAACAGCCGTTCCGGATGGGTCTCCTGGAAGAAGCCGGTGCCGATCTGGTGGGCCGGGATGTGCGAGGCGAGCGCCAGCACGGGCGCACCGGAGCGGTGCGCGTCGTACAGCCCCTGGACCAGATGTGTGTTACCGGGGCCACAGCTTCCGGCACACACCGCGAGCCTGCCGGTCAGCTGTGCCTCCGCCGCCGCAGCAAACGCGGCGGCCTCCTCGTTCCGAACATGCACCCACTCGATGCCATCGGTACGGCGTACCGCGTCGACCACCGAGTTCAGACTGTCACCCACCACGCCATAGATCCGCTCCACGCCCGCCTGGCACAGAATGTCCACCATCTGCTGAGCCACAGTCAGATTCCGCATCGCCGGACCTCTCTTCTCAGGCTGCACACCTGTCCCACATGACCATCGACAACTTCAATATAGTTGATGCGTCCACCTTTGAGTGACGCTGACGACAGGCATGCCGACCACCTTCTCGGTCGCGGGGATGCCCACAGACAGGGCACATGGAAGCAGCCACCGAGCACCACCACGTCGGCGCCGTGGGTGCCGTGACGGTCGAAGATCAGGCATCCGTTGCGTTGACGGACCCCGAGGGGCGTATGTTGCGCCTCAGCATCAGTTCGGCGTCACATACGCCCCTCGTCGACGGCGATGACGCGGTTCCGCGTCGTGAGAAGCCGTCAGGGGAAGCGCAAGTCATCCACCGTCACTTCGCGAGGAAGTCGCGGAGCGCGGTGTTGACCTCGTCGGCGTGGGTCCAGAGCAGGCCGTGCGGCGCTCCTTCGACCTCGACGTAGTCGGCCTCGGGGAGTGCCTTGTGGAAGCGGCGCCCGGTGGCGTCGATCGGGAGGATGTTGTCCTTCGTACCGTGCAGGATCAGTGCGGGCCTGCCGCTCGCGCGGACCGCCTCGACGTCGGCGCGGAAGTCCTCGATCCATGCCGGCACCACGGCGTACGCGGCCACCGGAGCGCTGCGGATCGCGACGTTCCAGCTACCGGTCACGACGTCCTCGCTGATACGCGTGCCGAGGTTCTCGTCGAGGTTGTAGTAGGGCTTCGTTAGGTAGCTCAATTTCCGTGTGATCGGTAGCGTGTGATCTTGTATCGGGTGTGACACCTGAGGAGATGGACGAGGCCCGTC
>NZ_JBIAXM010000088.1:0-5436 GCF_042896695.1 Streptomyces sp. NPDC001270 | reverse complement strand
GTACCCACCCGCCTGCGCATACCTCACCACCATGGCGTACCGCAGGGATCAAGGAACGTCATCCCCTCGGGCGACTACGAGTTCAATCGGAGTAGTTGGGCATCGGTTCCTGAGAACTGGTTTGTGCTTGCATGTCCCCTATAGAGATGTCGCACGGCAGAATTGCCGTCCTTTGGCTGGCCAAGGAGTTGTTGGAGGCCAGTTCGGCGGCCAAGGACTGCGTCAAGGGCGAGGCATCGATGGAAGATCGGGTGGAAGTACGTGATGCAGGGCGGAACGGGGTGGAGTTCCGGTTCAATGTATAGGGCATGCAATAGCGTGGATGCGGCGATTTAGCAAAACGGCAGGTCGGGCGGGGTCGGTTTGATTTCGGGTCGGCCCCGTTCGCGTACCCGTGGCTGGATGGTGGCTGGATGACCTGACGTCTCGTCACCTGTGGTCATCTGTCGTTCTCTGTACGGCGGCTGGATTTTGGCTGGATGGGGCTGAGCGGGGAGTCGGTGTGGGGGCGGGAGGTATGCCGGCGTGGGGCGAGGGTTTCGGGTGGTCGGCCATACGGGCGGGGCGCGGGGTGAATGGCCGTGACGGGGCCCGCGTGGGCCGCTCAGCCGGGCGTGATGGTGGTGTCGTTGTCGCGTTTGGTCGCAGGTTCGAGTCCCCGGCGGGGCACCAGACAGATGGGAATCATTACGGGCGGTGGTTGCCGGGATCGCAGATCACCGTGGAATCCACTCTGCACCTATCGGCCGTGGCGGCACTGAGCACGGCCGTGGTCGTGTGGCCGCCGACGGGCCGGGTCGTCCGCCAGTACTCCGCCGCCGAACCTCGCCGCCCCGGCCAGCGCATCGGACACGCCCTCCATGGCACCCAGCGCAGCCGCCGGAGAGGTGTACCTTCCTGAAAATCCGATCACGATTTACTCGGCGCGCTTTCCCAGGCGTCTACACCCTGTGACGCACAACCCCGTTGTCCATGAAGATGGTTCCCCCGACGTTGAGTGCGTCAAGTCCGAGGAGAAGTCGCAGGCGTCCTTGAGGCGGGATGCGTTCCAGGACGTTGTCCATGGTCATGATCCGTAACTCCACACGCGGGTCTCGGTAGACCAGGCGCGTGACGGTATCGCGGGAGAAGGGGGCGGTTGCCAGAACATGTGTGATGACCTTTCGACGACGCATCTGGACCTGATCCACGACAACTCGTCGGAGGCTTGGCAAGTGTTCATCCCGCATGACCTTCCGAGCCGCCTGCAACAAGCTCTGCCCCTCGCATACGCCTCCCACCGGCAGGGTGATGCCGCCGGTGGTTTCGGCGACGAGCAGGGCGTCGGGTTCTACGGTGACAAGTGGACCTTTATCAAAACGAGTACCGGCCTGAGGTCGTAGGTCGGCCGTGAGGTCAACGCGATCGTCACCGTGACGGCGACCGGCGACGGCACCGTCGGAAGCGCGGTCTCGGCGCCGCACCTGTACTCGCCCGGGCAGGGGCCGTCGGACGCGGTGACGCTGATGGTCGACTGCTCGGGCTCGATGGACTGCCCGCCGACCAAGACGCGCAAGGAGGTCCACCCGGGCGACGGCTGGCTGGTCGTCGCCGGCGTCACCACCCGGGGCCAGGCCAAGCAGTCGCTGCGCAAGCTGCGCGCGGGCGCGGTACGGCCATCGGCACCTGGCTGCGGCTCGCCGACCGGCTTTCTTCCTCAGCGGACGTCACCATTCGGCACGGCATTCTACTCACGTGCGGCCGCAACGAGCACGAGGCGCCGGAGGGCGCACGCGGTCTCGCACGAACCCGTCCCCTCGCAATCGAACAGTGGAGTCACACTCCGCCACGATCTGTGCCAGAACCCTAAACTGACGAATAGAGCCAGAGGGCAGACCTGATGGCGCGTTCCGTGCACAGTGGTGCACTGTTGCATGGGCATTTCACCCACCGTGGCCCGGGATGCACGCCGTGTCAGCGTCGTATCAGAGCCACGTTCAGGTTGGCCGGGATTGGGGCCTGTTGGCGGGTCGCCGCTTCGCGCACACCTACCTGCAACCCCTTCACTCACACCCGGCGATCTTTGCCAAAGATTGGCCTGACCTCGTGCAACCCTTTATAAACGTAAGGATAGCCACGTCCACCTGAACATCGTATGTCGCACTATCGCCCGTTTATCGCTCCTTGATCCATCGCCGCGTCGAGAGGTTAGTTACCTCAGGCGCCTGTGTGATCTCTGTGAGTGAGATGTGGCAGGGCGGGCTGTGGGCCCGTGGTAGTGAAAGCGCTCCAACCCGGTCCGCACTGGCTGCCGCGGCGCAGCCGTCCCGCCTCTCCGGCGAGGCGGGTCAACCCAGAGCGCACACGATGAAGGGGGGACGAGTGTTCTGCAAGCCGAATGCCCACTGGAGACGCCTCAGACGCGCGGTGAGACAAGCCGCCGCCATCATCGCGGTGGCGACGAGCATGTCGCTCCTGGCGGCAGTGGCCGCTCCCTCGTCCGCCGCGGCCCAGCCCACGGCGGACGCACGCATGGTGGAGTTACAGGAGCGTGCCTCGGAATCAGGCATGCCCGGGCTGCCCGATTTCGTCTGGGACCGCTGGCCCGACTGGGATCTGTGGGACAACATCCTGTCCTATCCCGAGAACAACTGGCGCAGGTCCTGGAGCGTCTGGAACGCCTGGACGCCCAGTTCGGACACGGGCGAGATGGCGATGGCGGACCAGTGCCGTATCGGCCGGGTCTTGCACCGCGGCGGTCCCGCGGTCAAGGAGCTGGCCATGTCGGCGCTCGCGGGTTCGGAGGAGGACCGCGCGGCCGCGCTGACTGAGGACGGCTCAGGCCACACGCCGGTCACCTCGGCCAACGACGAGGACTGGGAAACGGCGCCGCCGCCCCCAGGCTTCGAGACCGAGCAGCAGCAGAGGTGGCAGGAGCAGCTGAAGCAGTTCGGCAGCAGCTACGAGGCTCCCGAACTCGACACCTCCCTGCGCGAGTTTCGACGTGACTCGCACGACCGGACCCAGGACGCCGTCTTCGCCGACCTGGTGCCGCGCGCCGGGAAGGAGTCGGTGGACCGCGTCGCCGCCCTGATCGACGAGACCAAGGGCACGGACGAGTACTTCGCGGCGCTGGACGCCTTCCAGAAGGAGATCGCCGTACTGTTCGGTGCTCCCGTGGCCGGTGACCTGGCGACGCTCTCCGGGAACATGTCCGCCGACGACGCGCGGATGTTCCTTCAGTACGGCGGTTTTCCCACGAGCGCCCCGGAGCCCGACTCGCTGGAGTTCCGTACGGAGGTCGAATCCCTCAAGACCCGCTTCGCCAACTGCGACTCGGAGAATCCGGCCGACCCCTACCGGGCGCTGACCGAGGCGGTGGAGACCGCCCGTGCCGAGTGGCAGGCCGAACTGGACGGGCAGGCGGAGTACCGCAATGCCATCGTCGCGGCCGAGGCCAAGGCATACAACGACATGTGGAACGCCTCGGAGGCGATGGTCGAGGCGGTCGGGCAGGCATGGGTCGCCGAGACCATTCTCACCTGGCAGCGTGACCGAGGAACGGCCTGGGAGCCGACAGCGGCCGAGAAGAAAATGATCGAGACGGGCCTCGCCAACGCCCAGTCGAAGATCAAGGCGCAGATCAGCCTGGCCCAGACGTACACCGAGGACGCAAAAACCCAGGCCGATGCCGTCGACACCGCGGAGGCCGCGGCGGCGAAGGTCGCCGAGAAGGCGGGCGCCCCACGTGGCCGCGGTCTCGCCTACGCCCAGCAGTCGGCGCAGGTGACCAAGGCGTCGGCTGCGGGCGCCGACGCCGCCCTGAAGGCCGCCGGGACCGCGCTGGAAGCGTCCGAGGCCACCGTCGCGGACAGCGGCGCGGTCTTCTCACGCGCCAAGACGGAAGCGCACGCGCTGGAGGCGCAGTACCGGCGGGCCGCGGCGGAGGAGAGCGCACGACAGGCCGGACTGGCCGCCGACGCCGCCGCCGAGCAGGCGGACCTGGCCGCCGACGAGGCCGCCAAGGCCAAGGACGCACGGGAGCGGGCCGAGGCCGCCGAGGACGTCGCCAAGGCAGCCGCCGCTGACGCCGCGGCGAAGCGGAAGACCGCGGAGAGCGAGCGGGACAACGCCGCCGCCGCCCGCAAGAAGGCCGATGCTGAACGGACCAAGGCCGCCGAGGCGGAGGAGCGGGCGAAGAACGAACAAGCCAACGCCGCGGCGGCCCGTGAACGGGCCGAGTCGGCGGGCGGTGTCGCTGCCGACAAGCGCCGGGACGCGGTGGAGGCGGAGAACCGGGCCGGCAAGGCCCGGGACGAGGCCGTCGCGGCCGAGCAGCGCCGGGATTCCCGCACGGCTCGTGCCCGTGCGCTTGAAGCGGCTGCCGCGGCGGCGGCCGGTACTGCGGACGCCGAGGACGCACGTGCCGCCGCCACTGAAGCCAGGGCTGCGGCCGACGAGGCCCAGGGCGCTGCGGACCGCGCGCAGTGCTGCCGACGACGCCAGTGAAGCGGCGATCGCGGCACGCGCGGCGGCGACCGAGGCCACCGCAGCGGCCGACCGTGCCGAGTCGGCGGCCGACGCCGCCGAACGCGACGCGGCGACCACCCGCGCCCAGGTCAAGGTGGCGCACGCGGCTGCGGCTGACGCGATCGAGGCGTCGAAGAAGGCAGCTGAGCACGTCAAGGAGGCCGAGGAGTACGCGCGTGCCGCGGCCGCTAAGGCCGTCGAGGCCCGCGCGCACGCGACCGCAGCGCGCGCGGAGGCGACAGCGGCCGATAAGGAGAGCGCGCGTACCGCCGGGTACGCGATGGCGGCCTCGCAGGCGGCCTCCGCCACCCGGGACGCCGCGGCTCAGGTGATCGACCCGGCCAACGAGGCGATCAGCCTCGGCAGCCCGTACCAGGAGACCGACGCCTCCGCCGGCATGGCGGTGCTGGTGGGCCAGCAGGCCAAGAGCCTGGCTGAACAGCAGACGGCCGCCGCCGACGCCAAGGCCGCTGACGCGAAAGAGCAGGCCCAGGCCGCCAAGGACGCCGCCGAGGCCGCAGACGCGGACGCCAAGCTCGCCGCCGAGGCCGCGGCCAAAGCGGCGGACGAGGCAGCGAGGGCGGCCGTCTCGGTGGGCAAGGCCCGTGCTTCGGCGGCTGCCGCGGCACGGGATGCGGCAGCCGCCCAGCAGTCCGAGGCGAAAACCGTCGAGTACGACCGGCAGGCCAACGCCGACGCCGTGCTCGCCCGCAGTGCCTCGAACGCCGCGCAGGGTGAGGCCGCGGCCGCATGGGATGCCGCGACGGAAGCGGAGAAGGACGCTGCCGGTGCGCACGAGGCGGCCAACGCCGCGCAAACGGAGGCGTCCACCGCTAGTGTCCTGAGTCTCGGAAGGGCCGCATATCTAGGATTTGGGGTTCGGTAGGCGGTTCAGATAGCCGGCGAGGCGTTCGAAGATGTCGTCGG
>NZ_JBIAXM010000087.1:0-5825 GCF_042896695.1 Streptomyces sp. NPDC001270 | reverse complement strand
GGTGCGTTTCGGTCCGGCGGTGGCGGAGTTGCTGAGCCAGGGGTATGGGGTGTTCGTCGAGGTCAGTGCGCACCCGGTGTTGGTTCAGGCGATCACCGAGATCGTTGACGGCACGGACGTCGACGACGTGGTCGTCGTCGGCTCGTTGCGCCGTGCGGACGGTGGTCCGCGGCGACTGCTGACCTCGATGGCCGAGCTGTTCGTGCGGGGTGTCGCGCTCGATTGGAGCGGCGTACTGCCTTCCGCCTCTACGGGACGTCTCGACCTGCCGACGTACGCCTTCGACCACCGGCACTACTGGCTCCACCCGACCGGGGCGGCGACGGACGCGCCGTCACTGGGGCTGGTGGGTGTCGATCACCCGCTGCTCGGTGCGGTGGTGCAGCTGCCGCAGTCGGACGGGCTGGTGTTCACCTCACGGCTGTCGTTGAGGTCGCACCCCTGGCTGGCCGATCACGCGGTCGGCGGAATGACGCTGTTCCCCGGCACCGGGCTGGTCGAGTTGGCGGTACGCGCCGGTGACGAGGTCGGATGCCCGGTCCTGGACGAACTCGTCACGGAAGCACCGCTGGTGCTGCCCGAGCACGGCGGCATCCGTGTACAGGTCGCGGTGAGCGGTCCGGACGGGAACGGTTCGCGCACGGTGGACGTGTACTCGCTGCGCCAGGACAGCGAGGACAGCGGGGATGCGTGGACGCGGCACGCCACCGGTGTGCTGTCGGCAGCGCCGAGCGGGAGGGGCACCGGGTACGACTTCACCGCTTGGCCGCCTCCGGGTGCGCGGCCGGTCGAGGTCGGGGATTTCTACACCGACCTGCTCCGGCGTGGTTACGCGTACGGGCCCGCGTTCCAGGGTGTGCGGACGGTATGGCGGCGCGGCGAGGAGGTTTTCGCCGAGGTCGCCCTGGCCGAGGAGCGACGGGACGAAGCCGCTGGGTTCGGTATCCATCCCGCGTTGCTGGACGCGGCCCTGCAGACCGGAACGATCGCCGCCGTGACGGACACGACGGGGGAACGCCCCGGGCAGTCGGTGATGCCGTTCGCGTGGAACGGTCTGGTGCTCCACGCCGTTGGTGCTTCGGCACTGCGGGTGCGCGTCGCGCCGGCCGGCCCGGAGGCACTGTCGGTACAAGCCGCCGATCAGACCGGCCGCCCGGTCCTGACGATGGAATCGCTGGTGTTGCGGGCGGTGTCCGCCGAGCAGTTGGAGACATCGGTGGACAGGACGGTCGGCGATTCCCTGTTCCGAGTGGACTGGACCGAACTGCCCTCGGCCGATGGGGAGCCTGCACCGCCGTGGGTGCCCGTGATCAACGGTGACGACGTGGTGGCCCTCGCCGACGACCGCCCCGCCGTGGCGGTGTTGAGAGCGACCGGCGGCGACGACACGGCACTTGCGTTGACCTCCCGGGTGCTGGGTGTCGTCCAGGCGTGGCTCGCCGAGGCCGGATCGGCGGAGTCGCGACTGGTGGTGGCGACCCGCGGCGCGGTGCCCGCTGGTGACGGCGTGGTGGCCGATCCGGACGCGGCGGCGGTGTGGGGGCTGGTTCGTGCAGCTCAGTCCGAGAACCCGGACCGGATCATCCTGTTGGACCTCGATCCGGCGGCCGAGGGCGGAGTGGAGCCGGTCCTGGGGCCGGTGCTGGCAAGCGGTGAGCCACAGATCGCGGTCCGCGGAACGACCGTCTCCGTGCCACGGCTCGTCCGCGTCACCGATCACCCCTCCGACGCACCTGTCGTGTTCGGCCCGGAAGGGACGGTTCTGGTCTCGGGCGCGGGGTCGTTGGGCGGTCTCGCGGCGCGCCACCTGGTCACCCGGCACGGTGTACGACATCTGCTGCTGGCCAGTCGTAGGGGTCGCGCCGCGGAAGGCGTGGCGGACCTGGTGGCCGAGCTCGCCGAGCAGGGTGCCGAGATCTCTGTCGTCGCCTGCGACGTCTCCGATCGTGATCAGGTGGCGGCTCTGTTGGCGTCCGTGCCCGAAGCACACCGGCTGACCGGTGTGGTGCACACGGCTGGTGTCTTCGACGCGGGCGTCATCGGGGCGTTGACCCCGGAGCGGCTGGCGGGTGTGTTCGGGCCGAAGGTGGACGCGGTGCGGCATCTCGACGAGCTGACCCGCGGCCTGGATCTCGATGCGTTCGTCGTCTACTCGTCCGCCTCGTCGATCTTCATGGGTGCGGGCAGCGCCGGTTACGCGGCGGCGAATGCCTTCCTGGACGGGTTGATGGCCCACCGCCGGGCGGCGGGCCTGCCGGGCTTGTCGCTGGCCTGGGGACCGTGGGGGCAGATCACCGGGATGGCGGACAACATCGACGACCTCACCAGGACCCGGATGACCCGGCGCGAGGGACGTGGAGGCGTCCTGGCCCTCAGGTCCGCGGACGGCATGGAGCTGTTCGACGTCGCCATGGGATCCGAGCAGGCACTGCTCGTGCCGATCGAGCTGGACCTGCGCGAGGTGCGTGCCGACGCGCTGACCGGCGGTGGCGTCCCGCACCTGCTGCGCGGCCTGGTCAAGGTGGGACGGCAGTCGGCGCGGGCGGCGGCCGGCGGGGACGGCGGGCTGGCTCGCCGGCTGACCGGGCTCGCCGCGGAGGAACAGGAGGCGCTGCTTCTCGACCTGGTCCGTGCTCAGGTCGCGATCGTTCTCGGTCACGCCGAAGCGGGGGCCGTCCGTGCGGACGCGGCGTTCAAGGATGCCGGTTTCGACTCGTTGACGTCAGTGGAGCTGCGGAACAGGTTGCGTGAGGCTTCCGGGTTGAAGCTGCCCGCGACGCTGGTCTTCGACCACCCGACCCCGCAGGCCCTCGCCCGCCACCTGCGCGACGAACTCGCCGTCGACGGGATTTCCCCGGCCGATCCGGTCCTGGCAGGGCTCGCCGGCGTGGAGAAGGCCATCTCTGCGGCCGACGAAGAGGCCCGCGACCGGATCACTGGGCGCCTGCGGGAACTGCTGAAGGCGGCCGAGACGGCAGGCGCTCCCGTGGACACCTCCAACGAAGACCTCGACACCGCCAGCGACGAGGAACTGTTCGCGCTCGTCGACCGGCTCGACTGAACCGCACCGCTCGTATCAACAGCAATCGCACACGGACAACTCCTGGGGGTTTGAGTTCAGTGGCTGACGAGGTACAACTCCGCGATTACCTCAAGAGGGCCATCGCCGACGCCCGTGACGCCCGCAAGCGGCTGCGTGAGATCGAGGACCAGGAGCGGGAGCCGATCGCCATCGTCTCCATGGCGTGTCACTACCCGGGTGGGGTGTCCTCGCCCGAGGATCTGTGGAAGCTGGTGGTCGACGGGGTCGACGCCATCTCCGAGTTCCCCGAGGACCGGGGCTGGGACCTGGAGGGCCTGTTCGATTCGGACCCGGACCATGCGGGTACGTCCTACGTGAGCCAGGGCGGGTTCCTGCGCACGGCGGGCCTCTTCGACGCGGGGCTGTTCGGGATCTCGCCGCGTGAGGCGCTGGCGATGGATCCGCAGCAGCGGTTGTTGTTGGAGACGTCCTGGGAGGCGCTGGAACGGGCGGGCATCGACCCGGCTTCCTTGAAGGGCGCCGATGTCGGCGTGTTCTCCGGGCTGTCCAGTCAGGGCTATGGCGCCGGTGCTGGCGTGGTCACTCCGGAGCTGGAGGGTTTCGTGGGCACGGGGGCGGCGCCGTGCGTCGCGTCCGGCCGGGTGTCCTATGTATTCGGATTCGAGGGTCCTGCGGTCACGATCGACACGGCGTGTTCGTCGTCGCTGGTGGCGATGCACCTTGCCGCACAGGCGTTGCGGAAGGGCGACTGCTCGACGGCGCTGGCGGGCGGCGTGATGGTGATGGCGAAGCCCGGATCCTTTGTGTCGTTCTCCCGGCAGCGTGGACTCGCCGAGGACGGGCGCTGCAAGGCGTACGCGGACGGTGCGGACGGCATGGGCCTGTCCGAAGGCGTCGGAGTGGTCGTGCTGGAGCGGCTGTCGGTGGCGCAGGAGCGCGGACACAGTGTTCTGGCGGTGCTCTGTGCCAGTGCGGTGAACCAGGACGGTGCGTCGAACGGTCTGACGGCGCCGAACGGTCCGTCGCAGCAGCGGGTGATCCGCAGCGCGCTGGCGAATGCCGGGCTCTCGCCGTCCGACGTGGACGTGGTCGAGGGGCACGGAACCGGGACGGCGCTGGGGGACCCGATCGAGGCGCAGGCGTTGCTGGCGACGTACGGGAAGGACCGGGACCCGGCGCGTCCGGTGTGGCTCGGTTCGTTGAAGTCGAACATCGGTCACACGCAGGCGGCCGCGGGTGTGGGCAGCGTGATCAAGATGGTACAGGCGCTGCGGCACGGTGTCATGCCTCCGACACTGCACGTGGGCGAACCCACGAGTCAGGTGGACTGGTCCGTGGGCTCGGTGGAGTTGCTGACCGAGGCGCGAGAGTGGCCGCGCAACGGTCACCCGCGTCGGGCCGGTGTGTCCTCGTTCGGGATCAGTGGGACGAACGCACATCTGATCTTGGAGGAGGCGCCCGCCGCGGAAATGCCGCCCGCCTCGCCGCAGGCGGGTGCGATGCCTCTGGTGGTGTCTGCGCGCGGCGCCGGTTCCTTGGCGGGCCAGGCCGGTCGGCTGGCGTCGTTCCTCAAGGGAGCCGGTGAGGTGTCGTTGGCGGGTGTGGCCGGGGCGCTGGTGTCCGGCCGGGCGGTGCTGGACGAGCGTGCCGTGGTGGTGGCGGACTCGAACATGCAGGCAGTTGCCGGGCTCGAAGCGCTGGCACGGGGTGAGAGCGCGTCCGGTGTCGTGGCGGGGAACGCGGGGTCGCCGGGCAAGGTGGTGTGGGTGTTTCCGGGGCAGGGGTCGCAGCGGGCAGGAATGGGCCGGGAGCTGTATGAGCGGTATCCGCTGTTCGCGGAGGCGTTGGACGAGGCGTGTGAGCAGTTGGACAGGTGGCTGGCCGGGTGGGTTGACCATCCGGTACGTGAGGTGGTTCTTGGCAGAGTGAGGGGCAGTGCCGAACTTCTGGACCAGACGGTGTTCACGCAGGCGGGACTGTTCGCGGTGGAGAGTGCCTTGTTCCGGCTGCTGGAGTCGTGGGGCGTGCGGCCGGATGTCGTGATCGGGCATTCGGTCGGTGAGATCACTGCGGCGTATGCCGCGGGTGCCTTGTCGCTGCACGACGCGGCGCGGATGGTCGCGGCCCGGGGTCGGCTGATGCAGGCGTTGGAGCCGGGCGGGGCGATGGTCGCGGTGGCCGCCGGTGAGGAGGAGGTTGCAGGACTGCTGGGCGAAGGCGTGGAGGTCGCGGCGATCAACGGGCCGTCCTCCGTGGTTCTCTCCGGCGATCAGGACGCGGTCCTCGCGGCAGTCGGCCGGTTGCGAGAGCAGGGACACAAGACGAAGCGGTTGGCGGTCTCGCATGCGTTCCACTCGCTGAGGATGGAGCCGATGCTGGCCGACTTCGCCGCGGAACTGACCGAGGTGGTGTGGCGGCCGCCAGTGACTCCGGTGGTCTCGAATGTGACCGGACGGCTGGCCGAGCCCGGTGAGCTGGCTGACCCGCAGTACTGGGCCGGACACGTGCGGCGGCCGGTGCGGTTCGCCGAGGGGATCGAGGCCGCGGTGGAGTACGGCGGCGCGCTGTTCGTGGAACTGGGTCCCGGTGCGGCCCTGACCGGCCTGGTGGAGGAGACAGCGGCCGCCGTGGGTGCTGAGGTGGCATGCGTCGCGTCCCTCCGCGACGGCCGCCCGGAAGACCGGACCCTGCTGGTTTCGGTGGCCGAGTTGTTCGTGCGGGGTGTGGGGGTGGACTGGTCGGGGGTGGTGCCGGCGTCGGGGTGGGTGGATTTGCCGACGTA
>NZ_JBIAXM010000086.1:0-6599 GCF_042896695.1 Streptomyces sp. NPDC001270 | reverse complement strand
GCCGCGATCTGGCACAACAACGCAACCAACGCGCCGATCACCCGGTCACTGATCGCCTACGACCATTGACCGGAGATCGGACTTACTCGTCTAGTACTGCAATCACAATTGCAGGATGTGACCTCGGCGTTTGTAGTGGCTGCGGCGGGCGCGGGTCTGGCTGAGGCGTCTCCACCATGACCAGCGCAGATGATGCTGCGGGGTGAGCCGGTGGGGGGTGGAGGACCAGGCATATGAGGCGGCGGATCTCCGCGACGGACAGGGGTATCAGATCGTTTTGTCCTAATCGGCGGCCCCTTTTCCAGCTCCTCGGCGCGGATGGCGGTGAGTGCGGCGAGGGCGGCCATGGCGAGGGTGATGTGTCGGTACCAGGCGTCGTAGCGGCGGACCTGGTAGTGGTCCAGGCCGCACTCGTTCTTTGCGACCTGGAACGACTCCTCGATGGCCCACCTCGCCGAGGCGACCTTGACCAGGTCCTTCAGACGGGTGGCGACGGGGCCGTAGCAGACGTAGTGGACGATATCGGTGGGGTCCTTGACGGAGCGGCGGGCCAGGACCCAGTGGCCGACGCCGTCGTGCCACGCGGGGCGGATCGCCACCCGGGCCCAGTCGTAGACCCGCTCGCCGTGAGAGCCGGGGCCGCCGGACAGGCGCTTCCATGCCTGCCGGGGCAGGGCGGCGACCAGCTCGTCCACCCGGACCTCGCGCCACCCGGTGGTGATCACGGTGTCGTTGACCTTGGTGGCCAGCACGTAGCCGACCCCGCGCTGTTCCAGCCAGAACCGCAGGTGCTTGACCTGCCCGTAGGCATCGTCCGCGGTCACCCACGCGAACGGCACCCCGGCGTCGATCGCGCGCTGAAGCATCCACCGGAAGTGTTCGTTCTTCGTCGCGAACGGCACCTCGTCGGGCACGCCTGCCGCCCGGCAGCGCTCACGGTCGTCCGTCCAGGAGGCGGGCAGGTACAGTTCCCGATCGATCAACGCTCGCCCCTTGGACGAGGCATAGGCCAGGAACGTGCCGACCTGGGAGTTCTCGGTCCTGCCCGCGGTTCCGGTGTACTGGCGCTGGACACCCGCCGAGCGTGTGCCCTTCTTCAGGAAGCCGGTGTCATCGCCGATCAGGATCCCGTCCCGGGTGCCGATGGCCTCCACGACAAAGTCCCGCACGTCGTCGCGCATCCCAGTCCGCCTCGCCCAACAGGCGCTGCATCCCGACCGGATGCCCCTCGCCGGCACGTTCAGCGAGCGTCCACCCGTTCTTCCGCTCCAGCGGCGCGAGCAGCCCGGTCATGTAGGTCAGCGCTCGCGCACGCGGCTCCGACCTGGAAAAACGAGCGGCGAACCGCGCATGCAGACCGGACAGCATCTCCTGCCATGCCTCGATCTGCCCCACCCCGAGATCCACAGACACGGCAGAACACAACCACAACCACGGGCAGAGCTCACAACTGCCCCACCAGTAACTGTGATTGCAGTACTAGGGTGCGTTTCGAAAGTGCTGGTCACAGCCACTCGTTAATGGCTGCGACCAGCACGGTCGCCTCGTAGCGGTCGGCGAGTTTGTCGTATCGCGTGGCGACCGCGCGGTGGCGCTTGAGGCGATTGATTCCGCACTCCACCGCGTGGCGCTTTTTGTAGTCGGCCGTGTCGAACTTCGGTGGCCGGCCGCCGTGCGAACCACGCTTCTTGCGGTTGGCGATCTGGTCGCGCTTCTCCGGGATCGTGCAGCGGATACCGCGCTTGCGCAGGTAGGCGCGGTTCGCGCGGGAGCCGTACGCTTTGTCGGCACGGACCTTGTCCGGTCGGGTGCGCGGGCGGCCCGGCCCGAGCCTGGGTACCCGGATACGGCCCAGAACCACCTGGAACTGCGGGGAGTCGCCGCGCTGTCCGGCCGTGATGACCAGTGACATCGGCTTTTGAGCCTGCTCGACCGCCAGGTGGAGCTTGGTGGTCAGTCCGCCCCGGGAGCGGCCGAGCCCGTGGTCGTCGGGCTCGGTGAAGACACCGCCCGGCGGCTCGACCTGCAGATCCCCTTTTTACGGGCACCCGCCGCGTGCTGGTGGGCGCGGGCGATGGTCGAGTCCACCGAGACGTCCCAGGTGATCAGTCCGTCGGCATCGGCCTGGGCCTGCAGCTGTTCGAAGATGCGGTGCCAGGTTGCGTCCCGCTGCCAACGCCGGAAGAGGCCGTAGACGGTCTCCCATGGGCCGTACCGCTCGGGCACGTCCCGCCACGGAGCACCAGAGCGGGTGCGCCAGCGTATGCCGTCTATCAGCTGCCGCTTGGTGTGCACTGGCGGCCGTCCGGGCTTCTTCCCGACCGGGAGCAACGGCTCCAGCTTCGCCCACTGCGCATTCGTCAGATCGTGTCGCCCCACGAAGTGGATCTTGACACACCAAGATCCACTTCTGAAACACACCCTAGACCTGTTGGGTCCAACAAGTGCGACCGACCGCCGAGTTCTCGCGCCCGCGCGCGGCAGGCGCGGCACGAGAGCCTCGGCACCGCCAGCCGGGGCAGAGGCTCGACCCGCCGCCCCGCTGACCTCCTGCATGTAGGAACGTCGAGCGGGAGTGGCGAGCCTAACCACCTTGAGGCCGTCGTTTATCTGGGATCGCGGCGAACGTGAGGCAAGTGCGGACTTCTCGTACTTGCCTCACGAATATCCGAAGGGTCGTCGGGCACGTACTGTGCGACATCAACCGGCCCGTAGCGTCCTTCGGCTGCTTCTCCGCTGCCTGTCTTTCATCTTCGCCTGAGGCGGGGGCCCGTTCTTCTTCGAATGGGCCAAAGACGGCACCAGTTCAGCTGGCCTGAGCGGGGGGAGCACCACCCGCATGGGTTTCTGCCGCGCGGTGCGGGCGAGCTCCGTAGTGGCCTGTTCCAGCTGCTCGCGAGTGCGCTTCAGCTCATCCTGGACTCGTGCAAGTTCTTCCGGCATTTCCGCAGCTGTCGTTCGAAGCTCCCCCTTTCGGAAGGCATTCGCCCGTTCCCAGGCGTCCTCCCATCCCTGGAGCTGACTCTCCGGGATGTTCCCGCAGTAGCGGACGAAGCTCAGCAGCAGATTCTTGGCGGGCATCCGCCCTCGCAGAACAGCACCGACGGTACTTCTCGGCAGCAGGCTCACCTTGTTCTTGAGGTCGATGTACGCCCTCTTTTCCAGTTCCCGCAGCGTGGGGTTGCCGTGCTCCCGACGCATACGCTTCATCGCCTGGACGATCTGCCAGGGCTCGGTGATGAACTCCGCCGGCAGCACCACGATGCGCGGCTCCTCACCGGTCGGGCCGGACCCACACCGGTCCGCCCTGGCCCACAGCCGCTTCGCTTCGCGCTCATCTCCTCCGCACGCGCGCGTGAACGCCTGTACGGTCTTCCACCTCGGAAGTTTCTCGTCCTGGGCTGCCCTGAACAAGGTCGACCGGGAGACCCGGAGGTCCATTTCGCTGGCGGTCTGCGCCATCTGGCTCCAGCTCAGCCCCGACCGCCGGCGCAGCGACTCAAGCCACTGCGCCAGCGTCTTCGTGGGGTTGTGCTGTGCCAGGGCGCCGTTGATGCGCCCCATCCGCCGGTCCCCCGCTAGACCTGACGGGAGGAGAAGACGGCGACCAGGTCGCGGACGAGTTCCTTGCCCATCAGCCCGCCCGCAACCACGGCCGTGACGACCGCCTGCAGGGCCATCCCGTACACCAGCAGGCCCGCGGTAATGAGCAGGACTACGACAACCACAACCACGGCCGGTGCCGGCAGTGCCTGGCTGTCGGCACCGGACGGACCCTCGACACATAACGTGTGCACGGGCGCGTTCTTGTTCACCTGGGTTTCCTCCTCGGCTCGTTGCCACTCGACACCGAGACCCCCAAAGATCATCTGTCTGCTTTGCAGAGCCGACAGACAGGAGTCTCACCGTTACTTTCGTGCCCAGCAACGAACACCGACAAGGCCGTTCTCCCGCGCCGTTTCATCCTGTCCCAGCTCTCGTGGAACGCTCCCCAGGCATTGCTGCAGACCACGCCCAGCCGCAGACTCGAAGAAGTACGGGCCGGGTTCCCCGTGTCCCTCTTCGACGGCTCAGCAAGGCTTGAGAACCGGCCCGTTGCCTGCTGTGATGAGTCCACGAAACGGCCTAGGAAATCCGAAAGCCCAGGCCCGCTAGACGGAAGGAGGCAGGCATGGTCATACCGATTCGCATCGTGTCAGGGGATCCGCCTGTCTCCGGTTCCTGGCCACCGGGGGGCGGGACGCGGGCCTTTCGGCCTCCGGAGGACGGAGAGACGGCTACGCCCGTTCACCGCCCCTCACCGCCACTTCGACATACCCGCCGGAGGTCTCCGGACAGGCGCATGCCCTCGCCATGGCCGCAGACGTGGCCTGGCCGCCTTGCGCGCCGGACTTCCTGGCCGGCCCTGGGCTTCCCGGACTTCTCGGCCCGGCACGCAGCTGCGCTCGTCCGCCGGCTCTCCGCGCCTTCCTGTGCCCTCGGTATGTAAGCAGGGACGACCAGGAATCTTCTGATCTGCGGCTTCCCCGGCCGTTGCCACTCGACACAACAGGGGAATTCGGTCGCTCGCTGTTGCAGCGGTGGACGACCACGAGCGGGGCCCGGTTTGCCGGGCCCCGCTCACTCAGCTGCTCGCAAACCACGGCTGGCGAAATCCGAAGGTGCGGCCCTGGCTGTGGGCTGCCCGGCCAGGGCATGGGGGAGACCCATCCCGGTTGGGTCTGCTGGATCCGACAGACCCAACCGTCGGCTCTCGGCACGTCGTCCCCGCTCTCGGCCCGGGTAGCCACTTGGCATTAAATGGACAGAAAACCCTCATATCCTCTGGCATGTTCGCACATATGTGACTGGATGGTAGCTCAGGGTAAGATTTCTTGGTCGTCGGAATGCACGTTCGGGGGCTCGCGAACGCTTACGGGGCAGAGACGCAGCCCGCGTTCTCTGCGGTGTCGGGGGGCGCCGCACGCAGCTACTGGGAGGGACCTGAAAGTCCGTGACGATTCATCTCATGGGCGAGGGGGCCGGTTCCGCGGCCGTGGCCTGAGGCAGCACGCCGCAGGGGACCACCGTGATCTTGCTGGCCCGCAGTCACCGCGGGGAGGGGATGCGGTGACCGAGGAGAACCCGGTCAGGCCGCTCCTGAGCAGCGCGGACTCCTTGCCGAAACTCCCGGCTGATTTCCGAGCCTTCCACCAGCTCTGTCGTGCCGCCTACGTCCGCTGGGCCGAACTGTTCCTGGGTTCGCGAGCAGACGCGGAGGAGGCCGTGGACACTGCGTTCGAGCAACTGGCCCTCAACTGGCCCGAGGCGCTGAGCCAGCCGGTTCCGGAGGCGTACGCCTGGAAGGTGGTCAAGCACCGCACCGTCGACGTTGCTCGGGCCCGCGGGCGCCGTCCGTCGATCGTGGACACCGCGGCTTTCGAGACCCGCGATCTCCGTCACGCCGTCGACCCGATCGGCGAGCTGGAGGAGTCGCTCAGCATCTACCAGGCCATCAGCGCCCTCCCGGAGCGGCAGTTCGACGTCGTCGTGCTGCGCTATTGCCTCGGATACGGCACAGCGGAGACCGCCGACATCATGGGCATCACCGTGGCAGGAGTCCGGTCCACCGTTCGCTACGCGAGACGGCGGCTGAAGCAGGCGCTCGGGCTGGACGAGTACGAAAGGGGCCACGATGAGCTCGCAGATTGATCGGGTACTGGCCAAGGCGCGGCTGGAGAACAGCATCTACCTCGACGAGGACACCGAGATGGCCGAGCGTCGCATCGCCGCCCGGGTCGCCGACCGGCTGTTGCACGGGGCCCTCCGCCTCGACGACGCCATGCAGACCGGCCTTGCGCAAGCTTTCCGCCCTCCTCGCGGTGACGCGCCCTGGCAGCCGGAGGAGAAACTCCGCATCGACGCGGCCGGGGCTCTGCGCGCTCTCAGCCGGGGCGTCGTCGGACAGGCTGACGCGCTCCACCAGATGGCCAACTTCGTCGCACACCGTCTCGTCGACACCGACGGTGCCACCGTCCTGGGCTGCGTCCTCCAATTGGCGGCCAGGGAGGACAGCGCGCGCTTTTGGTGGCAGTTCGCAGCGGGCGCCGGCGACCCGACAGCCGCCTGCTACCTTCACCACCTCTCCCTGGGAGAGACCCGGGAAGCGGACCTGTGGCGTGCCCAGATGATTCCTGACCGCTCCGCTGAATCGATCCAGCCCTACCCTGATCCCTGGCCGGGCTGGGACGGCGGCTCCCCCACCAGTCTTGGGGGCTGGACTCTGCTGACCATCGGGATGGAGGACCGCCCTCCCACAGCCACGGTCACCTTGAGACACGTCGTCCTGCCAGAGGCCGCCGCCGTGGTCAGCTACGTCCCCACCGCCATCGAATACGTCGACGACGTGGGCCTCTTCCTGCCGACCGACGGATTCGCCGAGCGGATCGAGGAGCTGACCGCCTCTCAGCCCTGAATGGCCCGGCCGGACCGGGCCCAGGCAGCAGTTAGGCCCCCGCCCGGCTAAGGGCGTGCAGATCTTTAACTCGTCTTTTTGATCTTGGTTTGGGTGGGGTCGGAAGCGAGGAACCTTGCGACGTCGGCAGATGTACGGAGGCGGG
>NZ_JBIAXM010000085.1:0-6775 GCF_042896695.1 Streptomyces sp. NPDC001270 | reverse complement strand
TGTACCCACCCGCCTGCGCATACCTCACCACCATGGCGTACCGCAGGGATCAAGGAACGTCATCCCCTCGGGCGACTACGAGTTCAATCGGAGTACCACATTTCCAAGCTGCGGAATCGTGGGAATGATCATGCTGAACACGCCCGGTGGCATGGCCTATCGTCCGCTGAGTGATCACCCAGACGCGTTCGCAGAAGGACCACTCCGTTGCAGCAGACCTTACCCGAGCACTCTTTGCCGGCCGGTTCGACCAGATCCACAGGCCCTGGCGCGACTTCTTCAGCACCAGCGCCTTCCACCATCGCGAGCTGCCGCCCGAGGACCGCATGGCGCTCAGCTACCAACGCCTGCGTCATCTCAACAAACTCCTTCTTGACGGCCCCGACAGCCCCGAGGCCCTCGCCCAGGACCCGTCGCGGCTCACAGCCCTGCATGAGTGGGTAGGCCCGGTCGATCCAGGGCTCGGCACGATCCTGACCATCCATTACAACCTCTTCCTGGGCAGCCTGACGAACTTCGAAGACACGAATGGATACGATCTGCGCCCCTTCGCGGCCATGGACCGCACTGGCGTCTTCCTCTGCACGGAACGGGACTACGGCAACAACGCCCCACAGCTGAAAACCACTTCCACCTGGGACCCCGCCAGCCGCGAGTTCATTCTTCACACGCCCGGACCTGGCGCAGCTAAGTTCATGCCGAACACCAGCTCGACCGGCGGCCCCAAGACGGCCCTGGTCGCGGCTCGCCTGATCGTCGCCGGCAAGGACGAGGGCGTGCACCTCTTCCTTGTGGATCTCCACGACGCCACTACCGGAGAATCCCTGCCGGGCATCTCCATCGAGCGCCTGCCGCAGACCGCGGGAGCCCCCGTCGACCACTGCATGACGACCTTCACCCGAGTCCGTCTGCCATACGAAGCAATGGTGCAGTCCGCTCACGGCCGGCTGACGCCGGAGGGTATCTACACCAGCACCGTCGGGGGCACCCTTAAGCGGTTCCACAGCTCAGTAGAGCGGGTCACCGACGGGAAGCTGTGCATGCAGGCATCCGTCCTGGGTGCCACCCGCCACGCCTTGACCGTTGCCGTCCGCTACGCCCACATCCGGCATACCTCCAGCGGCACCAGAGGCGGCAGCGTCCCGCTGTGGCACCACCGAAGCCACCACGCGCCACTGCTCGAAGCCCTGGCGACTGCCTACGCCGCGACCTTTCTCCACCGTTCGGCGGTCCGTTCCTGGGAGCAGGCCACCACACCGGAAGAACGCGCCGACGCCGAACGACTGGCGGCTATCACCAAGGGGTGGATCACCTGGCGCGGGCGCGAGGTGATGGACGAGTGCCGCGAGCGCTGCGGAGCGCAGGGGCTTCTCCTGGCCAACGGCATCGCCTTCCAGCGCGCGGCAGGTGAGGGCGCCATCACCGCAGAAGGCGACAATAAGGTGATCTGGATCAAAGCTGGCATGGAGCTGGTCATGGGCCACTTCACCGGCGAGAAACTCCGCCCCCGGCCAAGTGACCTCACCGACTCTGAATCCCTACAGGAACTACTCGCCGACATCGCCCGAATATGGCGCGACCGCGCCGCCGAGCGGCTCCGCGGAACGGACGAGACACCCGAGGCAACGGACGACGGCGCTAGCAGCCCGGGGCGCCCCCAGCGCCGCCCCGGCAATGCCCTCCAGCGGACCGTCCTGCCCGCGCTGCGACTGGTGGATGCCTACGCCCCCTTCCTCGCAGCCCAGGAACTGCTGAGGGCCGCTCAGCAAGCGGCTGGCCCTGAGACCAAGCGCCTCCTGTATGCCCTCCACCGGCTCTTCGCGCTGCACCACATCGCCGCCCACACAGGAGACCTCCTCGTAGAGGGGCGCCTGACCGGCGATCAGATCCGGACCATGCACGACACGATCGAGCTCGTGCTCGATGAACTCGAACCCCACGGTCTGCTCCTCGCCAACGCGCAGGGCATTTCGGAGGATCTTCTCCTCAGCCACCCGATCATGGCGGCTGACCCCGACTGCGAAACCCAGTCCGCCCCCACAGTCCCCGCTGAGGTCGGGGCCGGGGGACAGGCTTCCTAGAGGCACCCGCGGCGCAACGGGCAGAGGCCGGTGGGGACACCGTCTTAGGCAAGCCGAACACGACGATACGGCCCCACCTGTGCCCCGGGAACCTCCCCTGGTACACGCGGCGGACGCGGCGGTCCGCCTGTCCGCCTTCCCGGAGCTGCCGGCCGTCTGCTGCTGACGGCCCTGCCGGCCGGCAGCGGGGTACCGACGGCAGGCATCGGGAACCGTGCCTCGTCCGTATGGTGCCCGGCACTCACGGATCCGGTTCTGCTGCGGTCTGCCCGCGGCGGGCTCGCGATGACGGAGGGCCGGCGGCAGACCGTCGCTCGGCCGCTTCGAGGGAGCGCCGCTCGTTGCACCCGACGGGCAGGGCGCGGCCAGGCCAGGGACGGCTGCGGCCGGGCGCCCGCGGGGCGCGGGTTTCAGCGGTCCTCAGTGGCGGCGGTGGCCCCCGAGCGGCCTCCGCCCCCACAGGGCCCATCCAGCGCCGGTGCACCCGGCTTCTCCCGCACGGCGGGAAGCGGCACGAACTCCTCCCCTGCAACACGGACTTTCCTCCCGCGCCTTCACCCCGCCCGCGCTCGCCCTGGCCTGTACGCCGGGCGTTCAGTGCGGTTGCTGCGGGAAGAGACTGTGCTGCGTCTTCACGGATGGCGTGCCGTAGCCATGCTGCTTTGCTGGCTGGGGCGGGAAGAGGGATGCCGCCAAGCCGGCTTCGCCGCCCGCAGAGCAGGCGCGCCAGCCGTCTCTCCCGCCCAGCACGCCACCGTCGACCAGCACGCCACCGGCCCAGGCCGTCTCCCGCTCCCTCCGCAGTGGCAGCAGCACGCCGAGCTCATCGACCGGCTCCTGGACGCCGCCGCCCGCGACCCGCCCACCGTCGGCCTCACCGTCAGCAACGAACCCATCGACAGCCACCTCGTCGGCCTGTTCCGCGACTGGATCCAGCACCAAGTCATGGACGAGGTCGACCGTGCGGACAACGCACGCGAGAACGCCCTGATCCACGCGTTCTTCGGCGACGACGCGGCCCTCGACCTACTCGCCGCCCACGTCACCACTCAGACCGCGCAGAGCGCCCGGCTCGCCCTGCAGCCCGCACCCGACACCTTGTGCGCGGTGCAGCGCGGCCACCACGAGGTGTTCGTATGCCGCGGCGCAGAGCTGCACCACCGCCCCGGCCGGGCGGCGCATTCTGAAGGCGGTGCGCCGTCTGCCCGCGGTGTCTCGGCGGCGGGTCAAGGACCGGCCACTGCTGCCCCGTGAGGTCGACGCCGAGCTGGTGCCGGCCATGTGGCGGTGCGCGGTGTTCTCCAACGCCAAGCTGCCGCAGGGCGCGGTCGACCGGGACGCCTACGTGGTGTGCGTGCTGGAGCAGCTGCACCGTCGACCTGTCCCACATCGAGCTGGACCCGCGCCTGCCCAGCCCGTTCACACCGGACGGTACCAGGCCGACGGGACCGGCCTGGTACCAGACCCACACCGTGGCCTACGCCCAGCAGCTCGGTTACAACGTCCAGCCGATCGAGGCGTACCTGCGCCGCGAGACCGGCTCCTACCTGGACCCGTGGCACGACCGCCTCAAGAACGCCTACGTCGACACCCTCGCCGACCTCGGCGTCACCGCGGACCTGTCCGACCCGCAGTTCCTGGCCGCGATGGAACGCCACAAGCAGGCCGACCCGGCCCTGGCCGCCGTCCTGTCCGCCATCAAGGCCACGGTCAAAGGCGGCGTGGGCAAGCTGCGCGAGCGCCCCCAGGGCCGTCACTACAAGGACGGGGAACGCTGGCCGGCCCTGGAACGCCCGACCTGGCGTCCCGACATCCGCGCGGCCGTCATCGCCAAGGCCCGGGTCAACATGCACCGCAAACTGCTGAACATGGCGAAGATGACGGGTCTGTACCCGATCGCCGTACTGTCCGACTGCGTCGTCTACCCCTCACCGGGCGACAGCCCGCTCGCCTTGCTGCCCTATGCGGCGTCCGGCAAGCCGCAGCCCGGCGGGTTCCGCCTCGGGCCCACACCGGGCCTGGCGAAGCTGGAGGGCGTCCAGCCGATGCTGTGGGCGGTCGAGCTGATGGAGAAGGGCTACAACCCAGCCCGCCACATCAAGGGCGGCGACGCCGTCATGGACGAAGGGGAGTAGGGCTGTGGGCGAGATCGACGACGCGATCGAGCGCGTAGACCGGGAGTCCTTCACCAAGGACCCGCCCAAGACACTCAAGGGCCAGATCGGCTACCTCCTCAAGCAGTTGGGCAGCGCCAAGGCCGTCGCCCAGGAGATCGGCGTCACCGCCGACTCCGTCAACCGCTACCGGCGAGGCGCCCGCAAGCACGCCCGCACCGACGTCGCCGCGAAGATCGACGACGCCGTACGGAAGCGGTGGCAGCCCATGGTGCGCAAGCGCCGGCAGCGCCAGGCCGCCACCACCGGCGGAATCACCGTGGAAACGAGGGCCCGGTTCGGGTACACCGCGCCGGTCGGCACGACCGACGACGGCCGGTTCCGGCGACTCACCGTGCACCTCCCCCCGGAGTACGCGCAGCGCCTCTTCGACGCCCGCGACACGGGGGCCAGCGACCAGCAGATGCGCGGAATCATCGCCGAAGGGTTCAAGGAACTGTATTTCCAGTACGGCGGCGGTCGCGCTATGGGACTGTCGGACGTTGAAATCAACGACATCGACTATTTGGACCTGGACTACTAAGTAGGAGCGAAAGCGTGACCGCTGAATTTCCTGTGTGAGCCGAAGCACGATAGCTGTCACAGAGGCGGGCTTGTTGTCACCGGGTCCGTTCCGGTGGCGGCAGGCCCGCCTCGGTTCGGTGGGCGAGTTTGGCCGGCGTAGGTGTCCAGGAGGGGCTTGAGCTGGTGGTAGTAGTGGACGCTGTCCTGTTGCGTGTCGTGTGTCCCAACACCGAAGAACGCCCCGTGGAGCCTCCCCCAAGGGCCTGACCGGACTTCCTTCGCTGTTGCGGCACGCGATACGCAACAATCCAACACACACTCAGAGAGTTACCAACGCGTAAGCGGACCTGTTTCAGGGTCAACTCGATGCCAGCCGCCCTACACGAACGGGTGGAATGCCGTCAAGTTATGCGGAAACGATTGAGATAGGCAGACTCGACACACACTTCTGGAGACTCCTTGAAGCGCTTGCTGCATGCGACCGGCGTTGTCGTTGCGACCACCGTCCTGTGCCTGACCGCCGTCACCAACGCCGTTGCGGCCAATGGTGCGCTCATCGTCAATGGTGCTACGTACGTGGAACCCCACGGCTGCTTCGACTCGGAAGGGGTGCCGTTCGACGTGGACAATCAGGCCAATGCAATCGCACACGTCTTTGACGCACCTGGGTGTCAGGGAGGAGAGGTCGGCACCGTACCTCCGGGCGAGAGCCGCAGTTTTGGATATGGCAGCAGCGTGTTCATTGACTGATCGGCTTGATGAAAGGAAGAGGACCCTTAAGGACCAACCTGACCGTTAGTCTCGATCTTGCATGACGGCTCGTCAGCTCGGCTGGCGGGCCGTTTCTGCGTATATGGCAAGGGACCGGCTGCCCAGGACTCCAGCAACAGAAAGGGCTGCAAAATGGCCGGTGATGACAAGTACGCTACCTCACCGGTGACAACAAACGTGCTTCAGGAGTTCCGAAACGGCCAGCTTACCCAGCGCCGAAGGTGTCAACTATCGTGCTTCGGCTCACTGAGCGCTTCAGTTGGCGAGTGAGCCCGCGAGTTGGCGACTGGAGCGGGCGGCGTCGATGGCTCGGGTGAGCTGGAGCGACTCAGTGGTGGCCGGTCCATCCGCCCAGCCGGCCCAGGAGACGCCACGCCGGCCGCTCGTGCTGTCGGCCCACGTGCCGCTTCGTCTCCCACGACAGCGCCCTGCTGCCGTATGCACGCGTGGCCAGGCGGTTCACCTCCTCCTCTACGTCCCGTAGATGCTTACCAATGCGTTGAATCCCCTGGTTGCAGTCCCTGAGCCACAGCACCCCCAGCAGGAGCGTGGCGACGGCGACGTACACCGAGGGCCTGTGTAGGGAGACTCCCCCTGTTCCCGTGACGAGGGCAGCGATCACTCCCGAGAAACCGAGTATCTGCATCCTCGACGTCACACGCTGGGCGATCTCCGTCCGCAACGACTCGTACTCCCGCATGAGCAGAGCGATGATCTCGGCATCGTGGTCCTGGCTGTTCTGCTGTGCCATGTCTCCCCCAGGGGCCGGCCCGCATCTGCTCCTGGCGTTCCCCCGCCCTCTGGAGCCAACCCGTATTTGAGGAAGACCTGCGCCCCGCAGCCACCGCACTCGTTGACTGCGAACCGCCCGGCATACGTTCAACTCGCCAACTGAGACGCCCAGTCACATTTCCGCCCATCGACCGCGACAAGAGCCCGCTGTTCGACGCTGACCACGACCCGGTCCGCGTCGCCGACGCGCTGCGACGCAGCCCGCACTTCGCGGCCGCGGACGCCGACCCCGGCGGCGACACGGTGTGGTTCACCACCGAGGCCGGCATCAACTACACGCTGACCTTCAAGGACGCGGAGCCCACCGACGACGACGTCTTGTGTTTCCGCAGACGGCGGCGGTTGTAGAGGGTCTCGATGAAGTTGAAGACCTCGGCGCGGGCGGTGGCTCGGTCGGGCCAGCTTCGGGTGCCGATCTCCTCCTTGAGTAGGGCCCAGGCACTCTCCGCGGCG
>NZ_JBIAXM010000084.1:0-6963 GCF_042896695.1 Streptomyces sp. NPDC001270 | reverse complement strand
CGTTGGAACTGCCGCAGGCGACGAGTTCGATCGTCGGGTCGATCCGCCGCATGGCCTTGCCGGTCTCGGCGGCCAGCCGGCCGTACTCGGTGCCGAATGCCAGCCCGCCTTCAACCACGAGACCCACCGGTTCATCAGCTGGCTCTCGGTCACCGGACGTCTGCAACCCGGGGCGGACTATCTGGTCGCCCGGCGCCCGCGACTGGGCATCGTGCTCGCCCGCACGGAGCCGGAGCTGCACCTGCGGTTCATGGAGACCGCCCGCACGCTCGGCTTTCGCCGAGACGGTGGCCATGACCCAGTTCAACCTGCTGGCCCACTTCGTCGCGCTGTTCGGCAAGCAGCCGCACGAACTGCAGCAAAGCGACTGGGACGAGGGACGCCGCTTGCTGTTAGAGGCCGCCCGCCGCATCCCCAACCGCGGGGTCAAGGCCCTGCCCGATGACGCCCACCCCCCTGCCCCGCCTGGAGCAGTGGGACGAACTGCGGCACTGGCGCGCAGTTCCTGGTGCGCTCCTCCGCCCGGCGTTGCCCGGCCATCCAGCGCCGCCTGCCGGACGGCTCCTACCTGGCTCGCCTGTCCGCCCCCTACCAGGCCGGACGCGGCTACGGCACGCTGCCGGTGCGGGTGATCGAGGCATGGGTCACGGTCACCCTCGCCGACGGGACAACGCGGCGTGAGCCGTGGCGGCTGGTCACCAGCCTCCTGGACGCCCAGCGCTACCCCGCCCACGAACTGGTGGATCTTTATCACCGCAGGTGGCAGGTGGAGACCACGTACTTCTCGATCAAGGCGACCATGCTCGACGGCTGCGTCCTGTGCTCACGCAGCGTCCCGGGACTGGACCAGGAGGTCTACGCGCTGCTGACCGTCTACCAAGCGCTCATCCGCACCGCGGGCGACGCTGCGGCCACCCGGCCGGGCCTGGCCATGGAACGGATCTGCTGGTTTGGAGGAGAAGCGCCGCGGCGGGCCGCGGACCCAGGTGCCGCCGCGGGTGCGGGCTCGGGTGATCGCTTTGACGAGGATGTCCCCGCCGGCGGAATCCGGTCTGTCGCACTGGTCGACGCGGACACTCGCCGGCCACCTGAAGCGGCGGGAGGGCATCTCGGTGTCGTGGCATTACGTCGCCCGCATCTGGTGTGAGGAGAATCTGAAGCCGCACCGCCCGGGCACCTTCAAGATCTCGAAAGACCCGGCGTTCGCGGAGAAGGTCCCCGATGTCGTCGGTTTGTACCTGGCCCCGCCCGGCGGCGCCGTGGGGCTGTCGGTCGACGAGAAGACGCAGGTGCAGGCCCTGGACCGGACCCAGCCAGTGCTGCCGGTGACTTTCGCGGCCACCGAGAAGCGCACCCACGACTATGTGCGGCACGGCACCACGAACCTGTTCGCCGCGCTGAACGCCACGACCGGTGAAGTGCTGGGCGAGTGCAGGCCGAACCGGAACGGCACGACCTTCCTGGCGTTCCTGAAGAAGGCCGTCGGTGCGGGCACGAGACACGCCCTGGACCACATGGCCGCGGTGGCCCGCGCGCACCGCGAAGCACTGCTGCACGACGTTCCAGGAGCAACGGAGCCCTGGCCCGCCACGAAACTGTAAGAACCGCACGAGTCCGCAGCAGCACTCGCCCCCGGCTCCGGCTCCACAGCACCCGCCTGTCAGCAAGCCATGGCGGGCTCAAGTGATTAACGCACGCCTCCTGCGGACGAGCACCGATCACGTCGCTCCGTACCTACGCCAGCGCGCGTATTGAGTCGTGATCAAGCTGCGGGATTGGCCTGCGCTGCGGGGCCTGGTCCGGCAGATCTTCTTGCGGACGCGAGTGCAACTTACGCATGTCGAGTGGGAGTTCATCGGGCCGTACCGGCCGATCGGCGTGTACGGACCGTACCCCAAGCGGCTGCGGCAGCAGTTGGAGGGCGCGATCTGGCAGTTCAAGACCGGCGGGCAGTGGCGGGAAATGCCGACCGAGTTCGGCGCACCGTCCACAACCGTTTCCGGCAGCGCGTGACGCCGGCGTGGCGGCCGCGAAGAACAAACCGGGCAGGACGCCGAAGACAATCCCGAACCGGAAGAGTGACGGCGCATCCGGCGCCGGCACAAACTCCCGCTCAAGGCCGCTCTCCTGGGACGCTCCAGGGGCGGGTCACCACGGCGACCCAGCCCTGGTGCTTGGGCCTGGTCGGCAGACCAGCAAGGTCCACGTGGCCGCCGACCGGAAGCGCCGCCCGCCGGCGTTCGTGTTGACCGCGGGACAGGACCGTTCGTTACCGCCGATCACGGGACAGAGCCGAACGTCTTACAGTCCTCCCGGCGCGGGACGTGGCACCGCCGCGGTGGTGGGTCGGGTCCGTCACTTGATGCCTGTCGTGGCGATCCCCTGGACGATCTGCCGCTGGAAGACCAGGAAGACCGCGATGAGCGGGATGAAGCCGAGGACCGAGGAGGCCATGACCTCGGCGTACTGGGGGCTGGTGGGGTCCACCAGTGAGGCGAGGCCCACAGGGATGGTCTGGGACTTGGTCTGGCTGAGGACCAGCAGCGGCCACAGGAACGAGTTCCAGGAGCCGATGAAGGTGAGAATCGCGACCGTGGACACCGCCGGGCGGCAGATCGGCATGCAGACGGTGGCGTAGACCCGCCACCAGCTCGCGCCGTCGATGCGGGCCGCCTCGATCAGCGCCGTGGGGATGCCGCGGAAGAAGGAGTGGAAGACGAACACCGAGATCGGTGCCGCGACCGACGGCAGGACCAGTGCCCAGAACGTGCCGAGCAGGTGGAACGACCGGTACTCGATGAACTGGGGCAGCACCAGCGCCTCGGTCGGCAGCATCAGTCCGGCCGTGACGACGGCCATGACCAGGCCCCGGCCGCGAAAGCGCAGGAAGGCCAGCGCGAATCCGGCCATCGAGCAGAAGGCCACCGTGAAGATCACGGCGAGCGCCGAGATCACCAGGCTGTTGAGGTACCAGGTGCCGATCGGATGGTTGTCCCAGGCGGCCGAGTACGCGTCCAGCGACCAGCCGCCGGCGAAGATCGACGTGGGGCTCTGGGTGATGGACGCGTCGTCGCGCAGCGAGGTGATCAGTGCCCAGACGAAGGGCACCAGCCAGATCAGGGCGAACAGGGTCAGGCACACGGCGCAGAGCCGGTTGAAGAGCTTGGCGCCGTTGACCGCGCCCTTCGGTTCGGCGGGCTGCGGCTGGGTGATGGTGGTCATGGGTCCTCCGCTCAGGCCGCACTGCTGGTCGCACGACGGCGCCGCAGCCCGTACCAGGCCGCCGAGATCGCGACGATGATGATGAAATACACCAGGGTGGCGGCAGCGCTGTAGCCACCGCGGTAGGCGGTGAAGCCGGTGTCATAGATGTACTCGATGACCGGTCGGGTGGATTGGTTGGGTCCGCCGCCGAGCAGCTGGTAGATCTGGTCGAACACCTTCAGCGAGGCGAGAATCTGAAGGATCAGCACCAGGCTGGTGGTCCGGCCGAGCAACGGCACCGTGATGTGGCGGATCTGCTGCCAGGGGCTCGCGCCGTCGATCGCCGCCGCCTCGTAGACGTCTGCGGGGACGTCCTGGATCGCGGCGGTGTAAAGGACGAAGTTGAAGCCGAACGTCCACCACACGGTCATCAGCACGACGGCAGTCCAGCCGCCCGAGGTGCTGCCGATGAAGTCCGGCACCGGCAGTCCGACAGCATCGAAGACCTTCGGTATGAGGCCGATCTGCGGGGTGTACATCCACAGGAAGACCAGGGTGACCACAGAGGACGGCACGACGTACGGAACGAAGAAGGCGATGCGGTAGAAGAGCCGGCCGCGGCGTATGCGCGAGGCCAGGATGGCGACGCCCAGCGCGAGGGTCACCAGCGGGGGCGTGGTCAGCAACGTGAAGAGTACCGAGTGCCACATGCTCTCCCAGAAGAGGGAGTCAGTGAGTACCTCGCGGTAGTTCGACAGGCCGACGAAGTCCCCGAGGCCGCTCTTGACGGTGGTGGTGTTGAAGAAGCTCAGCACCACGCCGACGAGCAGCGGGCCGACCAGGAACAGCAGGTAGATCACGAGGAAGGGGGCGGTGAGCAGCCTGCCTGCCCGGCGTTCGGAACGGGTAGGCCGGTCGGCGGCGAGGCCCGTGGGGGATGCGGCGGGTGCCGGTCGCGTCGAGACGACGGTCGTCATGGTGACTGCCTCCTACTTCATCGTGACCGGCGGTCGGGACGTGGTGTACCGCTTCAGAGCGGAGCGCATCGCGGCCACCATGCCCTTGGGCGTGATCCGCCCGGCGAGAGCCTCGATGACCGTCCCGCCGATCACGCCCTGGAAGTCCGAGCCGGCGCCGGTGTTACGCCCCCTGTCCCGCTACGCGTACAAGAGCCTCCGCGTCGACCGACGCACCTACAAGGCCACCATCAGCATCGACATCCTGTGGACAGAGCCGATCAGCCCATAACTTCATGGCCTTGGGCAAAAGCCATGCCGGGCCCGGAGGCCAGCGACCCCGTTGCAGGGCCACGGAAAACATAACGGGGGCTGAGTAGTGCACCCCACGCGCTCGGCCGAGAATTGACAGTTTGTTACTCGCTACCACTGGGTTCTCTGGTACGTCTGGCCAAAACGGTTGAAACCTGACAGGGCGCACATGCCCCACGCCTCCGAATTCCGGATCGAGACGTATTGCGTTAGAGCGCACTCCAACTCCTAGGTTCGGAAGCATGCGATACGTCAAACTCGGAACGACCGGACTGGAAGTCTCCGCCATCACCCTCGGCTGCATGAGCTTCGGCGAGCCGGACCGGGGCGGCGAGCCCTGGTCGCTGGGCGCGGACGCCAGCCGGGACATCATCAAGCAGGCCCTCGAGGGCGGCGTCAACTTCCTCGACACGGCCAATGGGTACAGCGCCGGAAGCAGCGAGGAGATCGTCGGTCAGGCGGTCAAGGACTTCACCCGGCGCGAGGAGGTCGTTCTCTCCACCAAGGTCTGGATGCGGATGCGCCCCGGTCCGAACGGCGCCGGGCTGTCCCGCAAGGCGATCTTCGCCGAGCTCGACGCCTCCCTGAAGCGACTGGGGACCGACTACATCGACCTGTACCAGATCCACCGCTGGGACTACGACACCCCGATCGAGGAAACCCTCGAGGCGCTGCACGACGCGGTCAAGTCCGGGAAGGTCCGCTACATCGGAGCCTCTTCCATGCACGCCTGGCAGTTCGCCAAGGCCCTGTACCTGGCTGACCTGAACGGCTGGACCCGGTTCGTGTCGATGCAGGACCACTACAACCTCATCCACCGAGAAGCAGAGCGGGAGATGCTCCCGCTCTGCGCCGACCAGGGCATCGGCGTGATCCCGTGGAGCCCGCTGGCGCGGGGCAGGCTGACGCGGGCCCGGGACACCGCCACGGCGCGTGCCGAGACCGACGAGGGCGGCAAGATCCTCTACCGCGACGGGGACCAGGCAGTGGCCGAGCGCGTCCACGAGATCGCGGGCAAGCGGGGTCTGTCCCCGGCCCAGGTCGCCCTGGCCTGGGTCATGCGCAACCCGGCGGTGACCTCGCCCATCGTCGGGGTCACCAAGCCGGCCCAGCTGGCCGACGCGGTCGCCGCGGTGGACGTCGAACTCGACGAAGACGAGGCCGCCTACTTGGAGGAGCCCTACCAGCCGCACGAGGCCGCCTACCTGGAGGAGTCCTTCTACAAGTCGCAGCCTGTGGCGGGCTCCCGGTAGTCCGGGCTACCGCCGGGCCTTCGACGAGTCCTTGGCCTCGGCCTTCACAGCCCTGTGGTCGGCCCGGCGTTGCTTGCGGGCGGTCGCGCGCAACTGCATGATCCGCGCTGCCCGCCAGCGCGGTGAGCAGGATGCCCGCCACCGCGGCCAGCAGCAGGGCCACGCGCAGCGGAACGTGCCCGTGGGCACCGAAGTAGCCGACGTCCACCGACTGCTCCTGAGTTTGGTCAATTGGTAAGAAATTTCGCGGGTAGGGGCGTCAGGCTGATGTGACGCGGGCACCGGGATCCGTTTTGACGTGGGACTCCTACATCTCCACATCTGAAAACGGAGCACCGGTGCCCGCCGTCGAAGCATGGGCGATCGAGCCCTTGTGGGTCCAGTTCGAGGCCCTCCTGCCACCGCATCTCGAGACACATCCGTAGGGCTGTCACAACCCACGGATCCCGGACCGGATCGCGTTCGACAAGCTCGTCGCGAAACTCGTCTTCGGCGGCTCGTGCGAGAAGCACGCCGATCAATCATGCTCGGCAACCACGATGAGAACCCGACCCAACGAGTGGATCGCGACCGGTGTCTTCGCAGGGCTGGAGCAGATCGTGTTGGAGACCTACGACCGTGTCGTGGGACTGGACCTGGCCGACATCACCGTCGACGGGCAGATCACCAAAGCGCCCTGCGGTGGCGAGGTCGCCGGGAAATCACCGATTGACCGGGGAAAACTCGGGATCAAGTGGTCGCGGACGACCGACGGACGTGGGATCCCACTGGGCTGTGTCGTGACCGGCGCGAACCGGCACGACTCCCCGTTCCTGCGCCCGACGCTAGAGAAGCTCGGGCGTTTCGAGCTCGCGTTGCCTGAGCAGATCAGAGTGCACCTTGACGCGGGCTACGACTCCACGGTCACCCGCAAACTGCTGACCGATCTCGGCTGCGAGTGGCGGATCCAGCCCAAGGGCGTCGTGATCCCGATCAACCACACTCGCCGATGGGTCGTCGAGCGGTCGTCATCAACGCCCTGCTCGCGTTGATGACCGCGATCATCGTGATCCGACGCCTCATCCGCGAAGCCTGGACCAGCCAACGCCGGGACACACGGCCAGCCCGCCGACCATGACGCCTTGTCCTCTACCCGCGGAATCTCTAAGGGCGTGCAGATCTTTAACTCGTGGCTTTCCGCTCGCTGATTCGTTGGTCTGGCATGAGCAGTTTGGAAGCACAACGGGCCGTGCTGGCAG
>NZ_JBIAXM010000083.1:0-7757 GCF_042896695.1 Streptomyces sp. NPDC001270 | reverse complement strand
TCCTGCCTCCGCTCGTCCAGCTTCACCTGCTCCTCGGGGGTCAAACCCGCACGACCACCCGCAACGCCTTTGGCCCAGGTATAGAAGGTATTCGGAGTTATTTTTTTACTTTTTGCGAATTCCCCCATACTCTTATTGGAACCCAAGAACTCTCTCAAAACCTCTGTTACCGCTTGGGGATCTGTCTTATTCTGCAAGCGCTCGTCCAGCTTCACCTGCTCATCGAGGGTCAAACCTGCGCGACCATCCGGAACCTTTGTACCTTTGGCCCAGCTATAGAAGGTGGTCCGATTTATGTTTTTATTTCTTGTGAAAATCGGCATAGTCTGGCCAGAACGCAAGAACTCTCTCAGGGTATCCGTTATTCCTTGAGGATTCGTCCTACTCGTCTTTTCCTGTGAACGCTCGTCCAGCCTCTCCTGCTCCTCGGGGGTCAAACCCGCACGACCACCCGCAATCGCTACACCTTTGACCCAGTTGGCCAAGGTAGACCGCTCCATGTTTTTATTTTTTGCGAATTCCGTCATAGTCCGATCGGAACCCAAGAACTCTCTCAAAATCTCTGTTACATATGGAGCCTTCCTGTCGATCTCTTTTTCCTGCGCACGCTCGTCCAGCTTCCCCCGCTCCTCGTCGGTCAAACCCTGACGACCACCCGGAACCTTTATGCCTTTGACCCAGTTGGCCAAGGTATTCCGCTCCATCTTTTTATTTTTTGCGAATTCCGTCACATTCTGACCGGAATCCAAGAACTCTCTCAAAACCTCTGTTACTTTTTGTGGATCCGTCCCGTTGTTCCTATTTTTCTGCTCGTCCAGCCTCCCCCGCTCCTCTTCGGTCAAACCCTGACGACCACCCGGAACCGCTGCGCCTTTGACCCATTCGAAGAAGGTCGACCGACCCAGATCTTTATTTTTTGCGAATTCCGTCATATTCTGACCGGAATCCAAGAACTCTCTCAGAATGTCTGTTACCCGTTCGGGAGTGGTGTGCTTCGGCATCGTGTGACCTCCGGTCGTCTGCGGTCGGGAGTCCCGGCCGCCCCAGGCTTTCCGGTGCTACAACGGGACTGATTCGCCGTAAGTTCATCCCGTCTTCCCCCGCGACCGTAACTGCTGGTCACGGGTGAGATGATCTCGATGTGGGTGGTGTGATCACGGCGTCGGAGCCGTCCTGGACAGCCCCGTTCACCGGACTGATCCCTCCCCGTTCGGCAAGCTCGTGACCGTACTGCGGCGCGAGGGTGCGGATGCGGTCCGCAGGGGCCGGCCGTGGAGCCTCCCGCTGGAGGACCGGGCTCCGCCGATCGCCGCGTACTGGCGCACGAACTTGACGATGCGCCGGCTCACCCCACTCTTCGTGGGCAGGTCGGCGGCGGACCGCATCATCGACCGCCTCGGACCCGTGCCCGTGCTCCACCCGCGCAAGCGGTTCGCCAAGGACACCGGGCTCATCGCGGACGGCATCCTGGGCTAGGCCCGGGACCACGCGGTGGCGGAGAAGTCCAGGAACGACAGGTTCTCGACCAATCACCAGGCCGTCATCGACGCCGACACCCGCCTGGTCGTCTGGAAGATCCTCCGAGACTGCCGCCACTCAAAGGCGGAGTACGCCGTGCCCACGTCGCCGTACGCTGCGGGGGTTGACTGGCGCGAGGCGCAGCAGTTGCAGCAGGAGATCAAGGAGCACAGCGAGGAAGGGCCGCTGCCGGGATCGGAGCAAGAACAGCTGCTGACACTCCAGCTGCGGCAGCGAATGTACAGGGTGGGACAGCGGGTTCAGCAGAGGACCGACGAGCTGAAGCGGTTGAGGCTTGTGTGGAGGCTGCCGCCCAGAAGATCACCCAACGGGATGCGGCACAGATGGCCGCCATGCCCCCATCAGCTGGCTCGCGTGGACGCCAGGCGGGACACGTCGGCTCAGCGTGAGGCCGTCAGGATGGCCAAGGAATTCGGGATGCCGGACTGCTGGAACGGCTCGGCAGCGCCGGTCGGGTGGAGTGGGGATCCGGCGCTGGGCGGGCTGGTGAACCGGATGCTGGTGCGGCGCGTTGCAGGGGCGTCGGAAACACCTGGAGAACGAAGGGGCGCGGAGCGCGATGCCACGGAAAAGCGATTTACCGGAAGCCGAAGAAGACAGCAGGAGCCGAATCGCGAAGCTACGGAACTGGGAGCAGCAGAAGCGGGCTCAGGCGGCGGAGGATGCGGACGGCACCATACGGGCACGGCACCGATTCGACTCGCAGCTCCTCCGGGCACGGAGAAGCGTTGAGCAGGACGAGAATCTGCTGCAGAGTGTGGCAAAGGACGTGTACAAGAATTATCAGCTGTTGTTGGGGTGGCCCGAGAAGCCGTCGGCGGGGTTGCGGGTGGCGTTGGCTTGGCCGAGTCTCGGTTTGTCGGGTTGGAAGCCGGTCATGGTGGATGTGCTGCAGCCGGAGAGTGGCCCGTCGGATGCGTCGGTTCCGTCGCTCATCGCCGATCCTTCGCTTGACCTGCGCGACTTCAGAGTGTCGCGTGAATTGCTGAATGTGGAGGGGGTGGACGAGCAGGTCTGCAGGACGGCGTCGCGCGTGCAAAATCATCTGAAGTCCCGGCTCGGTGACGAGGCGTTCGGGGAGGACGCGCAGCCCGGCTACTCGGCGCCGATGTTCGACAGTTTGAACGTGGACGAAGTCTTGGCCGATTTGACAGCAGGCAGGCTCGGCGGCGTGCACCACGGCGTTGGCGCGGCATCTCTGGCGCCCGGTTATTGGTCTGGGCCGGACGGTGCGGTCGCGGCCGACGTGAGTGGATACGGCGGGTACGCGCCTGCCGAGGGGGCGGCCCAGCCTTCCTGGGGGGATCCGGTGGCGTACTCGCCCTGGGGCAACCCCTACGGTGAGGTCGCCAGCCGGAGTGCGGCGTACCCGCCGGAGAACGCCTCACTGATTCCGCAGGGCATGGCGTACCTGCGGTCTGCGCCGCCCGCCGACTGGAGCGCCGGGACACAGGGGAACGCCGAGCCGGTGGCACCGTGGGCGTCGGCGACTGCCCAGGGCGCAGCCAGGGACGGTAAGAAGCCGCTTTGAACCGGGTGGTGGTGCGGCGAGTTGTAGTGGGGTCGGAGGCATCTGGAGAACGAAGGGGCACGGAACGTCATGCCACCAAGGCGAGACTACAAGCAGGAGCACCGGGCACGGAAAGCTGTTGAGCGGGATCGGGTCCGGGTAGAGGCAGCGGCGATGCGGGTGTATGGCGAATATCGGCCGCGGTTGGGGTGGCCGGAGGTGCCGCCGCCGGGGTTGAAGGTGGCGTTGGCTTGGACGAGTCTCGGTTTGTCGGGTGTGAAGCCGTTGGTGGTGTCGCTGAACGTGCCGCAGCCGGAAAGTGGCCCGTCGGGTGCTTCGGTGCCGTCGTTCATCGCCGATCCTGCGCTCAACTGGGCGCATGTCTCGGTGTTGGACGAATTGAAGCATAAGGGGGTGAGCGAACAAGCCTACGCGACGGCGAGTGCTTTCCGAATTCGTCTGAAGTCTTTGCTCCGGGCCGAGGAGGCCGGGGAATACGCCGTGTCCGCGTCGTCGAATGCGGGCCAGGGCGCCGGCGTCCATGGGCAGGGCGAAGCACAGCCCGGGGACACGGAGCCGATGTTCGGCCCTCTGGACGTGGACAAAATCCTGGCGGAGGAGTTGGTACGGCAGGAGTTGGCAGGGCGCAGCGGCTTGTACTCGGAGTCGGCGGCGCTCGATTCCTGGTCTGGGCCGGTTGATGCGGTCGCGCTCGACGTGAGCGGATACGGCGGGTACGCGCCTGCCGAGGGGGCGGCCCAGCTTTCCTGGGGGGATCCGGTGGCGTACTCGCCTTGGGGCAACCCGTACGGCGAGGACACCAGCCCGAGTGTGGCGGACCCGCAGTGGAACACCGCGGGACATTCGCTGGTCCCGGGGGCCACGGAGTACCTGCTGTCTGCGCCGCCCGCCGACTGGAGCGCCTGGGAAGCCGGGGACGAGGTGCCGGTGGCCCGACGGGTGTCGGCGAACCGCCCGGGGCGCAGCCAGGGACGGTAAGAAGCTGCTGTCTGTTCGGTCTTGAGCGGTGATGCCCGCTCGAACGCGGACTCCCGGTCGGGCCGCCCACTCCGGTCATCGCACGAGCCGCGGTCAGCGGTCGGCGGTTTCTCTTTCAGCGCCCCTTGGCTCCACTTGGGCGTGCACCATGGTCACCATGCCGATAACGCAGGGACGCGCCCAAGGACAGGAACACCAGGAGAAGGAGCAGCGGGCCCGACAGTAACTGGAGAGAACGCTGGGGCAGTTGCAGAAGCTGGTGCAACAGCGGGAGGACTCGCTGAAGCGGCGGCAGACCTGGTCAGGGCTTCCACGGGAAGCGTCGCCCGAAGAACACCTCCAGCGGCTGGAGGTACAGCAGCGGGAGCGCAGGCGGCAGCAGAAGATGCAGGAGCTGACCGATCGGCTGGTGGGGCTTGCCGGGCAGTTGTTGCAGCAGCAGCGGCCCGCACAGGCTCAGGGGCAGTCCAATCCGGAGGTTTCGGATGCCCGGGGGCTCCAAGAACTCAAGGAGCAATGCGCGGATCTGGACCGACGCGAGTCGCAACAGCTGCGGCAGGAGCAGGCGGAGCACGGCGCGGGGGAGCCGCTGCCGGGATCGGAGCAAGGGCAGCCGCTGACACCGGTGCAGCAGCGAATGCAGCAGGTGGGACAGCGGGTCGAGCAGGTGACCGACGAGATGGCGCGGCTCCACGGACGGCCGGGTCACGGGTCACGCACGTCGTCCCCGCAGCATGCGGTGCGGCCCACCACGCCCCCCGCTCGAACGGCCGGGCAAGGGCCTTCGACGCCAGTGCCGGCGGAAGCCAGGCGAGACAGGTCGGTTCAGGAGGAGCCCAGCGGCCTCAACAGCTCCGTCGCGTCGGCGGCTGCCGACTATGCGCCGGGAGTGAACAGCAGGCAGTCCTCACCCGCACCGCGCCCACAGACGGCCGCACCGGTGAGCACGGCCTACGTGGCCGCTTCCCACGGCGAGAACCGGCGCTCGCGCTGAACGCTGCCGGAAGCACCTGGAGAACGAAGGGGCCTGGAACGTCATGCCATCGAACAACGACAAGTCTGAATCCCGAGAAGCCAAAAAGCGCCGAACAGAGCGGGAGCGGTTGCAAAGAAAACGGGAGACGCCGGGGTACGCCGATGCGGAGCGGCAGCGGAGGAAGGACCAAGAACGGGAACGGAACCAGGAGCGACAGGCCGATCCGCAGGGGTACGAGGCACAGCAGATGGAGCGGAGGCAGGAGCTGTCACGGAGGCAGATGGATCCGGAGTACCGCGCCCAAAGGAAGAAGGAGGCGGACCGATTCCACCAACGGGCCTATCAGGCACGGAAACGTGGTGATCAGCCGGGTCGGAGGCCGGTCGTGGTGGAGCTGGAGGTGCCGCAGATGGAGGGTGGCCCGTCGGGTGCGTCGCTGCCGTCGTTCTCGCCGTACGCGGGCCAGGGCGCCGACGTCCATGGGCTGGGCGAGGCACAGCCCGGGTACCCGGAGCCGATGTTCGACGATGCGGACGTGAACGCAATCATGGAGGAGGCGACACGCAGCGGGCTCCACGGCGCTGACGCGGCGTCGGCGGCACTCGGTTCTTGGTCTGGGCCGGTTGACGCGGTCGCGCTCGACGTGAGCGGGTATGGCGGGTACGCGCATGCCGAGGGGTCGTGGCAGGCCCAGCCGCCCGGGGTGGACGCACTGTCGCAGGGGATGCAGGAGATGACGATCGCGGCTCCCGTGTCTGCTCAGGGATACGAGGTGGCGTTCTCGTCCTGGGGCGACGCCCATGGCGCGGGCACCGGCTGGAGTGCGGCGTACTCGGGGAACACCGCCGCGGGCCATGCGTTGGTTCCGCAGGCCACGGAGCACCTGCTGTCTGCGCCGTCCGCCGACTGGAGCGCCTGGGAAGCCGGGGACGAGGTGCCGGTGGCCCGACGGGTGTCGGCGAACCGCCCAGGGCGCAGCCAGGGACGGTAAGAAGCCGCTGTCCGGGAGGTCTTCGTTCTTGTGTCGGTGGTGGGGGTATGACGGGCCCGGTGGCGGGATGGCCGCTGTCGGTGGTCGCGGGTGTTCTGCCGGCGGCGGCTTTGGCGCTGGATTCCTCCTGCGCCTTGTAGCCGTTGTGGTTTCCGGTGAGGGGGTGGCCCGCCACGGTGACCAGGCGGGTGTCGGGGTCGATGACGGTCTGGTGGCTGCTGGAGTACCTGTGGTTCTTGGGCTGCTCCGCCATCGTGTGGTCCCGGGTCGGGACCGGGGTGCCGTCCGCGATGAGCCCGGTGTCCTTGGCGAACCGCTTGCGCGGGTGGAGCGCGGGCGTGGGTTTGGGGTGGTCGGTGCTGCGGTCCGTCGCCGACTTGCCCCCGATGGGTGGGGTGAGCCGGCGCATCGTCAAGTTCGTGCGCCAGTACGCGGCGGTCGGCGGAGCCCGGTCCAGCGGGAGGCTCCACGGCCGGCCCCTGCGGACCGCATCCGCACCCACGCGCCACAGTACGGTCACCAGCCTGCCGAACGGGCGAGGGATCAGCCCGGTGAACGGGGCTGTCCAGGACGGTTCCGACGCCGTGATCACACCACCCACATCGAGATCACCTCACCCGTGACCAGCAGTTACGGTCACAAGGGAAGACGGGATGAACTTACGGCGAATCAGTCCCGTTGTAGCACCGGAAAGTCTGGGGCGGCCGGGACTCCCGACCGCAGACGACCGGAGGTCACACGATGCCGAAGCACACCACACCCGAACAGGTAACAGACATCCTGAGAGAGTTCTTGGATTCCGGTCAGGATATGACGGAATTCGCAAAAAATAAAAAGATGGAGCGGAATACCTTGGCTAACTGGGTCAAAGGTATAAAGGTTCCGGGTGGTCGTCAGGGTTTGACCGACGAGGAGCGGGGGAAGCTGGACGAGCGTGTGCGGAAAACCGATCCTCAAAAAGTAACAGAGCTTTTGAGAGAGTTCTTGGGTTCCGGTCAGAATATGACGGAATTCGCAAAAAATAAAGAGATGGGTCGGACTACCTTCTTTGAATGGGTCAAAGGTATAAAGGTTGCGGGTGGTCGTCAGGGTTTGACCGACGAGGAGCGGGGGAAGCTGGACGAGCGTGTGCGGAAAACCGATCCTCAAAAAGTAACAGAGGTTTTGAGAGAGTTCTTGGAATCTAATCTGATTGGTTCGGAATTCGCAAGAAGTAAAAAGATTGGGCCGTCTGTCTTCTATAACTGGGTCAAAGGCGTAAAGGTTCCGGATGGTCGTGCGGGTTTGACCCCAGCGGAGCGGGAGCTTCTGGACGGGCGTTTTCAGGAAAATAGATGGGATAAGGAGGGTCCTCAAAAGGTAACACGAATATTGAGAGAGTTCTTGGAATCTGATCTGAGTGGTTCGGAATTCGCAAGAAATAAAAAGATTGAGCGGTCTGTCTTCTATCGCTGGGTCGGCGGTAAAAGGGTTCCGGGTGGTCGTGCGGGTTTGACCCCAGCGGAGCGGGGGCTCCTGGACGGCCGTTTGCGGGAAAATAGATGGAATCAGGCGGATCCTCAAAACGTAACACAAACTTTGAGAGAGTTCTTGGATTCTGATCTAAATATGGCTGAATTCTCAAAAATAAAAGATATAAGTCCGACTACGTTCTATAACTGGGTCAGCGGTAAAAAGGTTGCGGGTGGTCGTGCGGGTTTGACCCAGGCGGAGCAGGAGAGGCTGGACGAGCGGAGGCGGGG
>NZ_JBIAXM010000082.1:0-7826 GCF_042896695.1 Streptomyces sp. NPDC001270 | reverse complement strand
AGGCGATTCTGGCCTTTCACGCTAGGCCCAGCTGTCTGACCTGCACCGATACCCCGCCGCACCCCCGCGAAGCCCACTCAACTGTGGAACGCAGGTGCCAAGAAGGTCCCCTTTGACTCAACCACCATCAGGATGCTGGTTGGCTGTCCGAAGCCGCGTCTGCTTGGTCCGCGAGGTCGAGGGGGCGTGACAGCTTCAGACAGTCCTGGGAGTGGAATGGGTCCGTCCGGTTGTCAGTGGCGGGTGGCACTCTTTGAGTATGGCCTTCCGGGGAAAGTGTTCATATCGAAGGTATTCCGACGTATACGGGCAGTGTTCCATGGGGGATGGGCGGGTGATACGCGTGCATCGCAAGGACCTGCCAGCTCCTGATGGCTGCCGTTGGTGTGGCGACGACTCGGGCCACCACGGTTCGCAGTGGGTGGCTTCGGTTGGTCTGCATACGTGGGAGGCTCCGACGCCTCAGCAGAGGCTCATGCGGATGAAGGCGCGGCGTGCGGCGCGTCAGGCCGGTGCGGCTACCAAAGATGCGGCCCCGCGTTCTGCGCCCGACTGACGAGGGAGTCGAAGATTGCGGCCAGGGCGGCGGGGATGCGGTCCTTGGCAAGATGCGCGGCGATGCCGACCATGAGGTCTTCTTTGGATTTCGGGCCGTCGGGGGAGCCGCCCTTGAACATGTCCAGCAACTGTGAGCTGAACTTGCCGGCCCGCAGTGCTTCGACCTCCTCGGGCTGCCAGGGGCCGCGTTCGGTGTTCGGCTGCCACAGTGCGTTGGCTGTCTCGGCCCAGTCGTCATTGGTGAAGAGGTCTTCGAGCTCGTTGGGGGAGCCGAGATAGAAGCACTCCTTGTCGAGGTTGAAGCCGTGCTCCTTGAGCTTGTCGTTTCTAAAAACACGCTTCTGGTTGGTGCGACTGTCCTTATCGACGACGAAGGCGACGTCGCGGCCGTGGTCTTTGAGGAACCGCGCGAAGCGCAGCGCACCTTCGTTGCTGCCGCCGGACCACAGGCAGATTCCCGCGGACTGAATGGGGAAGCCAGCGTGCTTGCGGAACAGGATGGGGAACGCGGAGGTCTCCGACACGCCCTCGACCGCGACGAAGAACCGCTCGTGCAGGAGAACGCTGTTACGAAACCCCAGCGTTGTTGCGATCGTCGACAGATGCCGGCGTACGTCCTTGTCCGCGCTGTCCTCACGCAGAACCTCTGCCCGAACCCGGCCCTCGTGGGTGCGCAAGTGCACCACGGAGGAGATGTCGACCCCGTCGATCAGGTTGAGGGAGTGGGTTGCCACGATGACGCGTGCGTTGGGCCGTGAGGACTGCAGTTGGATGAGCGCCATGATGCGCCGCTGGTGGGAGTAGTCCAGGTGGGTGTCGGGCTCGTCGTAGACGAACACGACATCCGATTCGGGCGTCTGCGTGGCGTCGTGCTGCCCCATAAGTTCGTTGCTGCTCTCCCACAGAGCCAGCGAGATCCGGCGCGAGCGGCCGGTGCCTGCGGACGACAGCGGGAAGCGGCGGCCCTGCGAGTCCATCACGTTCAGCTCGACGCCAACCAGAGCCGGACGCACCTGTACCTGAGGAGCCAGCTCTACCGACGGCAGAGTGCATCGCTGCGCGATGTGATTGCGGATGCTCTCGATGTCCTCTTTCAGTGACTCGGCGAGATAGTCCTCAAGGTCCGTTACCCGCTTGGCCACCTCGTCGGCGCGCGTGTATTCGCGCAGCCGGGAGTTGAGCAGGCTTTGGATTACGGCCTCGGGCGCCTGGACGGAGTCTCCCCTGAAGTACACCATCGTCGGCAGGGCAGCGGCCACCTCGGAGTCCGCCAGTACCCAGGCGTCCACCTGCTCCATCTCCTGGGCCAGCTCGCGAAGCGGCTGCTCCCAGCTGTTCCGGGCGTTCGCCTGTCCGACCGGCTCGACCCCGTGGGCGGCCGCAAGCTCCTTCAGACCCGCTAGCTTCACTGCTGCCAGGTCACGTAGTTCGGGGTTCTGGCAGACACGGCGATGGATCTCCAGGAAGGTCCCCGCCTCCGGCCGGAAGCGCCGCCGGATTCGTACCTGCTCGGGCAGCCCGAGACGCAGCTGTTCCTCGGCGTTCAGGGTGAAGCCGCCCGTCACGATCGTCTGGGGCACGCGCGCCTGGTGGGCGACTGTGTCGGCCGCCAGTTCCTGGAGGTCACCGGTGCTGACGTAGGTGAGATCGTGCTCGCTCAGTGCGGTTCCGTGTAGCAGGAAGTTCAGCGCGTCCAGGAGAGCGGTCTTCCCACCCTCGTTCTGCCCGGTCAGGACCGTCTGTGAAAGAACCGGGATTCCGGCGATGTTCGCAAGGCAGCGAAAGCCCTCGACGGAAATGGAGCAGATCTGCACGCGTGCCTCAACTTGACGACGATGGACGGAATTACTACGGAACGACGGGGGGGTCAGCCCGAGATGCGGCGGTAGGCGTAGCGACCCTTGACGAAGCGAGCCAGGAAACCACCCTTGCTGGAAGCCGCCATCAAGGCCGTGTGCACGTCTGCAGGGACGCTGTCGTAGCGGTACAGCGCGCCACTGTGAAAGGCCACTTCAAGTACACGATCCGCCTGGCTGTAGCCCACCGATCGGATGTTCGAGGAGCGAACCTGCTCGTGCAACAAGGCGCCTCCTGCGACCACTGTGTCAGGCGTTGCGTGATCGACCGATGATAGCGCCGCCCCGCTGCCGCTCAGGTGGAGCTGGCAAAAACGGCCGTAAGTCCGCGGCTGTTGCCGGTCTACGACAAGGTGGTGCGCTGTGCGCTCTGGGCTGCCCGCGGCCCTCGTTCTGGCTTGCGTTGAGTGCCGCGCTGCGCGAGGACGACGCCGCGTTGCACCGCCAACTGATGGAACTGAGGCAGGACGCGGGGCTACCGGAGACGGTGAGTGCGCTGCGGGTGTGCGACGTTGTGGTGTGGATGAGCCACTGGGCTTTGGGCCACGCCTGCCCCTGTGGATGCCTGCCGTCAACGCGACCCGAGGGGACGTTCTGGCGTGTGGGGGTGACGGACTTTACCAACCGTGGCCTGAGTGTGTGTGACGTTCGCGTGGAGTGGTCCGTGGGTGTGGGGGAGGGGTGTGGACTCGAGGTCGGGAGTGCCGTCGGTGGGGCGGTCCTGGGTCTGGAGGGGGTGGCACGCGGGTGGGTGGTCGGCTTGTGGTGGGGGAGCTACGAGTGCAGGAGATCGTCCGTACCGGCGGGCGGGTGTCCTACACAGTCGTGGATGCGGACTGCTCGGTGGTGGTGGAGGCGGACGGGTTCCTGCGTACCTGTGCGGCAGGTACGGACCGTACGTACGCGTATGTGCTGGTGGATCATCTGCGGTGGCTGCGGTTCGCGGGCTTGGACACGGGGTCGGTGTCGCTTGAGGATCTGCGGCACTACATGGCGGCTTTGGGAGCGGATTATCCGGGGCCGTTCGGTCTGCCGTGGCGGGAGGGGAAACGCCCGTACGGGCACAGCGCGTTGAAGACCGCGGCGGCCTGTCTGAAGGGCCTCTACCTTCATCTGAGCACCCGGGGCGTGAACCCGTCGCTGGCGGAGGCGCTGCGCGTCACGAGGTTGCCGACGCGGGCGGATCGGCGGCGGGCGATGCTCGGGCACGTCCTGCACAGCATGCCCGCGAACCCTCTGGCTCCGGCTGAGCGGGTGCGCCGGCATCCGAAGATGCTGCCGGAAGGCGCCCGGGATCTGCTGCTGGGGGCGGTGTCGTGCGCGCGGGACCGGATGGTGGTCACGTGGCTGGCCGACGGCGGTTTCCGGATCGGTGAGCTGTGCGGGCTGCGCCTGGTCGACCTGCACCTGCGCGAGCAGGCCGCGTGCGGTCAGTGCCGGGGGCCGCACGTGCACATCTGCCATCGCGAGGACAACGCCAACCGGGCCCGAGTGAAGACCAAGGCACCCTGGACCTGGCAGGACAACGCCGTAAGCGGCGGGACGGTACGCCGGGCGAGCCCGGCGATGATCCACACCTACTTCGAGTACATCACCACGCAGTACCCTGCCCCGACCGCTCACGGCATGCTCCTGGTAAGCCTGCACGGCTCTTCCCGCGGTCAGCCGTGGACCACCGCCGCGGCCCGCGGCATGCTGCGCCGGGCCGCAGCCCGTGTGGAGATCGGCCGGGTGGTCCCGCACGCTTTCCGGCACAGCTTCGCCACCGCGGTACTGGACGCCGCACGGGGTAACGCGGTGATCGCGCGTGATGCCGGCGGCTGGGCCTCAGCGGCGACTGTCGAGCAGGTCTACGGCCACGTGGACGTCCACGACCCGGTCTTCACCGCGGCGCTGGAACAGGTGTGGGGGACACAGCCGTGATCCCGCTGACGCTGCTGCCCGGCCGCACCGACACCACCCGCATCGGCCGCGACCGGCTCGAACTGCTCACAGCCCTCATCGAGGCCCCCGCATTCGACCCGCTCTTCCGCGACACGCTGATCTTCATACCGCCTCACCACCCGGTCTACGCCTGGCAGTGCGGCGTCGACGGCTGTGAACGAATCCGCCGCGTCAGCCACAACCTGTGCGGTTCCCACTGTTTGGAGTGGGAACAGGCAGAGCGAGCCGGCCAAACCAAGCGCGCCTTCATGCACGCCGCAACGCCTCTTCCGGCCGCGCGGGGAGTGGACTACGGGCGCTGCCGGATCTGCCCCGACCGACCGGCCGTCAGCCCCACGACCCAGCTGTGCCAGCAACACCAGAACCGCTGGCAGTATGGCTCGGCGGCGCGCGTCGACCGGAACCACCTCGGACAATGGGCTCTGGCCCAGCACGCCTTACCCGGCTACGGCCTCTGCAAGGCCCGCTGCCCGTTCCTGGCCTGCGGCTCGGTGGGATTGTGCATCCAGCACCAGACCCGCTACCAAACCGACCAGCGTCCAGGAGGAGCCCGGTCGGAACGCATCCACGGCCGCATCAAAGACGGACGCCCGCTCCCCGTGACCTACGACGACGAGTCCGCCTTCCACATGTGGTGTACCACCACGGAACCCGTGTCACAGCCGGGACTGGTCAACCTCCACTGCCTGCCCCCGCTGCTGCGGGCCGAGATCCAGTGGGGCCTGCACACCCATGCCCAGGCCGCCCAGCACTCCGAGTGGACCACCAATGGCATCAGGAATCTCGTCAGACATTGCCAGCGAGGCGGCATCACGTCCCTGATGGACCTGCACGACGAGGGCTACAAAGACCTGACGCGCAAGCAGATGGACTCCGAGGTCCGCAAGATCATCTGGGAAGTCGTCAACGGCCTGCGCTGCGTCTACTACAGCCCCTCGGACACCAAGGAAGCCGGCTTCCTGGAGACCGATCACTTCGGACGACGCTTCAAGAACGCCCAGAGCCACTTCGACATCACCACCGTTCCCCAGCGGTGGCTTCGCGACCTGCTCTGGGACCATCTCGCCGAGTGGCTCCGTTCCCCGCAGTGCCCCCGCACCCGAGGCCCCTTCGACCAGATGCGCCGCGCCGCCGTCGAACTGGGCGTCTTCCTCCAAGCCGACGCCCCCGAAGCCGGCCACGACCCCACCGTGCTGCGCCGTGAGCACGCCGAGCGGTTCGTCGCCGACCAGCGCCACCGCGCCCGCCACGGCCTGCCGTCCCTGGGCATGGTCCTGGTCGACGGACGATCCCCCACCGTCACCGACCTGAGCTGCCAATTCGTCTTCAACCAAGCCCGCAAGCTGCTCTACAGCGCCATCACCGCCGGCCACGCCGAACGCCTCGGCATCGACACCGGCTTCCTGACCGCCATCCCCTTCGGCGGCACCGGCCTCAAGCAGCGCTCCCGCAACCCCTTCAGCGACGACGTCGCCCGCGCACTGACCGACGAGACCAACCTGCGCCGCCTGGAGGAACTCGACCTCAACGACCGGGGCCTGCGTGACATCTGGGAGACCATCGTCGCCACCGGGCGCCGCTGCAGCGAGGTCGTCGGACTGCGGCTGGACTGCATCGGCCGCTACCGCGGCCTGGCCATGCTGTGGCACGACCAGACCAAGGTCGGCAACTACAACGAGGGCATCCGCATCCCCGAACCCGTCTACCACCGCCTCGATGCCCGCCGCACCAAGACACTCCAGCTCTTCGAAAAGCGCTACGGCCGCACCCCAGCAGCTGCCGAACGTCCCGGCCTGGCCCTGTTCCCCTCCCGCGTTCGCAACCCCAACGGCCGGCAGCCAATCTCCTACGGCCATTTCAATCAGCGCTTCAAGACCTGGATCGTCGGCCTCGACCTCGGCGGCGCGTACGTCGCCCACCAGGCCCGCCACACCCTGGCCACCAACCTGCTGCGCGCCGGCGCCACACTCACCCACATCCGTCGCTACCTCGGCCAGCTCTCCGAACGCATGGCCGAGCACTACGTCAAGATCACCAACAGCGACCTCGAAGACGTCCTGAACACCGTCTGGGTAGCTGGGCCCGGTGCCCCCAACCCAGGCGAACTCCTTTCCGGCGACACCACCCCCATGGACCACGGGACAGCCCTCGCCCTGGCCCTGGACCTCTCCCGCCGCAGCACCCCCGCCGACGGGGGATTCTGCACCTATCAACCCGTCGTCGACGGCGGAGCCTGCCCCTGGAAACTCGACTGCGAGAACTGCGACAACTTCGTCCTCTCCGGCGCAGACCTCCTCTACTGGCGGCGCAAAGCCGAACAGTGGCGCTCCATCGCCGAGAATGCCCCCGACGACGCCACCGCCGACTACCTCCACGCCGTCTTCGAACCCACCGCCAAGGCCATCAAAGGACTCGAGCACGCCCTGGCCGCCCTCGGCATCCTCGACGAAGCCCTCACCCTGGACCTGCGGCGCCCCCAGGACTACTTCCACCGCACCTGGAGCACCGCCTTCCGCGCCCGAGACCTCGCAGCATTGCAGGCATCCGACGACGCCAAAGGGCAGCCATGAGCACTTCCCGCACCGCCGCGGCCGTCCGAGCCCGCCGCCAAACCACCCAGGAGATGCTCGAACGCCTCCAGATCGCCCTGGCGGCCACGGCACACGACCATACGCCTGTCACCGTCGCAGCCCTTGCCCGAACCGTCCGAGTCTCACGCACCTTCCTCTATCAAAACCAGCAGGCCAGAGCCCTGATCGAGCAGGCCAACCGCGCAGACAGACCACATCCCGCAGTCTCCAACAGCGGCAGTCGCACCCAGCCCGCCTGGAGAGAACGTGCGCTCAACGCCGAAGACGCACTCGCCCAGGCCCAGCGTGAAATCCGCACCCAACGCACCCACATCGCAGAACTCCTCGGCAAGATCCGCGACCTCGAACACGATCTCCCCGAAGGCTCACTTCAGCGGATCGTCACGGAGAACACCAGCTTGAAGCAGCACGTACGACAGCTCACCCAGGACAACCAGCAGATTCAAGAACGACTGACCAGCGCCCGCCAGAACAACCGCTTCATGGACAAACGCATCGCCGACCTTGAAGCCCAACTCGCTCCGTACCTCACCACCCCGCCCCCGCCCTCGGGCCCCTGACCCAGCCTCGGATCATTACCAAACGAGAGGGACCTTGCCGACGACCGTCAGATCCACTCCACGCCCAGCTTCCGCAACGCCTCCAACTGCTCGAGGGTGAGCTTGTCCCGCCTCACACGGGTGTTTGAGACCCATACGCCCAGCTTCATGAGCACCGGCTCCGTTTCGCCGTTGACCACGATCTCCTCAGCGTGGCCCCGCGGGACTGGCCGGTCCACACCTTCCCGCTCGATCCACTGCGCCAGGGCCTGAATGCCTCGCTGGAAGGCATGCTGTGCCTTGCTCGGGCCCTTCCCGTCATCCTTGGCCGTCGGGGC
>NZ_JBIAXM010000081.1:0-9415 GCF_042896695.1 Streptomyces sp. NPDC001270 | reverse complement strand
CCGATCCAACAACCCCGGATCAGCCACACCCCGCAACACATCCACCAGCGACCAGTCACACCACCGCTCCAACACAGACGCACACTCCCCGATACGCTCCGCAAACACCCGCGACGACTCCAACAACTCCCGACCCATCCCCACCCACTGCGAACCCTGACCAGGAAACACCCACACCAACTTCCCCAGCACACCCACTCGACCGGAAACCACACCCGCCACGCTCTCACCACGCTCCAGCGCACCGAGCCGCGCCACGGCTTCCTCACCAGACCCCGCCACCACCACCGCACGATCGCCCAACACCGCACGGGTCGACAGCAGGGCATCGGCCACGTGCGGCAGCGACACCTCAGCAGCACCCTCGATGAAGTCCGCCAGCCGCCGGGCCTGACCCGCCAACGAACCGACGCCCCGCGCCGACACCACCAACGGCACCACATCGTCAGGCAGTGCCCCGTCAGGGACCGCACCCGTCTCCTCGGCAGGTGCTTCCTCGATGATCACGTGGGCGTTGGTCCCACTGATACCGAACGAGGACACACCTGCCCTGCGCGGGTGGCCGTTCTTCTCCCAATCCCGGGCCTCGGCCAGCAACTCGACTGCGCCCGCCGTCCAATCCACCTGCGCCGTGGGCTCCTGTACATGGAGCGTGGGAGGCATGACGCCGCGCCGCAGCGCCTGCACCATCTTGATCACGCCGGCCACACCCGCGGCAGCCTGCGTGTGGCCGATGTTCGACTTCAGGGAACCGAGCCACAACGGACGCTCCGGATCCCGGTCCTGCCCGTACGTCGCCAGCAACGCCTGCGCCTCGATCGGATCACCCAGCGCCGTCCCGGTCCCATGAGCCTCCACGACGTCCACATCGGACGGTGACAGCCCCGCACCGGCCAAGGCGCTGCGAATAACCCGTTGCTGCGAAGGACCGTTCGGAGCGGTCAACCCGTTGGAGGCGCCGTCCTGGTTCACCGCACTGCCCCGGATCACGGCCAGCACCCGATGCCCACGCTCACGCGCCACCGACAGCCGCTCCAACACCACCAGGCCGACGCCCTCGGACAGCACGGTCCCATCCGCGTCATCCGCGAACGCCTTGCACCGCCCGTCCTCGGCCAGGCCCCGCTGCCGCGACATGCCGAGAACGCCGATCGGCGATCCCATCACGGCGACACCGCCGGCCAGCGCCATCGAGCATTCGCCCTGCCGCAATGCCTGCGCGGCGAGGTGAATCGCCACCAGCGACGACGAACACGCCGTGTCCACGGTGACCGCGGGACCCTCGAAACCGAACACGTAGGACACCCGCCCCGACGCCACACTTCCCGCTGTGGCCGTCGTGACAAAGCCTTCGAGCTCCGCGGGCATATTGCTGAGGGACTCAAGGTAGTCGTGGATGGAGACCCCGGAGAAGACGCCGATGTTGTCGCCGCGCGCCGCTGTCGGATCTATGCCCGCCCGCTCCAGCGCCTCCCACGAAGCCTCCAGCAGCAACCGTTGCTGCGGGTCCATCGCCAACGCCTCACGCGGCGAGATCCCGAAGAACCCCGCGTCGAAGAGTCCCGCCCCGCGCAGGAAACCGCCCCGACTGGTGTACGACGTCCCCGGGCGATCCGGGTCCGGATCGAACAGACCCTCCAGGTCCCAGCCCCGGTCCTCGGGGAAGGACGACATCCCCTCCCGGCCCTCGTGCACCATCCGCCACAAGTCCTCGGGATCCGCCACGCCACCCGGCAATCGGCACGCCATCCCCACGATGGCGATCGGCTCATCGGGATCCGCTGCGACCGCGGCAACGGCGGCAGGGACGCCCGCCATCGTGCCGCCCAGTTCCTCGCGCAGATGACGGGCGAGCACCGCCGGCGTGGGGTAGTCGAAGACCAGCGTGGCGGGCAGCTTCACTCCGGTCGCCGCGCTCAGCCGATTCCGCAGCTCGACCGCGGTCAGGGAGTCGAACCCGATGTCGCTGAATCCACGGGTGCCCTGCACCAGCTCGGGGCCGCTGAAGCCCAGCACGGCGCCCGCCTCGCCTTGGACGACGGCCAGCAGGGCGCTCTCCTGCTCGTCCGGGGACAGTCCGGCGAGCCTGCGGAACAGCGCGCTGCCGTCCCCGGTGCCCGCGCGCGCCAGACGCCGTCCCGCGCGGACCATGCCACGCAGCAGGTGCGGGACCTCTCCGCCTGCCGCGGCCTGGGTGCGCAGTGCCCGGAGGTCGAGCTTGATCGGTACCAGCAGCGCCTGGCCCGCGCGCAGACCGATGTCGAACAACGCCAGGCCCTCGGCGGGCGACATCGCCAGGACACCACCACGGCTCATCCGTGCCCGGTCGGTGGCGCTGAGGTGGGCGGTCAGGCCGGTGGCCTGCTCCCACAGGCCCCACGCGAACGACACCCCTGGCAGGCCCGCCGCCCGACGGCCGGCCATCACCCCGTCCAGGAACGCGTTCGCCGCGGCGTAACTACCCTGTCCAGCAGACCCCATGAGCGCAGCGGCCGACGAGAACACGACGAACGCGTCGAGATCCATGCCGCGGGTCAGCTCGTCCAGGTGCCGTACCGCGTCCGCCTTCGGGCCGAACACTCCCGCCAACCGCTCAGGGGTCAGCGCCGAGATCACGCCGTCGTCCAGCACACCGGCCATGTGCACCACACCCGCCAAGGGGTGCTCATCGGGCATCGCCGCCAGCAGCTCCACCACCTGGTCCCGTGCGGAGACGTCGCAGGCGACCACCGAGACCACCGCGCCCAGTCGGGTGAGTTCGGCGGCCAATTCCTCCGCACCAGGGGCAGCCGGACCCCGCCGACTGGCCAGCACCAGACGCCGCACACCATGCCGGGACACCAGATGCCGGGCGACCACGCCCCCCAGCGACCCGGTGCCACCCGTGAGCAGAACCGTCCCGTGCGGACGGAACACGGAAGGACCGTCCGGGAGCTGACCGACACGGGCGAGCCGAGGCACGAAGAGGGTCGTGCCGCGCACGGCGATCTGCGGTTCACCGCCGGCCAGTACCGAACCCAGCAACGGCCTCACACCAGCCGGATCGGCGGGATCGGCATCGAGAAGGATGATCCGGTCGGGGTACTCGGCCTGCGCGGCCCGGACCAAACCCCAGACCGCTGCCGCGGCCGGGTCGGTCACCGTGTCCTCACCACCGGCAGGCACCGCGCCGCAGGTCATCACCAGCAGCCGCGAGTCCGCCGACCCGGCACCGGTCAGCCAGGCTTGCAAGACCCCCAGCACCCGCGAGGCCAATGCCGGCGCCGCGTCCTCGTCGTCACCGCCGACTGCTCGCAGGAGCGCCACCGCCGGCACCGCGCTGCCCTGTTCCAGGGCAGCCACGTCATCGCCTGTGGCAACCTCCGTCCACGACGGCATGTCCACCTGCTGGGCCGGGGACAGCTCGGTCCACTCCACCCGGAAGAACGAGTCGCGGCTCTCCTCCGCCGCCGTCTCCAGCTGTTCGGCGGACACCGGCAGTGACACGAGCGAGTCCATCGTCACGACCAGGCCGCCGGTCTCGTCGGCGGCCTGGAACGACAGTGCGTCCGGACCACAGGGCGCGACCCGCACGCGCAGCGCGGAAGCACCAACGGCGTGCAACAGCAGCCCGTTCCACGCGAAGGGCAGCACCTTGCGGTCGTCGTCCGGGTCGGCGAAGGCGTTCGTGTGGAGGGCGGCGTCCAGCAGCGCCGGGTGAATGCCGAACCTGCCTGCGTCCTCCCGCTGTTCCTCGGGCAGGGCGACCGCGGCGAAAACCTCCTCGCCTCGCCGCCATACCGCCCGCAGGCCCTGGAAGGCTGGCCCGTACGCGTACCCGCGCTCGACCAGGTCGTCGTAGAAGTCCCCGACCTCGACCGGCTGCGCACCGGGCGGCGGCCAGGCGGTGAAGTCGAATCCCGCGGCCCGCGCCGTCGGCGCGGCCGACAGGAGTCCCGTGGCGTGCCGCGTCCACACATCCGCGTCGCGATCGCCGACGGCGTCCTCACGCAGGGAGTAGACGTCCACCGTGCGCGAGCCGTTCTCCCCCGCGCCGCCCACCGCGACCTGCAGTCGCACCCCGCCCTGCGCGGGCAGCACCAACGGCGCCTCGATCACGAGTTCTTCGAGAACGCCGTAGCCGAACTCGTCGCCCGCCCGCACGGCAAGATCGACGTACACCGTGCCGGGGACGAGCACGACACCACCGATCGCGTGATCGGCCAACCAGGGGTGCGAGCGCAACGACAGGCGTGAGGTGAACACCAGCCCGTCCGACTGCGGCAACCGCACCATCGCGCCCAGCAACGGGTGATCGGCGCCGGTCAGTCCCAGCGACGCCGCGTCGGTCGCCGAATCAGCCAGCTGGAGCCAGTAGTGCCGGCGGTCGAAGGCGTACGTCGGCAGGTCCACGCGCCCGGCCGTCGCCCCACTGGGCACGATCCCAGCCCAGTCCAGCGCGCAACCCCGTACGAACAGCTCACCCATCGAGGCCAGCAGGCGTCGCAGGCCACCCTCGTCGCGCCGCAACGATCCCGTCACCACGGCCTCGGAATCGGCGCGGTCGACGATCTCGTTGATCGGCTGGACCAGCACCGGGTGGGCACTGATCTCCACAAACACTCCGTGGCCCTGCTCGAGCAGGTCCTGCACCGCCGGGCCGAACCGGACCTGCTGCCGCAGGTTCCGGTACCAGTACCCACCATCCACGACCCCGGCGTCCCGCACCCACTCGCCGGTTACGGTCGAGTAGAACGGCACCGTCGGCGCCTGCGCACCGATCCCGGCGAGTGCTTCGGCCAGCGTGTCACGGATGTCCTCCACGTGCCGGGTGTGGGAGGCGTAGTCCACCGCCACCCGCCGTACACGGACACCTTGCTCGTCCAGTGCGTCCAACGCTTCGTCGAGTGCCCGGGCATCGCCGGCGATCACCACCGAGGAGGGGCCGTTCACGGCGGCCACCTCGACCCGGCCCGCCCACGGCTCCAACCGCGCGACCGCCTCGTCCTCGGGCAATGCCGCGGAGGCCATACCGCCACGCCCGGACAGCGCCGCGGCGATGGCCTGGCTGCGCAGCGCCACCACCCGCGCCGCGTCCTCCAACGACAAGGCGCCTGCCACACACGCAGCCGCGATCTCGCCCTGCGAGTGGCCCACCACAGCGTCAGGCTGCACGCCCACCGAGGACCACACCGCCGCGAGACCGATCATGACCGCGAAACTGGCGGGCTGCAGTACGTCGACCCGGTCCAGGAGCGCGGGGTCGGTGTCACCGCGCAGCACCTCCACCAGTGACCAGTCCACCCACCGCTCCAACGCAGTGGCACACTGCCCGATCCGTTCGGCGAAGACCGGTGAGGAGTCGAGCAGATCCCGGCCCATGCCGAACCACTGCGACCCTTGGCCGGGAAACACCCACACGACCTTGCCCGGCACACCCGAACCGGCCACCACACCGGCCGCGTTCTCACCCCGGGCCAGTGCGCCCAACCCGGCCAGCGCCTCCTCGTCCGAGCCCGCGACCACTACCGCACGCTCGTTCAGCACCGCTCGGCCCGACACCAACGCCCCGGCCACGTCCGCCAGCGGCACCTCGTCGGTGCCCTCGATGAACGCCGCCAGGCGCTCCGCCTGGGCCGCCAGCGAGGCAGCGGTGCCCGCCGACACGACCAACGGCACCACGCCCGTGGGTACCGCCTTCTCCGAGGCGGGCCGCGTCTCCTCGGCGGGCGCCTCCTCCAGGATCAGGTGGGCGTTCGTCCCACTGGCACCGAACGAGGAGACCCCGGCCCGGCGCGGACGGCCATTGCGCGGCCAGTCCCGAGCCACGGTCAGCAGTTCGACGGCCCCCGAGGACCAGTCCACCTGGGGCGTGGGCGCGTCCACGTGCCGAGTCGCCGGGAGCACCTCGTGCCGCAGCGCCTGCACCATCTTGATCACACCGGCCACACCGGACGCCGCCTGCGTGTGCCCGATCACGGACTTGACCGATCCGAGCCACAATGGCTGTTTCGGGTCCCGGTCCTGCCCGTAAGTGGCCAGCAGCGCCTGTGCCTCGATCGGATCGCCCAGCACCGTGCCCGTGCCGTGGCCCTCCACTGCGTCCACATCGGACGGTGAGAGCCCGGCGCCGGCCAGTGCCTTGCGGATCACCCGCTGCTGTGACGGACCGTTCGGCGCCGTCAGACCGTTCGACGCGCCGTCCTGGTTCACCGCACTGCCGCGGATCACCGCCAGCACGTGGTGCCCACGCTCCTGAGCCACCGACAACCGTTCGAGCAGCAGCACGCCGACACCCTCGGCCCAGCCGGAACCGTCGGCGCCCGCGGCGTAGGACTTGCAGCGCCCGTCGAAGGCGAGTGCTCGCTGACGCGCGAAGCCGACGAACCCGCCCGGCGTCGCCATCACCGTCGAACCGCCCGCGAGCGCCATCGAGCACTCGCCCCGGCGAAGCGCCTGCACGGCGAGGTGCATCGCCACCAACGAGGAGGAGCACATGGTGTCGACACTCACCGCAGGACCTTCGAGGCCGAGGGTGTAGGCGACCCTTCCGGAGGCAACGCCGCCCGCGGCGCCCAGCGCGCGCTCCAGGCTGAGGTACCCCTCGTACCCGCTGAGGTCGGGCGCGTAGTCCTGGTGCAGTATCCCGGTGAACACACCGATGTCGGTGCCCCGCACCGAGTAGGGGTCGATGCCGGCCCGCTCGAAGGTCTCCCAGGACACCTCGAGCAGTTGCCGCTGCTGTGGGTCCATCGCCAGGGCCTCACGCGGCGAGATGCCGAAGAAACCTGCGTCGAACTGGGCGGCGTCGTGCAGGAAGGCGCCCTTCTGCACGTAGGTCGTACCGGGGTTGTCGGGGTCCGGGTGGTAGAGGCCCTCAAGATCCCACCCGCGGTCCTCGGGGAAGCCTGTGTAGACGTCGGTGCCCTCGGACACCACCCGCCAGAGGTCCTCCGGACCGCGGATTCCACCGGCGTACCGGCAGGCCATGGAGACGATCGCGATGGGCTCCGCGGCTGCGGCGACGAGTGTGCTGTTCTCCTGCTGAAGCCTGGCGTTCTCCTTCAGCGAGGACCGCAGTGCCTGAACGATCTGCTCGTCTGGCGCCGACATAACCATCCTCCACGGTTCGTTCACCATCTGGGGTCAGCTCGTCTTGCCCAAAGCACGTTGCACGAGGTCGGCGACGTCCATTGCGTCGATCAGTTCCGCGTCCGCGGAGTCCGGCGCCCCGGCACCCGGCGCTTCCCCGTCCTGTGTGTCGGCGAGGCCGAGGAGGGTGTCGAGCACGCCGGCTTCCTTGAACCGGGCGAACGGAACGGCCGCCAGGACCCGCCTGAGGTCGTCCTCCCGCCCTTCCAGGCCGTCGTCGGCCTCTCGGAGAAGCTCCGAACGCAGGTAGCCGACCAGCGCTTCCGGGGTGGGGTAGTCGAAGATCAGCGTCGCCGGCAGGCGCAGTCCGGTCGCCGCGTGCAAGCTGTTGCGAAGATTGACCGCGGCCAGCGAGTCGAAGCCGACGTCCTGGAACGCCTGGCGTGGGCCGATGCCCCCCGCGCCGCTGTGGCCCAGGACGGTCGAGGCATGGCCGCGGACCAGCCGCAGCAGGATGCGGTTCTGCTCGACGTCCGTAGCCGCCCGCAGGGAATCGGCGAGGGACGAGGCGGTATCGCTGTTCGCGCTGTCCGCCTGCGATGCCTGGAGCACCGCCCTTGCCTCAGGCAGCGCGGCGAAGAGCGGACTGGCCCGGACCGAGGTGTACGCGGGGATGAACGCCCCCCAGTCCATGTCGGCCACCGTCACAAACTTCTCGTTGCCCTGGACCGCCTGCACCATCGCGGTCACCGCCAGCTGAGGAGCCATGGGAAGGACACCGCGGCGGCGGAGCTGGGTGAGGGCGGCCTCATCCATGCCCACGCCGATCTGGTCGAGGGCTCCCCACGCCATTGACGTCGCACGCAGACCCCGGGCCCTGCGCGACTCGACCAGGGCGTCGAGGACGGCGTTCGCCGCTCCGGACGTGCCCTGGCCGCCGCCACCCCACACACCCGCGATCGAGGAGAAGACGACGAACGCTTCGAGCGGCGTGTCCTCGAACAGTTGGTCCAGCCATACGGCGGTGTCCACTTTGGCGGCGAACACGTCGGCGAGGTCCCTCACGTCGGTGTCGTCGACGGAACTGGTCTGTGTGATGTCGGCCGCGTGCACCACCGCCGTGAGCGGCTGTTCCGGGGCGGTCGCGGAGACCAGTTGCGCGATCGCGTCCCGATCGGAGTCGGCGCAGGACTCCACCGCGGTACCAAGGCCGAGCGCGGCCAGTTCGGCTCGCAGTTCCGGCACGCACTGCTCCGGTGCGTGGGCGGTGGTGGTGACGATGAGCCGGTCGGCGCCGGTGAGCGCGAGCCAGAGCGCCGCGTGCCTGCCGAGTCCTTCGGCTCCGCCGGTCACCAGGATCGCGCCACGGGGCTGCCAGCGGCCGTCGCCGACAGGCTCCGGCACGGGTTTGCGGACGAGCCGCCGGGTGTACACGCCCGAGCGCCGCACCGCGAGCTGGTCCTCGCCGGCGGCGCCGTTCAGCACTCCGAGCAGGTACTGAACCGTGCGCCGGTCGGCCACGGCGGGCAGGTCGACCAGACCGCCCCACCGGTCGGGGCGTTCCAGCGCGGCGGCACGTCCGAGGCCCCACAGCGACGCCTGGGCCGGTGCGGTGAGGATGTCCTGGACACCGATGTTCACCGCGCCTCTGGTGACGCACCACAGGGGTTGGCTGACGTGGCCGTCCCCCAGGGCCTGGACCAGGGCGAGCGTCGACGCCGTGATCGCGGTCGCGTCCTGCGGGCCGCCTCCTGCCTGTTGGTCCAGAGCGAGCAGGGACAGAACACCGGACAGGTCGTGTTCGGCCACGACGGCGGTCAGCCGCTCGGCGAGCCGCTCCCTGGTGCCGTCATGATCGCCGACCGTCAGCAGGACCGTGTCGAGTCCCTGACCGGTCAGCTCCTCCAGGAGGGCGTGGGTCGCACCGTCGTGCGGAGGTTCGGACGGTACGACGACGAGCCAACGGCCCCGTGGTACGCCCGTGGCTTCGCGTTCGAGCGGCTGCCAGGTGACGTGGTAGCGCAGCTTCTCCACCGCCGACCTCCGGCGGTGCTTTCCTCGCCATTCCGCCAGCACGGGAACGACCGTGTCCAGGGCGCTGCGTTGATCGGCCGACGCCATCTCCAGCAAGTCGCCGAGGGAATCCAGATCTGCTTGCTCGACCGCGGCCCAGAAGTCGGAGTCCGCGCCTTCGGCCACGTCCGTGGCGTCGAGGCCGGATTCCGCCTCATGCAGCCAGAAGTGCTGGCGGTCGAAGGCATACGTCGGCAAATCCACCCACCCCGACGCCGGCACCACCCCCGACCAGTCCACCCCCACACCCCGCACGAACAACTCGGCCACC
>NZ_JBIAXM010000080.1:0-9464 GCF_042896695.1 Streptomyces sp. NPDC001270 | reverse complement strand
GAAAAGGCTCCCACTTCCTCGCCTTCCTCGGCCTCGCAGCCGCCCTCACCTGCTACAAGAAGCTCGCGAAACTCACCACATGAGACATCCTCTTAAGCTCCCCAGTCGCGTACGGATGAACGTCCCCAGCTATGCCATGGGCAGGAGCACGGCTGAGGATTCTGGTTGAGATCGTCAGGCTGGCCAGAGACACTCGCAAGATGAGTCAGAAGGCATCTCCCGGATCGGTCGAACGAGGTTGGGATGGGCCGTGGTATCGGGTTCAATCGGACGCCTTCGAGGCGTCGTTCCTGCTCAGCTCTGGCGAGGACCTGGACTTGGTGTGCAACGTCGATGCCGAGGTCCGGCTAACGGACGGATCCCGGTGGAGCGCGACCGTCGTCACCGTCGCTGAAGTCGAGAAGTTGCTGGAGACGTGGAGACGCAGCGGCGAGGCATTGGATGGCCGCTACTTTTGGGTCTCGGACAGCCTGATCGTCCGGGACCCCGGCATCGACAACATGACCCAGGTGATCGCCGGACTGATCGAAACGGACGAGTTCTCCGCGATCTTCCAGCGATTTGACGGCGACTGATCATGCCTCCAGCCGCTGAGTGCGAAGTGGCATGTCAGGCCACGTCGGTGTCCTGCTCGATGGCTTTGAGGCGGTTCTTGAGCCGGTAGCTCGGTCCGTTGATGGAGATCACGTCGCAGTGGTGTAGGAGCCGGTCGAGGATGGCGGTGGCGAGGACTTCATCGCCGAACGCCTGTCCCCATTCACTGAAGGTCTTGTTTGAGGTCAGGATGATCGAGCCCTTTTCATACCGCTTTGAGATCACCTGGAAGACCAGGTTGGCTTCTCCTCGTTCAAGGATCTCGTAGCTCACCTCATCGACGACGAGAACGCCCGGCCGTAGGTAGGTGCCGAGCTTGTTGGCCGGACGGCCGGCTGCTTCAACGGCTTTGAGGTTGTGGACCATGTCGTCCAGTTTACCGACCGCGAGAGCTCATGCACCGGCTCTGAACTGCGGCGATTCATAGACTACATGTTCGTGACGATGGGATGGGGTCGTTTGGCCTCGACAAAGTGAACCGGCTTCGCTGACAGTGGGATTCGGCTCCACCCAGCGATCTTCCGGGCATGTTCTGGCAACGGAGTTTGGCCCCACCCAGGCCGCGCGGCATGCTGATCCGACACGCCGGGCCCGACGCGCGGGCCTGGCAGCGGGGTGGGGAGGACTGCCTTGATTGTCTGGGTGAACGGGGCATTCGGCAGCGGGAAGAGCACGCTGGTGGACGAGTTGCGTCCGCGCTGGCCCGAGGCACTGGTCTATGACCCAGAGATGGTCGGCTATGTGCTACGGGAGATCGTGGAGGTGCCGACCGGCGACTTCCAGGATCTCCGGCTGTGGCGGCGGCAGGTCGCCGAACTGGCGGTGGGGCTGGTCGAGGAGTACCGCCGCCCGGTCCTGGTCCCCATGACCTTGGTCAACTCCGGGTATGCCGGTGAGATCTTCAGCGCCCTGAAGGATGCGGGCATCGACGTTCACCACTTCTTCCTCAAGGTCTCCCGAGGGGTCCTGGAGAAGCGGATCGACGGCCGAAGCTTCACCCCAGACAACCCTGAGCAGGACGAACGGGTGCGGCGCTGGTGCAAGGACAGGATCGGACCGTGCATGGCCGCGGCCGACACCCTGCCCAGCGACACGGTGTTCCTGGACGGCGAGCTGAGCCCGCAGGAGTTGGCTGACCTGGTGCTGACTCGAATCGACACGGCTTCAGACCGATAGGACACTTCGGTGTGTGATCGCAGATGTGCGGTCAGCCGCCGACCTGCTGGTTCTTGGCATGGACGAGGCGGGAAAAGTTGTTGCCGTAACTCGTTGCGGGGGCTCGTGCGATGGCCCGTCCACCAGGGGCGATGCGTTCTCAGGCCGTGAGTCGGAGCATGTCGGTTGCGTGTTGAGGTCGTGACCTGTAGTGATCGGCTGCGGCGGCGATGTTGGTCCAGCCTGCTTGGCGCATGAGTCCGATGGCGAGGTTGCGCAGGGTGGCCATTGCGCGGGGTGCGGTGCCGGTACGTACTCGCGAGGCGTCCTCACCGTAGGTGACGTCCCGGATGTGGTGCAGGGCCTCGACCGACCAGTGATTCTGTGCGAGTTCGGCGATTTGTGGCGGGCCGGCTTGCTCGGGCGGGAGGCTGGTGATCGCGTACACCGTCTTCGTCTGGACCTTGCCGGTCTTTCGGTGGGTGCGGCGGCGCTTGATTTCCATGGCCTGGACGGCATACGGGAACAGCAGACCCGGCCGGACGGTGCAGACCTTCAGACGGCGGACCTCGCGGCGGCCGTGCCCGGCCCCGGTAGTGCGGGTCTGCAGCGGGATCTGTTTCCAGGGCAGGCGCCGCAGCTGTCTGAGCAGCTTCTTCTGGTTGCCCTTGACGACCAGAAGGTAGTGGCCGCCGGCAGTGACGACGTGTTCGGCGTGGGCGCGCTGGGTGTGCATCGCATCGGCGGTGACGACGACGCCGCGCAGGTCGATCCGGTTCAGCAGCGGGGCGAAGGCGGGTATTTCGTTGCTCTTCGCGGTGACCTGGCGCTGGGCGATCACGGTCTGGCAGGCGTGCAGCGTGGCGGCGAGCAGGTGGACGGCCGTGCCGTCGGTGCGGGATCCGCGCACGGTCTTGCCGTCGACGGCCAGGCCGACCAGGGGGTGGCCGGGTTCGTCGACCGGGTCAGCGGCGTACCGGGCGAGCCAGGCGCCTACGGCGTCGTCCAGAGCATCGCCGTCCAGGCGGGCCAGGAGCCGTCCCAGCGTGGAGGCATCCGGCGTGCTGGAGGTCAGTCCGATTTTTTCGCGCAGGCCGGAGTCGGTATCGGCGGCGAAGCGGGCGATGGCGGCCAGCGACTGGGCTCCACCGAGGACCGCGACCAGGCAAAGCGCGAGCAGGGAGCCCAGGCAGTAGCGGCGGCCCCGGGCACGGCGGGGATCGGGTATCCGGCTCAACACGTCCGCCAGGCAGGTGAGCTGTGCCGGATCCGGGCAGGTGGAGTCGATGTCCTCGCAGTGGCGCTGCAGGACACCGATCAGGGAGGATGGCACGCGAACGCGACCCCTGTTCGTGGTCAAAGGCTTCGAGAACCTTGATCATCAGGGGTCGCGTCTCCCGTTGCCGAACCGGGCGAACCGACCACGGCGGCGCGTACGCAGGCGATCAGTCCATCTCGCCAACTGAGAACGCATCAGCCCTGGTCGAAGAGCTGCCGAGCGTGCAGGCAGTGGTAGAGCCGAGGAGTCGGTTGAACAGGTGGCGCTGGGCTTGGGCGTGCCAGTCGCCGGCCTGGCGTCGGCGGCGGTAGTGGGCATCGGCCCCCGGCGAGGAGTTGAGGGCGGCGAAGGCCCACAGGAAGCCGGCGTTGATCAGTCGGTCGTTCTTGATGAAGCGTCGCCCGACGAACTTCTTCCTGCCCGAGGCGCGGGTGATGGGGGCCGAGCCGGCGTATGCCTTCAGTGCTCGGGCGTCGGCGAAGCGGTCGCGGTCGTCTCCGATCTCGGCGAGTACTACTCCACCGGCGACCCCCGCGGCGCAGTCGACCTCGTCGAAGCCGCCCTGTCGCAGGCACCGAAGACGGGATCAGCACGCCTGACCTCCATGCTCCACGCGCGCGTCTGCCGGGCCCACGCGCACGCCGGCGACACCCGGGCCGCCGACCGGTCCGCCAACGCCGCCCTGGACGCCTACGAGCACGCCGGACCCATCGAAGACGACCTGCCGTGTGTGTACTGGTACAACCTCGGAGTTATGCCGTCTGTCAACCTGTCCCAGGCCACGGTGTCTCAGGGGGGATACCCCTTTGCAGCCAACCGACTTCGTGCGTCCGACAGCCGCTGCGAGATCGAGAACGGTGGGTGGCAACGAGACATAGGGTCCCATCGCCACTTCCCCAGGCTTCGCTCCTCATTGGGATGTGGGCGACTGACCCCACGTGAAGGCGCCTCGGGCCAGCCAGCCACTGGCGCCGTCGGGCACCCAATGAACGATGGCCGCGGCTCGGCCACCATCCTCGAGCAGGCAGAGAGAGTCCGACACGATCATTCACGCTCGCCAGTGGAAACCGGGCGGCACACGAGGGCCGTCAACGCCGAGCGCGCCACGTGGCGAACAACCCGACACCTGCGCTGACGACTGCGGAGAAGGCAGCTGGCCCGGCGACGACGTAGACCAGGGACGCGATGCCCAGCAAGGAGACCAGGGCGAGCAGTTCGAACACTCGGTCGTGCAGCGGCGCCTCTGTGGAATGAAGCGGGCCAGGACGGGCCGAGTCGGAGTGGTGCTTGGGAGTGCGCTCAATGTCAGTCATGACTCCAGCTCAGCGTGCGACGGCAGAGTGATCCAGTTCGGCGAACAGACTCATCCAGCTGCGTAGAAAGCAGGCCAACAGCGAACGTCAGCGCGCAGATCCGGTGTCCCCCCATCTGTTCGCCACCGTTCGCTGCTGTTCGGAGAAACGCGCTCCACGAGCAAGCCGGTGCCCCTAGCCTGGAAACGCAGATCGATGAAGACGGGGGCAGGACAAGCTGATGCCGGAGACTGGAAGTCCTGTTGGCGAGGCCGACAGGGCACTTCATGCGTTTTGGCGCGGGCTGGAGCAGTTGTACCTGGAGGCCGGGGCGCCATCGTTTAGGGATCTTGCAAAGGCGTCGCGGTCCGCCGGTCGACGCGCGCTGTCAGCTAGTGGCATTGCCGAGGCCGTAAATGGGCAGCGGTTTCCGAGCCTTGACTACACCTTGGAACTGGTTCGTCTGCTTACGTCTGGCAATCCGCAGCGCCTTGCGGAGTGGCGCAAACGGTGGACGGACACTAAGCGACTGCGCCGCCGGGCCGCCGCCGCCACGAGGCAAGCGAGCCCATCAGTACCAGATGCGGGGGCATCTGTGGCTGCAACGTCTGCCTCCGCCGACGATGAGACAGCCGACGAGTCCGCAGAAGAAGACCGTACCGGGGGACGGAGTCATCGAGCGGCCCAGCTGCAAAGTGCGCACCCACGCCTCCTCTTCGATGCGCGGCGACAGACAGCACTTCTCGTCGATGGCGAGTCAAGTAGTGTGAGCGGTGCAGCAGGTGATGCCGCTCCTGCCTGGCAGCGATCAATCACGTCTCCGAACCTCGACCAGTTACTGCCTCCGCTGGAGGTCAGTCCCACACGTGGGCTCACGTCACGTGATTACTTTGCCCTAGGTAGACTCGTCGTCCCGGTTGGCATCGTGCATGTTCCTTTCGAGCTTCGATGCGACATTCACTACCTAGATCTCTCCGGCAATGCGGGCCACGTCCTCGTGGTGGGCGGTAAAGGCTCTGGAAAGTCTACTCTGCTCACCACGCTTGTCACTTCTTTAGCCGTCACGCACACCCCGTCCGAGGTGCAGTTCTACTGCCTGGACGGAAGTTTCAGCGGCCAGCTCGTTGACTTGATCCCGCTGCCGCATGTCGGTTCCTATTCTATTGTCATGCGAAACGAAGACGGCCTGGTGAGGCAAACCCTGACGCATGTTCAGTTTGTACTCGACAGGCGCCCCGAAGTATTTCTCGGCAATCGAATCAATTCAATCTCTGAGTTCAGGGCAGAGCGAACCCGTGGCCATCTAGCCAGCGAGCCCTACGGTGACGTTTTTCTCGTAATCGACGACTGGGAAACCTTTTCCCGAGAGTTTAGCGAGCTAGTGCCAGCCGTCGTGAAAATTGCACAGCGCGGCAATGCATTGGGAATTCACTTGCTGATCAGCGCAACCACCTATGGAAAACTTCCGCCAGAACTCGGTGAGGCGCTGCAGACTCGACTTGAGCTTAAACTCGACGATGCCTCGGAATCGCAGATCGACCCCCAACTAGCGCAGAATATTCCAGCCGGAGAGCCAGGACGTGGACTAACACCTGAGAAGCAACAGTTTCTCGCCGGACTGCCGCGCATTGACACCGTGCAGGAAGGGGCGAGTGGCGCTGATGGCCTTACCCGCCTGGCAAACCAAGTTAGTGATGCTTGGCAAGGCGACGTACCACTTGGCCCTAGGACTCTACCCAAGGTACTCAACGCCAATCAACTGCCCAAGGATCATATTCCATCACTGGGCTTGGCGATCGGTATCGAAGAGTGGGGTGATCCGGCATACATCAACTTCGACACAGACCCCCACTTTGTGATCTTTGGGGATGGGCAGTCCGGCAAGACCTCACTGCTACGCCTGATCATGAAAAAGATCACCGAACGATACACCCCTGAGCGGGCGCGGTTCGTCATTGGCGACTACCGCCGATCACTGATGCGCGTTGCGCCGGACTCCTACGAGGCGGAATATGCAGCAATGCCAGCGGCCTTGGAATCTCTGGTTCCTGATATTTGTGCAGTGATGAAGAAACGCATGCCCGGACCTGAAGTCACGCCGCAGGAACTGCACGACCGGAGCTGGTGGAGCGGGCCCGAGCTGTTCCTGATCGTGGACGACTTTGACTTGGTGGCTACAGCATCCGGCAACCCGCTGCATCCATTGACGGAGTATCTGCCATATTCGAAGGAACTCGGCCTGCACCTGATCATCGCGCGGCGTTGTGCGGGCGCCGGACGCTCCATGTATGAGCCAATGATGCTGCGATTGAAAGAGCTTGATGCTTCCGGAATCGTGCTGTCGGGCCAGCAGGTCGAAGGACAACTGCTCGGAGGGGTGACGCCAACTCAATTGCCCCCCGGGCGCGGGGTATTGATCATCCGAAACTTGCGCACGTCGCTTGTGCAGACAGCCTGGCTGCCTCTGGACTCTCCCGCCCAGAGCCATGACTGAACTGATCAGCTCTGATGAGCCCATAGGACAGAAGGGTGAGCTCTTGACGTTGCCCGCTCCGCCTGCTTGACACCCCGTCTTGCCCCAGGAGCCGTCCACCTCATACCCGGTCACATCGCTGAAAACCGCGCGGACCGATAGGTGATGCGTCGGGTCAGGGCGACGGACGGCCCGGAGCTGGCAGGACGGCGACGTTCTCGCCGGAGTGCTGCAGCCGTTCGAGGAGACGGGCGTTCTGCGCCTCCAACTCGGAGTTGCGCAAGGTCAGGGCCTGGATCTGGTTGGCGTAGGTGGCCAGAGTGTCCTTCAGTTCGCGGGTCTCGGCGGCATGCTCGCTGCGAAGCTCACGCTCCGCCTTCCTCAGCCGGGACACCTCCACCCGCAGTTCCTCCGGTTCCGGGCGGCGGGTCTGCGGCGCTTCCAGGATCTCTTTCACCGCCTGCGCCACCGGCGAGCGGTAATAGGAGGCTCGGGAGACCCCGGCCTCCGTGCACAGATTGACGATCGTGATCTTGCCGTCGGTGAGCTCGGGCAGCCCGTGCATCAGCCGCTCGAACGCCTCCATCAGTGAGCGGTCGATGTCGGTGGGCTCTTGGCCGCCTGCCGAGAGCCGGTCGAAGGTGTGCCGGATCCGTAGTCGAGTCTCGTCGTTCACGCCGGCCTCACACCTTCCGTGCCGTTGCCCGTGTGGATGCTTTGGATCAGTTCGTCGAGTTCGGTGGCGTAGTCGGTTAGGGCGATCACCTGCAACCGGGGCAGGGCCTCGCGCTCCTTCTTGGGCAGGTCCAGCACCGACACGGCTTGATTCCGTGCCGTGGTGAGCCGGGGCAGGTGCACCGCCGACCGGCGCGCGTTGGGGCAGTGCAGACACATGTTGTGCAGCGGCACCGGTCGGCCGAGAGCCTTGGCGCGCTTGCGGCAGATGGCGGTTGCGGCCTGGAAAAAGCAGTCGTTGAGCACCCCGGGGTGCAGCGTCTTGGTCAGGTGTTGCAGCATCGTCCGCAGCCGGGCGGACGACGAGACGACACCGGGCAGGTCCCCGAGCTCGCGGCGGATCCGCTCGAATTCCGCCGAGATCCGCTCGGCGGCCCCGCCAGATGAGGCGCCGCCATCGTTCCAGTCCCGGTAGAGGTCTTCGAGGTAGTCCAGCCGGGCGGCTGCTTCGTTGCTGGCCACCTCGGCGGCGAACCCGGACTCCGATGTCCCGGCATACCCCTCGAACATGACAGTTCGGGCATGTTGGTACTGACGTGTTCCGGCGACGACGCCGAACGGCTGGTGCGCGATGTGCCAGGCCACGTTGTGGACATGGTTGAGAACTGACCGTTGACCGCTCCTCTGCCCTGGCCCCGATGGCGGTCGGCGGCGTAGCACAGGATCTTGTGGCTCCTTGTTCAACGACGTGGTGCCCTGCTGTTGATGCTCGTGACGTTCGACGTCTCCTCCAGTGCCTCTTTGAGTCGTTCGTTGCGCAGGGCAAGGTTCTGGATTTGGGCAGCAGCGAGGGCGAGTTGAGTGGTCAGCTCGCGGTTGCGCCGCCGGAGCTTCGCGTTGCGGGCGACGAGTCTGTCGTGCGCGGTCGGACCAGTGCGAGGAGCGGCGGGGGTGGCCCGGTGATCAGCGATCTCTCGTGCGATGTCGGGGTAACGGCGGCGGAAGGTGGTGTTGGTCAGGTCAAGGCGGCGGGCCAGCATGAGGACACTGGGCTGCTTGTTGGTCTCGCGGCAGATGTCCAGCACCTCCTGAAGGTGCTTGCGGACCAGGGCCTCGGGCAGGTCGGGGACGTTGCGAGTCATGCCGGAACAGCCTCCTGCCCGTTCGCCGTCAGGAACTCGACGATCTCGGCCCGTCGGCTCTCAAGGAGCTGGCGAAGGCGGGGTGGCAGCGTTGGCCGCGAGGCGATGCGCCCGTCGATGCGGACGATCTCGCGTTGCCAGGCGGCGGTGTTCTCTGCGGTCAGTGCGACGTTGCGGCAGGCCAACGGCAGACAGCCGCCGTGCGAGGGAAGTCCTTCGCTGTTGCCTCTGCGGGCTTTCTCGCAGAGGGCCTTGGCCGGATCGTTGACACAGGTGATGTATTCGCCGGGATAGATCGCCGGGTCGTGACGCTTCATGATCCTTTTGAGGCGGTGTCTGTCCAACGCGACCTGGCCCTGGAACTGCGCGCGCTCGCCGAACTCTGTGAGCCGACGGGCTGCCTCTTCGGCGGACGGACCGGTCAGTCCCGCGTGCCGGTGGGAGTCGATCATTTCCATGTAGACCTCGCCGCGTGCGATCGCCTGCTCGCTTTCAACCTCGGCCCGGAAACCGGAGTCGCTGGTCCCCGCATATCCTTCGAACATTTGGATGGATTGATGCCGATATTGCAGGGCCCCAGCGATGACTCCGCCAGGGTGTCGCGCAATGAACCAAGCCAGAGTTCGTCTGAAGACTCTCGTCTTGAGCCGGAGTGCATGGCCCTGGTGTCGGCGTACGGACTTAGATCCCCAGTCTCGTACCTTTCTTTGTCCCCATCTGTCAGGCCACGTCCGTCTCACGCTCGATGGCCTGGAGACAGTTCTTGAGTCGGTAGCTGGGGCCGTTGATCGGGACGACTTCACAGTGGTGCAGGAGGCGGTCGAGGATCGCGGTAGCGAGGACTTCGTCGCCGA
>NZ_JBIAXM010000079.1:0-10789 GCF_042896695.1 Streptomyces sp. NPDC001270 | reverse complement strand
CTAGTGACACGCCATCCCGGCGTGCTCACAAGCGTTTCCGCAGATCAACCCGCATTTCCGTGCCCTAGACAGCACTCTCAACTGTGGAACTCAGGATCCTCGCGTTCCACAAGTGTCCTGGCACCTGCAGACGCCGCTTTGAGGAGACCGAGAATCTCAACGGTCCCAACGACCAGCAGAGCGATGTCCACCCCTACGACGAGGGCTGCGTACTCATCAGTCATGACCAGAGCCATGTCACTGCCCTTTCGCTTCAGGGACGAGTGTTGCTTCGAAGCTGGTGGGGCACGGTTCCCATCCGCAGTTCCTGGAGGTCGGGAATGTGGTTGTAGAGCGTGCCCGGGGAGACCCCAAGCAACTTGACGATCGAGGTGATGGAGCGGCCGGGGTCGGGCAGTAGGTCGCGGACGGCCTTGAGGTTAAGCCGATCTCACGCCTGCGGAGTGCGGCGACCATGTTGATGAGGTCCTGGAGGCTGCGGCCGTAGCGGTCCAGGCTCGGGACGACGGGGGTGTCGTCAGTGTTGAGGACGGCGTGGCACGCCTTCAGTTCCGTGCGCAGGTCGGTCTTGCCGGACTTCTTGTCGGAAAAGATCTTCCGGCACCCGGCACCCGGCACCCGGCACCCGGCACCCGGCACCCGGCACCCGGCAGCGGTGAGGGCGTCGATCTGCCGTTCGAGCTTCTGCCCGCCGGTGGACAAACGCGCGTACCTGATCTTGATCTCGGTACGGACGAGCGGTTCGGCGACGAGGAGTTCGGGGTGGCCGGACGGCTCCGGGAGGTCGCTCATGACCTCGGGCCATGTCAGAAGACGGTGGTCCGGGGTTCTTGAATGACCTAGGTTTTTGAAGGGTTTTTTGAAGGCCCTGCGGGGGTGCGCGGACCCTCTTCGGTGATCTTCAGAAAACGAACGTTTCTTGACGATCGGCGGCGGGGCGGAGCAGCCCTTTGCGGTAGAGGCCGGCGCCGATGTGCACGGTGTCGCCGTGAGCCCTGGACGGGCTGAGGAACTGTGTCAGAACCGGTGCGCGAGGCCCTGGGCGTCACGCCCAGCGAACCGGACAGTGTCCGGGACGAGCCGCTGACCAGGTCGGACAGGCAACGGTTGTCCGGGACATCGCAAACTGTTGCTCCGGCGCGGACCATGTCGGCAAGCTCGATCCCACGAGGAACCAAGCTGAAACCAAGGTGAAGTCATCGGCCTGGTACGGCGTCGCCAGGCGAACCGCGGTTTTCCCTGGCAGCCACCGGAAGCTTCTCCATTCGTCCGCGTGATCTCCGAGGAGACAGATGCGCATCCGTTCAGTAGTCGCAGCGATTGCAGTCATCTTCACCGTTCTCATAGCGGGACAGGGCCAGGCCCTCGCCGTGGACTTCGAGAAACCGTTCGAAGATCAGATGTCCACGCTCTCCTATGAATCGGCGGGTGAGTCCTGCTCGGAAGTCTTCGTCTGGAACCCCAAATCGCTCTCGTACGACAAGACCGCCAAAGGCTGCTTCACCAGGTACGGCGACAAGTGGAGCATCCAGGACTCCCTCGCGGAAGGGAACCAGACCTTCATCTACTGGGAGAACTGGCTCAGGGGCGCGAACGCCGTCTGGCAGCCGTACCGACACGGCTGGTGCAACAACAACCTGGGTGCCCCCAACTGGGGTGTGTGCAACAAGGACTACTACGAGTCCTCCAGCACCAACTACTACGAAGGCCAAGGCAGCAGGGTTCGCTTCCAGACCTGCCGTCGCGACCTTCTGAACACCTCCTGCACTCCCAGCGACATCAGCGACGCACCGTGGATCAACAACAACGCCTAGAAGGCTGACGCGGTTCCCGCTGAGGGGCTGTCCGGACGCAGGCCGGGCGGTCCCTCGCCGGTCCGGTTGAGCCCAAACTGATCAGTGAAGGGCCCTCAGTTCTGACACAGCTACTGATGCCCAGTCGGCGGCCGAAACCAGGTCGAGCCGCTTGTCCATGTTCGGGCGGAAGGTGTCGTACGGGTTGATGTTCGACCGGAACAGCGCGGTCAGGCCGCGCCGGTCCTCGGCGCTCAGCTTCTTCGCCCACTTCGGCCCGGCCAGGACCTGCTGGCGCAGCAGCGTGTTCACGTCAACACGCTGCTGATGCAGCAGGCCCTTACCGATCCGAAGTGGGCCGACGCCCTCACGGACGCGGACCGGCGGGCACTGTCACCGCTTTTCTGGACCCACGTGAACCCCTACGGCCGGTTCGAGCTGGACACGAACAGCCGCCTTGAACTGGACCTGGGTATCGGGGCGGCTACGGTGCCCAACTCTCGCATGGCGCAGGATGAGACAGCCGCCGCCCCGGGGTCGTGAGTGTCACCGGGTGTACCTGCGGATGCGGTAGCGCAGTCCGGACACGGAAGACTGCCAGCCTCTGTCCTCAGTGACTCTCCACGTCGGGCCCGGTACCGGCGCGTAGGTGTCGCCGTCCACCGTCCAGTCGACCTCAGTCACCGAGAGCGTTGTGGCGTACCCCAGGGCAGCCCGGTAAATTTCCCCGCCGCCGATCACCCATGCCGTAGCCGGGGCAGCTCGTTCCAACGGCTCGGCTGCAAGTTCCAGAGCCTGGGCGACAGACCCGGCGCGTTCGGCACCGCCGGCCACCCACTGCGGATCACGAGTCACCACGATGTTGCGCCTGCCGGACAGCGGGCGGAATCGCGGAGGCAGCGAATCCCATGTCTTGCGCCCCATCACCACGGGATGACCGAGGGTGGTTGCCTTAAAATGTGCCATGTCCTCGGGCAGGCGCCACGGAATCGCATTGCCCGCACCGATCACGCCATCAAGGGTCTGTGCCCAGATCAGCCCGATGTTCACACCGCGACCGGGGCTTTGATGGCCGGATGGTGTTCGTAGTCGAGTACTTCCACATCGGAGTAGGCGTATGCGAAAAGCGAGTCGGCTTGACGCAGACGCAGCCGGGGGAATTCAAACGGGGTGCGCGAGAGCTGCTCGGCCACCTGCTCGACGTGATTGTCATAGACGTGGCAGTCGCCTCCAGTCCAGATGAAGTCACCCAGTTCGAGGCCGACCTGCTGCGCCACCATGTGCGTGAGGAGGGCATAGCTGGCGATGTTGAACGGGACACCGAGAAAGAGGTCTGCGCTGCGCTGGTACAGCTGACAGGAGAGCTTGCCGTCGGAGACGTAGAACTGGAAGAAGGCGTGACACGGCGCGAGAGCCATCTTGCCCAGCTCAGCAACGTTCCAGGTAGAGACGACCATCCGGCGGGAGTCTGGATCCCGGCGCAAAGTATCGAGAACCTCGCTGACCTGGTCGATGTGCCTGCCATCCGGAGCGGGCCAAGAACGCCACTGTACGCCGTAAACCGGACCCAGCTCGCCGTTCGAGTCGGCCCATTCGTCCCAGATGGTGATGCCGTGCTCATGCAGCCAGCCGACGTTCGAGTCACCTCGCAGGAACCACAGCAGTTCGTACACGATGGACCTGAGATGCACCTTTTTGGTGGTGATCAGCGGGAACCCCAGCGAGAGGTCGTAGCGCAGTTGGTGCCCGAAGACACTTCGGGTTCCGGTGCCCGTCCGGTCGGCTTTGGCCGTCCCGGAGGTAAGTACCAGCCGCAACAGGTCTTCATACTGGGTGTCCGCCACGGCAGCTGAGTCTACCGACCGCCAACAGGCACGCACTCGACGGTCATGTCTCCCCGTACGCCGGGGTACCGGCGTGAGGCTCAGCGCTGGCGGCGGGCTGCAGAGTCGCGTTCAGCGACATGCCGGGCGACGGCGTCAACGCCAGGGCGGGCGTACCTCTCCAAGGAGCGGACGGAGGCGTGCCGGGAGCGGGCCAGCAGCATCGGGGTGGAGGTGCCGCCCTCGGCGTCGTGCGTGAGCGCGGAGTGCCGCAGCCGGTGCAGGGTCCAGCCGTCCAGGTCCTCGGTGTCCTCGGTGTCCTCGGGGAGGCGAGCAGGTTGGCCAGCAGCCGGGTGTTCTCCTCGAAGATCTCCTCAGCCCGCCGGTAGGAAAGCCGAGCCCGGCCGGTCTCCTCGCATACGTCCAGCGACGGTGTCCCGGCCGGGGCCCTGCGGCCAGTCCGGAACAGCGGGCCGCAGGTGCGGCGGGCGATGAGGCGGGGCAGTAGCTGGGCGGTGCCGGACTGCCAGTGGATCCACTCCATCGCTCCGCTGCGGGCGATGGACAGCTCCCGATTGACGGTGTCGCCGTCCATCTCGTCCGCCCGAGCGGTGGCCAGTTCGGCCAGTACCTCCGGCAGCACCGGGTCGTCGAGCGTGGCCACCTGGAAGACCGGCGGCTTCGCGCCCCGGCGGGCCGGGCCGGTCGGCGCGGGCTCGCCGGCGAACATCCATCCCCACGTCGTCAGCGAGATCAGGTAGTTCCGCGCGGAGGACTTCGCGATGCCCGCGCCTGTGAGGTATCGCTCGACCGCCGCGGCGTACGACGCGGGAGGAGCGGACAGGGGCACCACCCGAGCGCGCCCCTTGCCCCGAGTTCGGTCACTGGTCCGATCATCATGCCCGCCCTGCCTCCCTGGCGCGGCCGCAGTAAATCCGGCATTTACTGTGGCACCACTCTGACGAGCCATCAGGCGGCAGAAGCTCGATAGTCAGCCTCGAAGCCCGCTGCTACCGCTGACCCTCACGCCGAGTCCAGCCCCAAGCATTACCCGAAGGGCTGGCACGCTCGTGCATGCATCCATGTCACTGATTCCGCGTACACCACCGCCTCGGGCTGAGTGGAACTTCAACGGTTTTATCGGGACTGGACACTCGACTGTAGACGCCATGCTAAGTAGCTGTCCACGCATTGCTATGGACAGAAGGCAGGACACTCCGAAAGGATAGAGAAGAATTCAACCCAGACATAAACTGCGGAGTGCGGCATGTTCGCGGTTAGGCAGGGGGAACAGATGAAGCAGCACAATCGATTTATGGCGTCAGTCGTCACGGCGCTAGCGGCCGCGCTCTCACTATCCGTCGCGCAGCCTGCCCAGGCCGGCCCGGGTGAGTGGGACGACCTGGGCCGCTACCATGTCTACTACGACAGCACATATCGAACTGCTGCAGTGGAATCCGCCGGCGGCGACTTCAAAGCGTGCATTTACACCGCTGCCACCGTACCGGGTGATAGCTACGACCTCTACGAGGCTGACGAGGGCCACGACTGGGATCTGGTGGCATATGCGACAGGTCCGGGCTGCTGGACGTTCCGCGACATCGGCCGCTGGGTTGACGGAAGTAATCATCGTGCGGAATTCTTCATCGGTACCGAAGATGCAGAGATGATGAGCGTCCAGTATTACGATTAATTCGAGCAGGTCAGAGAGTTTCTGCCGGGAAGTTCGCCGCCCCGGAACCTACGACTCGCCACCGAAAAATGTCTCAGTTCCCAAAGTGGATTACCTGGTGGCCCAGAGCTGATCAACAGCTGTCTGCCCGGCAATGCTGTGAACTCTGGTTGCGGTAGTCCTTGGGGGGCATGCCGTAGGCGCTGCGGAAGGCGCGGGTGAAATCGGCGGCGCGGGGAAAGCCCCAGCGGGCGGCGATGGCGTGGATGGGTATGGTGCGCTGAGCCGGGTCGGCGAGGTCGTGACAGGCTCGTTCCAGGCGCTGCCGACGGATCCAGGCCGCGACCGTTTCCTCTTCGTGTTGGAAGAGCCGGTGCAGGTAGCTGATGGAGATGTGGTGTGCGGCGGCGATGGCGGGCGGCGTCAGTTGCGGATCATGCAGGTGCTCTCGGACGAAGGCTCGGATGCGTAAGACGAGGGTCTGCTGGTGAGTTTCCGGGGGGAGAAGGGTGTCGGCGTCGAGAGCGTGAGCGAACAGTGCGGACAGCAGGTCCACCACGACCGTCCCCAAACGGGGTCCGTCGGCAGGCTGGTACGCATGGGTTCCGTTCGCCAGCTGAGTGAGCAACTGCGCCAGCAGGGCGCCAAATCCTTCCCCCGTCGGCAATCGCAGTCCAGTCAGCCGGTCGAGTTGACGGCCCCGAACTGGGAGCAGCGCTGCGGGTACTTCCAGCCCTACTCCTGTGTGTAGGCCATCGGAACCTTCGATGGAACGGATCTCGAACGGGTGAGACGTTTTGAGTACGTTCAGGCTGTAGGGGCCATATGATGCGTCACCCTGTTCCCTGCTGACGTGCAGTGTCCCCTTGAGCGGGAGCGTGAGGTGCAGCCCCTCGGGGTCCGACTCCCGGACCAGCTGAGGGGTACGCCGAAAGAGTACCGGTTGGAACGACGCCGGCCACACCGATACAGCACCAAGGCTCAACGTGCGCTGGAAGACACGAAAATCCTCCCGGTAGTCGCTGACCAGTTCCACTGGCGCGTGCGTCTGGCCAACGAGCGTACGCCAGCAGTCGAACCTGTCCGCAATCGGCACATCCTCACTCCGGTACACCGACTCGACCAGCATCAGCATTCCCTCCTTCCTTGTGTACTGACAGCTACCACGGAGATACCCCGCTCTGACAGACACCAACGGGGGGCGCACAACGCACATCGAGGTGAAGCAGCGGAGATGATCCGGGCGATACGGCCGGGCGGCTTGATCCGTTCCCCGCGGCACTGCACCGGCAGCGCCTCCCGCTGCCGGTCCTCCACCACCTCGACGGGAAACGGCACTCGCCCGCCTCCGTCAGAGGCCGGGCGCTGGTGGACCGGGAACTATACCTGCCCGCCAGCCACGGGATTCCTGGTATACGGGCCCCGAATGTCGACAGTGGGAGCCTCTGGCAGCCGGGCCGGGACACCGGCCACTGCCACGTCTACGTCGCCCTCGTCCAGTCTGGCGAGGGCCGCGGCAGCGTCGCCGGTACGCAGATCGATCCGGACCTGCGGATGCGCGGCGCGGAACGGCGATAGCAGAGCGGGCAGCAGTGCCTGGCAGGCGGTCACGGTGGCGAACACCGCGAGTTGGCCTGCCAGGCCCGATGGCTTGTCGTGGCCCTGCCGGTACTCCTGCCACCGGTCAAGCGCCTCAAGGGCTTAGACGCGGAACCGGTTGTTCTCGACCGTCAAGGTGACCCCGTGCGGAGTCCGGTCGAACAGAGGCCGCCCCAGCTCCGCCTCCAGGCGCTGCATGGCCCTCGTCAGAGTGGCCGGACTGACATGGCACTCCGAACTGGTGCGGCCGAAGTTCAGCGTCTGGGTCAAATGGAGGAAGAGCCGTACGTCGCGATGGTCACCAAGCACGCTCCACCATAGCCTTTCACCGACCGCAACGGCCCGGTGCACTTTTTGCGCTTGCTACGTCTCCCCACGTGGAAATACAAGTCAGTCATGACATCCACACCCACCAACACTTTCACCTCCGCGGTCTTCACCCCCGAGACAATGGACGTTCCCGGCGGCACGGAGACGATCCTGCGAGGGGGCCGTCACCTCTTCCCGCTGCTGGATCAGGCATTCGACGGCATCGGGCGGATCGGCGTTATCGGCTGGGGACCCCAGGGGCGCGTCGACTACCGAGCAGCCTATGCCTTGCTCTGATCGCGGTCAGCGTCGGTTTTGCGTCGGGGCTTTGTCCCTTTCTTGTGGTGGGTGGGCCGGCTGTATGCCTCGCCCGTGGCGAGGACGAGTCCCACCTCGTAGCGGGCGGCGGGCCGTCGGTTCTTCGAGCCGGGCGAGCGTCCGGGGCCGGGGCGGGTTGGCTTCGGTGCACTGGCTGGGGTGCCGGTCTTCGCGCGTAGGTTTCTGAACCCGCGTCGGACGCGGGCGGGGTGAGTTTGTTTGGTTCCGCCGGGCGTTCCCACGGTCGGCGGAGGTCTCGTGCGAGGGGGCGGGCGAGGCGGAGTTGGGCGTGTGCGGCCAGGACGAGCCAGGTCCATCGGTCGGCCGCGTCGGAGGCCCGCAGCCGCGGCCGGGTCCATCCGAGGGTCTGCTTGAGCAGCCGGAAGGTGTGTTCCAGGTCGAAGCGACGCAGGAAGGACTGCCAGCACCGGTCGATGTCTTGCGGGGTGGCGTCGGTGCCGGACCACCAGAGCCAGACGGGCTTGTTCACTCCACCGCTGGGCAGCTTCTCGACCGTCAACCGAATCACGGTGCCTTCGATGATCGGCAACGGGCCCTCGTGGTCGAGCCATGCGGCTCGGCGAGTCAGTCGTGGGTGGAGCCGGTCCCAGCCTTGCGCGGTCGCCGCCCCGTACCTGTCGGTGTTGGTGACGGTGACCGCGGTGGCCCTGCCCCACGTGGTCGGGTCGCCGAAGACGAACTCGCGGCCGTGCTTGGGCGGGCGGCCACCCTGTGGCGGGCAGATCCACGGCACCGGCGCGGGCTTGCGCATCACCCGGTCCGAGCGGAGCCGCCCCAGAACCTCCACGGGGTGGTCGGCGAGGAGGTGGGCGATGCGGGGCGCATCGTAGCCTGCGTCCAGCACGACCAGGATGCACGGGTCGCCCACCCGCCACTGCCCGGCGTCCACCAGGCGTCCGACGACGTCGCGGACCTGTACGGCGGTGACCGCGGCCACATCGGCGCCGGGCTCCAACCGGATGGCGTCCAACAGCGCGGTCCACGAAGTCCGCCCGGTCTCCAGAGCGGCGATGATCGAGTACGGCCGGCCGGGCACCATCTGGTGCTTGCCCAGGCATCGGCCGAAGGTGTGGCAGAAGGAACGGTCCGACGAGGTGTCGGCGTCCGGCCGCAGCCGTGGGTAGACGTCCGCGGCCAACACCAGCCGGCCATCGCCAGCCCGGGGTAGTGGAACGCCAGCCAGTGCCCGCCGTAGCCGGGCAACATCGATTCGGCCCTGGTTGATCCCGGAGTACAGGGCACCGTGGCCCCTCCGGTGCTCAGGCGCGAGGGCCAGATCCACGAGCGTGCGGACCGGCCCGTCGGTGCACAGCAGCGCGTCGCACAGCTCGAACAGGGCGTCGCTTCTGGAGACCAAGCATTCGTGCAGCTCCGACCGGAACTCCGTCATCATCGCGAACGCGTCTCGTTGAACCCTGTGCTCGACCAGTCCCACGATCCCGGCCTCCGTGCTGTTGTCGCTGAGCACAGGATCGGACCACGGCCCCTCACACGTCCGATGCACTGGGGAAACGCCGACCAAGTTCGATTCTCGTTCGACGGCAGACCATAAACGACAAGTTAAGTGCCTGTTTCTGAGCTAAGCATGACATGTCCACCCGTGGTGTCTGGGCGTTTGCCCAGCTCAGAATTCGAACGGCGGGGTCTGGGTGGCGGGGGTGTCCTTTGACAGCGAAGTCAGTCGCTCGGCTCGCGCTAACCTGCATCGACTGAGTTGGATGGCAAGCGATCATGGTGGGTCATCGTGAGTATCTTCACCAGTTCCTGGTGCCGGGGGCCGACCGCGAGCAGATCATGGCAGCACGTCCATTGCAATGTGCTGCCCGGTTGGCAGGGGGAAGGCCCCGGTCGCTGAGGTGACTTCGGTTGGTCAGCCTGCTGTCGGGCTCTGCGGGACCTTCGCCCGCATGAACCCGTGGCTGCGCTCCACTTTCGCCACGTGCAGCGTGTAGTTCTGGTACCACTCGGCTCGCCCGCGCTCCTGCGCCGCGCGGTGCTCGGCGTTGCTCCGCCACTCCGTGAGGGCGTCGGCGTCGCGGAAGTAGCTGACGGTGATGCCCAGCCCGCCAGGAGTTTGTGCGTGGTCCATCCCCAGGTAGCCGGGGATGTCCTTCACGAGGTCTTCCATGCGTGCGTTGGTCTCGCTGTAGCCGCTCTCGTCCTGAGTTCGCACTGTAGTGAAGACAGCCACGTAGTAGGGGGGTTCATAAGCCTCGACGGGCGTGACAGGCGCTTCGGAGTGATTGCTCATGGCGCCACTGTACGGACGTGGCGGGTACGGAAATAGATGTTGATCGAGGAGTAGGACACGGAGATGTCGTGGTCCCCTCTCGGCGGCAGCAGCCATGGAGCGTCACGGAGTCCACGTAAGTTCCGAAGCATGATCGCCGGTTACCGAAAGTCATATTCGGTGCGGTACGGCTCCGTCCTGCCAGCGGTAGAGGTCGCGCAGCAGGGAAATCTCGGCGCCGTGATGGATGAGCTCCCTGTTGACGTGCAGGACGATGCCCTCCATGGGACGCCGCTCGGGCCCCACCGTGGGCGGATTCTCCAGGTCGGCGTCCGAGAGCTCGCGGACCCCCGCGTTCCATCTCCCATACATCTCATCGAGCTGTTTTAGCGCCTCGTCAGCGGTCCCCGCGTAGGCGAATGTCTGGGAGTCGACGTCCTGGCCGCCGAAGTGCCATCCGACCCGATAGCCCAGGCACGAGACGATGATGTGCGCCAGCCGCCAGGCAATCGTGGTCACCGGTGCCGGCACCGGGTCAGGGGACGCGGAGTCCATCGTCCACTTCCCCGAACCTGCCGACATAGGTGCGGCCGACGTGCCACGTGGGCGGATGCTCCAGCAGCCGCGCACCGGCTCCCAGAAGTACTCCTCGTCGGTAAGACCGTCCAGCCGTGGCCGCAGGTTCTTGCGCCAGTACCAGTCCAACTGCTCCGCGAGCCGCTCGCTTCTTGTCATTGCCGCACACTACAGACCCGTCGAGCAGAGCGTGCCGGCCTGGTGGTGGACGCGGGACGACTCCGGCTATGCCGTCCGGCAGCGCGACCTGGGTTTCCTGGGCAACAGGACACCGGCCTCCATGTTGCCGGCTGTGCTGATGAAGTCGTCGTGGTGGTGCGAGGATTGGGCGGGCTTTGGGTCCCGGTGACCTCTTAGGGCGTGCAGATCTTTAACTCGTCTTTTTGATCTTGGTTTGGGTGGGGTCGGAAGCGAGGAACCTTGCGACGTCGGCAGATGTACGGAGGCG
>NZ_JBIAXM010000078.1:0-10819 GCF_042896695.1 Streptomyces sp. NPDC001270 | reverse complement strand
CACCGCCCTCGACGTCACCCCGCCCAAGAAGATCATCGACCTGAACACAGGCCGCTGACCAGGCACCATCCCACCGCCTAGTGACACGCCATCCCAGCGTGCTCACAAGCGTTTCCGCAGATCAACCCGCATTTCCGTGCCCTAGACAGCACTCTCAACTGTGGAACTCAGGTCCACCTTCCGGTGGTGGAAGCCGAGAAACTCGAAGCCCTGCCCGCCCCGGGTGAGGCAGGTGATGCCGGACTTCTCCGGATGCGGCCGCATCCCGAGCCGTTCCAGCACCCGCGCCGAGGTCAGCACCGGGGTCGTGTACGGCACCGCGCGGGCCTCGAAGTACCCGCCGGCATGCACACCCGGACCGACCCCGACCCGTGGTTCGGGATCATGACCACCCAGCGGAGTCGCCGGGACCTCGGCTTCCGGCCCATCTGTCCGAGCGCCTGGGCCGCCCGGGACGCCGGAGCCCTCTGACAGCCGGCGCCCTTCGTCCGGTGCGGCGAGAGTACGTGCCGGGCGTCGCGATGGGGGCGCCCTTACTCGATCGTTTGCGTGTTTGCTGATCCCTTCGCTGCACCGTGCTCTCTTTGGGAGACGGGGCATACCGATTCACCTGTGTTCAGGCGCTCAATCCCCACGAATAGGCCGTTGTCTGACTGTGGGTGGGCTCTCAACTGTCCACCGCAGTACGGACGGCCGGTCCGGCCCGCGTCGAGCCGGCAGAGTTCCTGCGCACTGGCGAGCCTGGCGGGTAGCCCGTGGGCATCGGCACCCGGGGCCGGGTGTGTGCCGATGACCGACGACGGGCAGTCCCGCGGCCTCGGGCTTGCGCCGCTCGCATCGACTGCCTGAGCAGGCAAGCGGAAACAGCAGGCAGCGACGTGCTGATCGGCGTAGTCAGCGGGGTGGCTTGACCAGCCCGGCCTCGTAGGCGGTGATCACGAGCTGGACCCGGTCCCGGACTCCCAGTTTGGTGAACAGCCGGGATATGTGTGACTTTGCGGTGGCCACCGTGATGAAGAGATCCTCGGCGATTTCGCTGTTCGACCGGCCGCGTCCGACCAGGGTCAGTACTTCCTGCTCCCGCTCGGTGAGGCATTCCACCGGCCGTAGGGAGGGCTCCGGTGCAGCCGCGGGGCGTCGGGCGAAGTCCGCGATCAGGCGGCGCGTCACGCCAGGCGCGATCAGTGCGTCGCCAGCGGCGACCACGCGGATCGCCGTGAGGATGTCGTCCAGCGCCATGTCCTTGACGACGAAGCCGCTGGCGCCGGCCCGGAGCGCGCCGTACACGTGGTCGTCCTCGTCGAAGGTGGTCAGCACGAGGACGCGGGTCATCGCCGGACCGGCGGTGACCCGGCGCGTGGCCTCGATGCCGTCCATGCCGGGCATCCTGATGTCCATCACCACGACGTCGGGGCTGATCTCGCCGACCAGTTGGACCGCCTCGGCGCCGGTGGCGGCCTCACCGACGACCTCCAGGTCCGGGTGATCGGCCATGAGCACGCGCAGACCTGAGCGCACCAGCGGCTGGTCGTCGGCGAGTACGATCCGGACGGTCACCGGGCCTCCAGTCGGACTGCGACGGGTTGGGGCAGTGGCAGCCGTGCGGCCACCCGGAAGCCGCCCTCGGGACGTGTCCCGGTGCTGAGGCGGCCGTGCAGCATGCCGACGCGTTCGCGCATGCCGACGAGGCCGAAGCCATGGGCCAGGCCGCTCCCGGTGGTGCCGCGCCCGTCGTCGGTGATCTCCACGGACAGTTCCTCGGCCCCGTAGCCGACGCTCACCTGGCAGTGTGCGGTACCCGCGTGACGGACCACGTTGGTCAGTGCCTCCTGCACGATGCGGTAGGCGGCGAGGTCGATATCGTCCGGCAACGGACGCTGCTCCCCGCTGAAGCGCACGTCGACGCGTACCCCCGCGTCCGCGGTCGCCACCGCGAGCCGTTCGATGTCCGCCAGCCCCGGCGAGGGGACGAGGGCCTGTCCCAGTGCGGCCGGCTCCGGTTCGGTCCGACGGAGCGCCACCAGCGTGCGGCGGAGGCCCGACAGGGTCTGTCTGCTGGTGTCCTCGATGGCTTGCAGTGCCTCGCGGGCCTGTGCGGGCTGTGTCCGGATGACCCGACTGCCCATCCCGGCCTGGATGGCGATGATGCCGATGCTGTGCGCGATCATGTCGTGCAGTTCCCGTGCGATCCGCAGTCGTTCGGCGGTCAGGGCCTTGGCCACCTCCTGTGCGTGAAGCGCCACCGCGTGCTCGCGACGCTCACGGCCGAGCAGTCCCGCCATGCAGGATGCGGCCATCGCCAGAAGGGCGATCACGCCGTTGACCGTCAGGTTCTCTCCGTGCGCGAAGCCACCGATCAGCAGGAGCTGCACGGTGAAAGACACGGCCACGGCGACGATCGAGGCGCGCCGCGTGCGGGTGGCGATGATGAAGGCCAGAACGAGGTCCACCGCCACGAGCGACAGGAACTCGCCCTGAAATGACACGGCCCGGTGCGCGTGCTCGTAGCGGGGCGGGAAAACCGTTACCACGGAGATGGCCCCGAAGAGTGTCATGGCCAGCGCCAGCAGCGGCACCCGTCGCAGCACACCGGCGAGCAGGCTCGCGGCCAGCAGCGATCCCACACCGTGGACCGTGCCTGAGGCCCGCGGCGCGCCCCCCAGCAGCAGACCAAGGATGAGAAAGTACAGGACACCCCCGAGCCAGGACACGGCCTTCGTCCTCGTCACCACCGACGTGACCTTTCGCGAGGGAGATCGCCAGGTGATACGCATGCCGGCGACTGGGGAGTCGATGAGTCGTCCATACCGTGAGGTTAACCAGGCGCCGTCCGCGTGACATCGGCCTCGGGATGTACGCCCACGGGCTACCCCGGCGGGGGTATTGCCATCCACGGCCTCATGTCCTGCGGGGCTCCTCTCGGCAGGGTTGACCGTGTGATCGAAGTCAACGAACTCACCAAGCGTTACGGCGGCAAGACCGCTGTCGATCAGCTGTCCTTCGCCGTGCGGCCCGGCCAGGTCACCGGATTCCTCGGCCCGAACGGAGCCGGCAAGACCACCACGCTGCGCATGATCCTCGGTCTGGACGCGCCGACCAGCGGCACCGCCACCGTCAGCGGCGTGCCCTTCCGCACCCATCCCCGTGGACTGCGGCACGTCGGCGCCCTCCTGGACGCCACCCAGGCCCATGGCGGTCGCAGCGCCGCGGCCCACTTGTCGGCCCTGGCGCGCAGCAACGCCCTTCCGCGTCGCCGGATCGTCGAGGTGCTTGAGGAGGTGGGGCTTGCCGAGGTGGCGACCCGCCGCGTCGGCGGGTTCTCGCTCGGCATGAAGCAGCGGCTGGGGATCGCCACCGCTCTCCTCGGCGACCCGCCTGTGCTGATGTTCGACGAACCTATCAACGGCATGGACCCGGAGGGTGTGCTCTGGGTACGCCGGCTCTTCCGGCGCCTGGCTGCCGAGGGGCGCACGGTCTTCCTCTCCAGTCACCTGATGTCGGAAATGGAGAACACCGCCGACCAACTCGTCGTCATCGGCCGAGGACGCCTCATCGCCGCTGAGTCGGTACGCGACTTCGCGGCCCGCAGCGCCCGGCGCAACGTCGTGGTGGTCACACCGCAGGCCGGTGAGCTGGCGGCGGTGCTCACCGCTGCGGGCGCTGCGGTCGAGCGGGAGGGCGCGGGGGGTATCGAGAAGCTCAAGGTGACCGGGCTGACGGCCGAGCGGATCGGAGCGCTCGCTTTCGAGAACCGGATCCAGTTGAACGAGTTGACCACCAAAGCCGCCTCGTTGGAGGAGGCGTTCATGGAACTCACCGCCGACAGCGTCGAATACCTGGCAGGACAGCCCCGATGACCACGCCCCGCACCGTCACTCCGACCGCTTTCGTCACCGAGCCGCCCGTCCGCTTCTGCGACTTGCTCGCCGCTGAATGGATCAAGATGCGGTCTCTGCGTTCCACTCCGTGGACGATCGCGCTCACTGTCCTGTTCGTCATCGGGTCCTCAGCGGTGGCGGCACTGGCCGACTACGACAACTTGTCCGGCTCCGGCGCGAGCATGCGGCAGCCGCCCGTCTTCCTTCCCTTCGATGCCTTCCCGCCGGCCGGCTACATGACGCTGATGCTTGTCGCCGGCAGCCTCGGGGCCCTTGCCGTCGTGAGCGAATACAGCAGCGGCCTGATCCGCACCACTACTGTGGCCGTCCCCGCCCGCGGCTCACTGATGCTGGCCAAGGCCGTTGTCTCCGCCTCGTTGTGGACCGTCGTGGGCACGGTCATCTCCACCGGTTCCTTCCTGACCTCCCAGGCCATCTTGGACGGGCGGCACACAGGGGTTCCGATCACCCATCCCGGGGTAGTCCGGGCGCTGGTGGCATCCGCGCTGCTGGCGCCGGTCTGCGCACTGATCGGTCTCGGCCTCGCCGCGCTGATCCGGCACAGCGCCGCGACCATGGTCACCAGCGCCTTCACGCTGCTGATGCTCCCCACGATCTTCTCGCAGACCAAGCGCTGGTCCGCCGACATCAACCACGCGATGGTCGTCACCGCCTGGAAGCGCCTGGTCCAGAACTGGCCGCCGGATCCGACATCCCCGGTGCTCAGCGCCACGGTCCCCGGCTCGTGGAGCGTGTACGCGGTGTGGCCGCTCGTCGCGGTCGTGCTCGCGGTTGTTGTCGTGCGCCGCCGCGACGTATGAACCCGGACGGCAGATCACCACGTGAGGGGCCTTCAGGGCGAGGGGTGCGGAAGATCCGATCCTGTCCGCCGGCCAGGCAGCCACCACTGTGGACGTCCCGACGGGGTGGTAGGCCGACCACCCCGGCCAGGGCCGGGGCACAGCGCACGGGAAAGCCGAAGGAGTAGCCCTGTTCTTTGAGCCACGGGAGGACCCGGCGCAGGGCCTCGACGGTCTCGGAGCGGTCGCCGCCCGCGTCGTGGAAGAGGATCGTCGGTCCATTGGGCAGTTCCCGCTCGACGGTCGCGACGACGGCGTCCGTGCCCGGCCGCTCGAAGTCCTTGGAGTCCACGTTCCAGCCCAGCGAGTGGTCCCTGCTGTGGCCCCGGCGGCCAGCACCGTCACCCCGAGGGCAGCCCCGACCAGCCTGCCGTACCAACTCCGTCTGCCGCCGTGCCGTGTCATGTCCGCCCCGCTTTCCCGCAGTTCCTCGCCGATCCCTGGCCGCTTTCCGAACACTTGGCAGGACGAGGGGAAGTGATCGGTGGATGCGTTCATTACCGATCACTGACAAGTCCGGGGGGAGTCCGCGGACAATCCGGCCAGCAGGCTCGACGTACTGCTCCGAGAAGACGGTGGTCCGGAGGCGGCCGACCGGTTCTGCCGCGGCGGGGAGGGAAGGCGCAACCTTGACTGCAAGATCGAGCTCGGCAAGCTGCTCGCGGCGACCTGCCGCCCGGGAACCTGCTGCCCCTGCGCCAGGCCCCCCGCGCGGCTCGGCGCACCGCGTACGCTCGTGGCTTTGCTGCTCGCTTCGATACCGTCCCCGTCGGTGAACGGTTTCCATGTGGGGCCGTTGTTCGTGCACTTCTACGCGCTGATGTACATCGTCGGGATCAGTCTTGCGGTGCTGATCGGCCGGCGCCGTTGGCGTGCTGCCGAGGGTGATCCGGCGATGGTGGAGGAGGTCGCCCTGTGGGGGGTGCCGTTCGGCTTGGGCCTGTCCGCCTTCGCGGTCCTGTCCGACGGCAGCCAGATCGACAGTCCCCGCTTCGGAGCTCAAGCGCCTTCAGCGGATCTGTCGCGCAAGGCCAAGGGGTCGAAGAACCGGGCCAGGGCCCGTATCAAGATTCCGGGACGGTCCCAAGCCCCTGCACGTGCGGCAGTGGACGTGCGGGGCGTGCGGCACGGTGCACGACCGTGACCACAACGCAGCCCGCAACGTCCTCTTCGAAGGACGCCGTATCGTCGCCGCCGGACGGGCGGAGACGCTAAACGCCGCGTGAAGCGCCGGTAAGACCAGGACGAAAATCACGGCACAGCGCGTTGAAGCAGGAAGCCCCCGGAAGCGTCAGACGACCCAGGCCGGGATCCTTGGACTTTAGGCCAGGGAGCACGTCAAGTGGGCGAACGGTGCTGGTGCGGAACTCAGGGCGGCGGGTCAACTGCGTCCGCCGCGTCGGCTGACGAGGCGGCGGCCGACCTTACGGCCCAGGAGATGGAGACCGCTCTGCTGGCTGCCGAGGGCCCCCGCCCCGCCGCGACTCGGCCAGAGGGTCGGCAGAGCCGGAGGATGCAACTACTTGCCGATCATGAACTCGCTGACCTTGAGCGGGCGGTTGACGATGCGGACGTCGCCGATCCAGCCGTGGAAGATCTGGTCGATGCTGCCGCCGTACTCGTAACCGCCCAGCAACCAGGGCAGGTTGAGCGTGGTCAGACCGATGGCCACGGTCGAGGGGTTGTCGACCGTCTCGCAGCCCTCGACGTACATGACGGTGCGGCGGCCGTCGTTGACGACGGCTAGGTGCCACCAGGCGTCCTCCGGCAGGGCGTGACCCCAGTTCGTGGACCCCTCCGTGAGGTTCGTCGGATAGACGCACCACTGGGGTTCGCGTCCGCTGGAGAGGCTGAAGGTCACGATGGGCTCATCCGGGTCTGTGTTGCCCGTGGACTTGCCGGCCTGGCCGGCCTCGCCCCAGCGGCTGAGCAGGGCCATCCACGAGTTGTCGTCGGACGACCACGTGGTCGGAACCTTCACGAACGCCTCGAAGGTATAACCTTGCTTGAATGTCTCGGAGTTGAGCGGGGCCTTGTCGCCGGTCGTCAAGTAGGCGCCGTGCAGCGGGTTCTTGCCGCCGGAGAAGAGCAGGCTCCCGTGGCCCGGCTGGTCGGGGTGGTGGTCGCCGGACCAGACCAGCGCGTTGCTCGCGGAACCCGGTACGGTTACCAGCGTGGTGAGGTCGTTGCCGTGGCCGGACAGGTCCGGGATGCGCTGGCCGGAGGCGAACGCCGAACCCGGCTTGCCGCCCTGGTCGAAGCGCCAGTACGCGAGCGTACCGGGCGTGATCATGCGCTGCGCGGGACGCGCGGCCCGCACCGGGACGGGGATGAAGCCGGAGAATCGCTGCTCGAAGTCGATCGCCACCGAGAAGTAGTCCACGGGCGAGGTCAGGCGGGCCATCTGCCCAGCGAGCATGTTCCGTTCGCCGGACTTCTGGTCCAGGATCCACGGTGCCATGGTCTCGACGTCGATCGTGTTCCGGTCGAGGTCGAAGTGGTACAGGCGGATCATCGCCGCGCCGCCGTAGTAGCGGTTCTGGTAGTTGGTGATGTGGACGTGGACATCGTTGTCGGCCGTGTTCTTCATAGTGGTGCGCGCGGGCGGCCAGTAGTGCCCGTTGAGCGTGAGGAAGATCTGGTCGTTGTCCTTGATCAGCTCGTCCCACATCTTGTGGCCGAAGTCGCTCAGGACGGCGTCGTCGTCCGCGTTCCCGTAGTCCTCGGGGTACACGTCGTCGGTGTAGTTTGCGTTGGCGATCTCGTGCGTCGTCAGGATTACCGGCATGTGCGGGTGGTCCTTGATGACCTTGTTCGCCCACGCGAAGCCGGCCGCCGACGGCCGCCAGTCCATCGCCAGCAGCAGCCACTCGCGGCCGGCCGCGCGGAAGACGTGATAGGTGTTGTAGCCGTCCGGCGTCGCGGCGCGGAACGACGGCGACTTCTTGAACCGCTTCGGGCCCAGGGTCTGGAGGTACGGGGTGCTGCCGCGCTGGTCGTCACCACCGACATCGTGGTTTCCCGCGACCACGCTGTAGGCGGCGCCGCCGCGGTCCAGTATGCCGAAGACCTGATCCATGTGGGCGAACTCGGCGGCCGTGCCGTTCTCGGTCAGGTCGCCGAGGTGGGCCATGAAGACGATGTTGTCGCCCTCGGCGTTCGCGTTGTCCAGGATGTACTGGAACGACGCCTGCAGGGGCTCGGGCTTGATGCTGTCGCCGAAGAACAGGAACTGCGTGTCGGGCATCACGGCCATCGTGAACTGACGACTCTCGGTGTCCGGCCTCCATCGCCCGCGCTGCCGCGCGACCGGGTCGCCGGAGGCCAGGCCGGACGTGGCCGATGCGGCAGCGAACGCGGGCGTCGCACCCCCTGCCGCGAGGGCCGTGGCCCCTATGCCCGCGAGCCCGCTCGTCTGCAGGAACGACCGGCGGCTACGGCCGGCCGCCCCGCCGGCCGACAGGTCGTCGGGGTTCTGCTGGTTATGGTTGCACATCTTTCCTCCATGGGCCCGTGCGGCGACTGTTCAGCCGGAGCGAGCGAGTCGAACCGTACGGGGAGTTGGTCAACGGGAGGAGGACGTTCCATGAATCTCCTGCATCCGGAAATTGCCGCGTACACCAGGCATTTCACAGAATCTGCTGAGGGGTGAGTACTTCGCCGGCGGGGACGTCATGGAGGGACGACGACGTGACGGGACATGCTATGGGAGGCCGGATGCGGGGAGGCAGGCGCCGTGCGCACGCATCGACGTTATGCAGACCTGGCGTCCGCGAATGGCCGGGCATTGCAAGGCCGGGCGGCGATCGGACCTCTCGTCAGCGTCTCCAACGGCACTTCTCGGGACCGGTGACACCACCCTCCGGGGCATCCGCTCGACAGGGGCCAGGCATGCCAAGTCTGAAGGCCGCCAGGCCCATTGCAGGACCACGAAGAACATGACGGGGGCAGAAGGCGGTAGGCCGGGCATTCTGAGGGAGACCGGAAACCGGGCAACCCGGTTGCCGACGGCCGCGCTCTGCCTGGTTCAGGCTTCCTCAGCAGGTCGCCAGTCCTCTGAAGTTTCCCCGTGATCTCGGACACGTGATCGTTAAGCCGCGAGGGCGTGCTGATGCCGCTGCCTGGACTCGGCCGGGGTGAGATAGAAGGTCGCATCTGTCCAGGCCGACGGGTCTGGCCCGTAGTCGGTGGTGACGCCGAGTAGCCGTCCTTGATCGTGATCTGGTGGTGGATGTCAACTCCCTTATGGGGACGGTGTTTTCGGGGCTTGCGGCGCTGGTCGTCGAGGACGTGGCGGACGGCGGCGACGCGGCGGTGGTCTCGGGCCCGGACCCGGGACGTGGCGGTGCCGTGTCCGGTGTGCGGGACGCCGACGGCGAAGGTGCACGGTTATCACCGCCGAACGATGAGGGGCGTGCCGGTCGACGGCCGCCAGGTCGTCGTCCACCTGCGCATACGACGGCTGGCCTGTCCGCCCCCGGGCTGCCGGCGGCAGACCTTCCGCGAGCAGGTTCCCGGACTGCTGGAGCGCCATCAGCGCCGCACGGTGCGTCTTGTCGGGCAGATATCCCAAGTGGCGCGGGAGTTATACGGCCGGGCGGTCGCACGCCTTTCCGGCCTGCTGGCCGTGCCAGTCTCCCGCAGCACCGCGCTGCGCAACCTGAGGCGCCTGCCGCTGCCGCAGCAGGCCATCCCGCGGGTGATCGGCGTGGACGATTTCGCCCTGCGCCGCCGCCACCGCTACGCCACGATCATCACGCCCGCTGAGACCGGCCGACGCGTCGCGGTCCTGCCCGACCGCGAAGCGGCCACCCTGGAGTCCTGGCTGCGCGAACATCCTGGTGCCGAGGTCATGTGCCGGGACGGCTCGGCCACCTATGCCGAAGCCGTCCGCCGAGCCCTGCCCGACGCGGTGCAGGTCAGCGACCGATGGCACCTCTGGCGCAATCTCTGCGACACAGTCCAGATCGAGGTCCGCGCACACGCCGACTGCGGGGAGACCGGGACCGCGGCCTCACCGATGCCCTGTCACAGTCCGATCGCCGACTTCGGGCCCATGTAGCTGCAGCTGCCCGCGCCCGGGAAGCCGTCCCTGCGCAGCCGCACCCACGTGCCGCTGAATCCCAGCACGGCCACTCCGCCGACGTCACGTCCGCGCTCAACGGCGCCATCGGAGTTCGAACTTGCCGCCGACCGCACGGCGCCTCGTGGTACGGCTCACTGGATGTGCCGCGTGTCTCCGCACATGCGGATGCCGCCGATCACGATCTCCAGCAGTCGGGCCGCGAGGCCGCTGTCGCGCCCCTGCGCAGCGAGCGAGACGGCGCTGACGAGCGCGAGCAGGTCTTCGGCGTGCACGCCGGGCCGCACGGCGCCGACGTGCTGGGCCCGGGTGAGTAGCTCGTCAGCCGTGGCGGTGATCTTCGCTGTGCAGCCGTCGTCCTGCTCAAGCACATCAGCGTCCGGGCCGCCCAGCAGCATGGCGGTCAGGCCGCGACTGGCTGTCGCGTACTCGCTCAGGTCGCCGAGCCAGGCCACAAGCGCGGGCCCCACCACTTACGATCGAGACCGAGGAAGAACCGGAATGCGCGCTGTGCAGTACGACCGTTATGCCTGACTCGACCTACTTTGACAGAGAGGGGTGGCCGATCCCCTACACCATCCCCCAATGGAAGGACCCAGAAAATGAGTGACGCGCCTGAGCTCTGGAAAGTGGTGATCGCTCTGGAAGCCACGGCAGAGCAGAAGGACGCTCTGGTCGACCGCTTCGTCGACGCCATCTGCCCAGATCCGAGTCATGAGGGTTGGTGCGATACACCCTGGGCCCTCCATGTAGTCGAGGGTGACTCGCTCAGCACAGATGAGCAGAAGCGGCTCCGGGACGAGATCAAGGACACCATGGAAAGCTGACAGAGAGGGGCGGCATCAACTGTCGACGGTCTCGTCTGGCTCAGAAGCCGTTGTGAACCTTTCCCAAGGCCGGGTACTTAGGGCGTGCAGATCTTTAACTCGTCTTTTTGATCTTGGTTTGGGTGGGGTCGGAAGCGAGGAACCTTGCGACGTCGGCAGATGTACGGAGGC
>NZ_JBIAXM010000077.1:0-10910 GCF_042896695.1 Streptomyces sp. NPDC001270 | reverse complement strand
TGCGCAGGATGCGACGGCGAGCGTGGCGCGCCAGGCGGGCCGGAAGATGATAGAGGCGTAGGCGCATCGTGTTCGGCTCGGCGTCTTCGAGGCCGGGACCTGTCCCCGAGGGGTGGACACCTCTGAGCCCGGCCCCGGCAGGGGTGTCCACCCCTCGGGGACAAGGCCCAGGCTGCTGCGAACCCGGGCGGCTGCGTGGAGCGCGTCGGCGACCAGGGAGGTGCGCATGTGGTCGGCGATTGACCAGCCCACCAGGCGGCGCGAGAAGCAGTCGATCACGGTCGCCAGATACAGGAACCCGCCGTCGCCCACCGGCAGGTAGGTGATGTCGCCGACGTACTTGGTGTTTGGCGCGGTTGCGGTGAAGTCGCGCCCCAGCAGGTCGGGCACCGGCGTGGCGGACGGTTCGGGGACAGTGGTGACCTGCCGCTTGCACAGCCGCAGCCCGGCGATGCCGAACTTCCGCATGACCCGTCCGACACGCTTGTGGTTCACGCGCTCACCGTCGCCGCGCAGCTCGGCGGTGATCCGGGGCCGGCCGTAGGTGCCGTCCCACTCGGCGTGCACGGCCCTGATCCGCTCGGCGAGCGCAGCGTCCGCCCGCTCACGCGCGGCACGGGCCACGCGGCCGGCCCGCCATTTGTAGAAGCTGGAGCGGGCGACCTCCAGCACGGCACACAACCGCTTCACGCCCCAGGCGTGGTGGTGGTCCTCGATGAACTGGAAGCGGTTGGTCACCAGGTCATCTCTTGTGCGAAAAACTTCGTCGCCTTGCGTAGAATGTCCCGTTCGGTGGCCAGCTTGTGCATCTCCTTGCGGGCTGCCGCCAACTCCCGGCGCAGTGCTTCGTTCTCGGCCTGAAGTTCCTCGGCCGTCGGCGGGGAATCCACCGTGTTCCTCTCCGTGCTCGTGCTCGTCGTGGTGCCTCCGCCGTGGCGGACCCGTTCGGCCCGTACCCAGTTACGCAGCGTCTCGCGGCTGATCCCCAGATCCCTGCCGATGCCCTCGAAGGTGTGGCTCGGGTCCGACAGGTACAGCGCGACAGCGTCCGCCTTGAACTCGGGCGAGTAGACCTTCATCACCATAAAAGATGCCTCCTACCCAGCCCCTGCCGGGGCCGGGCTCAGAGGTGTCCACCCCTCGGGGACAGGTCCCCACCGCCCGGGAACAGGGCGCCACCGAGCAGCAGCTCCAGCGCATAGCCGCCGAGGGCCTGGCGGAGATGTACTTCCGGGCCGGCAACACCCGCGCGCACGGCCTGGGCGTCGAGTTCACCGACGTGGAACGGATCGAGATCGGGCTGTAGTTGAGGAAGCGCCTCGTCCCGGCGTTGAAGCCGTCAGGGACGAGGCGTTTCGCGTCCCAGAAGGGTCGGTTCCGTGACTCCCGGCCGTGGGCGTCGTGTGTTGGCGAGTGAACGTGTAAGTTGGCCGGCCGAGCACTGAGTCTGGCTGCGGCTGGCCGACAGTCCGCACCTTGCAGCCGGGCTGGAGGCTGGCACCGCAGACTGCGATTAATCGGAGGAGGCCAGGCACTCCTTCGACAACCCGGTCAACGATCTCGTGCACGCCCCCTGGGCATCGTGTCCCTCACTGGGCAGCCTGGGCGTCCAGGGCCATCGCGGTTTCCAACGAGACCAAGCGCGCGTTCTGCAGTGTCGCGACCTCCCACCGGTCGTTCTGCCATACGAGCGCCAGCAACTGCATGAAGTAGCGGCTCGGCGGCGGCTGCTCCTCGCCCGGCATCACCATTGCGACGCGGTGGTGCACCACCCCCCAGCCCGGGCGGACGATCCGGGCGAACGGCACCTCGCCCCGCACCATCCGGGAACCCTTCAGTACTGTGTCGAAGAGCGGCTGATTGAACGCAATCACCGCTTCGCGTCCCTTGTGAATGGTTCCCTCGAAGTCTACGAGCTCGGCGTCATCCGCGAAATCGGCGACGAACGCAGCGGCGTTACCGCTGTTCCATCCCTCGTTCATCCGGACCGGGATGGCGCGCATTGCTTCGATCGACGGTTCCATGTGATCGCCCTTCCTGCTTTCTGCACTTTCAGTCACCATCCTTGCCGGGCCGGACGGCGGACGCATTGATCATCTGCGCACGCTTGTTGGACTTGAGCGCCGCCGCGTTGTATCCGTAGGTGGCCTTGAACAGTCGGCTGAAGTGCGCCGGATCGGTGAACCCCCAGCAGGCGGCGACGGCCGCGACAGTTCGGTCCGTTCCGGCCAGGTCCGCGTGGCACCGTGCCAGGCGCTGCCGACGGATCAGGGCCGCCACCGTCAGCGGCTGGTCCTCGAAGAGCTTGTGCAGTCGGCGCACGGACATGTGGTGCGCCGCGGCCACCTTCGCCGGAGTGAGATCCCGGTCGGACAGCCTCGCCTGGATGAAGCCGACGATCCGGGTGCGTAGCGCCTCGTCGGCGGCCGGCCTTCGCGAATGACCCAACTGAGCCGAGAGTGCCACCGCGATCAGCTCGATCACCGCGGCCGCCGACCTGTCCGCCTCGTCGGCGCGGAACCCCTCCAGGCACCGCACCATGTCCCGTCCGAGCGAGGACACCAGTGCTCCAGGGCCGCGGTCGCCGCGGATACGCGCTCCGGCCAACCGGGCGGCGTCGTCCGGTCCGAGCAGCAGCAAGCGCCGTGGTACCAGCATGGTCACGTGCGTACTCGCGGTGCTGGCGAACCGGACTGGCCGCACCGGATCAATCAGGACCAGGTCGGCGGGCCCAAGCACAGCGGTCCTGCCGCCCTGCTCGGCGCGCACCCACCCTTGCGTCACCAGCTCGATCTGCCACAGCTCGCTGTCGGCGGCGCGGGCGGACCGCGCGTCCCGGAAGCACTCGCCCTCCGGGGTTGTCAGCTCGGCCAGCCGTAGAGGCCCAAGGTCTCGGGTGACGACGTCGGCGCGGAAGTCGTCGCCTGCGTGCCGCCGACCGCGCAGGGGCGGCAGGCCGCTTGTCGCGAGAGTCTCCAGAAAGGCGTCGGCTCTGTCCATGTCACGTCACCACGCGGAGCGCAGTACACGCCGCCGCCGTTGTGCCCACCGTCGCGGAACCGCGAGCCTCGCATCACGCCTTCGCGGCGCGAGCCTGCCTTCTCCACCACACCGTTCGGCGATGTTTGTCATGCCCGACCTCATCATCAGTAAAAGCCCAGCCCGGTACCTGCTCAGCTTCCATGGGCGACTCTATCGGGCGCCCACCAGTGCTCATCTCGCCGACTGAAGTGCTCAGTCACAAGCCGTCAGGGACGAGGCGTCTCGCATCCCAGGAGGGTCGGTTCCGTGGCCCCCGGCCGTGGGCATCAGCGGACTGCGCAGCGGTTTGGCCGTACTGGTGCTCAATACGATGCCCGCCAGGAAATCCGTGGTGCCCCTTGGCGCGCTGCGCTTGTTTCGAATGCGAACAGAAGAGGCGTTAACTCTTTCGAGTTAAGGCAGTTCGAGCGGATTCACTGATTCCGCGAGTGAAGTGCAGCACATTCGAAGAGAGTGAGGTATAGACCATAGGGCTGCGCACACACATAAAGCGCTGCTCACCATGTGTTACCTACTGGTAGCGGCCTGTTTAGTACATACTTCAAGTATCACCGTGTGATATTCACTCGGGCATCCATGCGTATCCGCCTGTTTGGCCCTGTTGCATAGGCCCCGTCAGAAGGCACCTCGGTACGAGCATTCATGTTCGCGGAGCCGTTCATCTCCTGCTTCAACGAAGAGGATCCATGACCGACGATGCCCGTGCGGGATCCAGCGGCAGCCCAGTGGTAGTCACCACGGTCCTCCCGTTCCCGCTGGATTTCGAGGCGCTCTATCTGAAGAACCACGAGGACTACCACCGGTTCGCCCGAGCCATCCTCAAGGACCAGGAGCTCGCCGAAGCCGCCGTCCACCGAGCATTCTTCGAGATCCTCGCGCACTGGCCGGCGCTCCTGGCCGCCGGCAACGCCCACCAGCAGACCTGGGCGATCATGCGGCGCACCGTCATCTCCGAGAAGCTGACCAGCTACCGGGACAACCTCACCGAACTGACCGAGGACAGCGACGTGGCGCGCGCCCTATGCGCACTGCCGTCACGCCAGTTCGACGTCACCGTTCTGCGCTACCTCTGCGACTGCCCCACCAACGACATCGCCTGGTACCTCGGGGTGACGGCCAGCACCGTCGACTACCACGGCCGGAAAGCCAAAGAGCGACTGGAGCAGGCCATGCCCGCCCGTATCCGAAGGAGCAATTGACATGAGCGCCGCGAAGCAACCCTCGCACGCCGAACAGGTGCTCGCAGCGGCGGGCCGACGCCTGCGCGCCCAGCAGCCCGCATTCGACGTCGTCGCCGGACTGCACCGTCTGGCCCGGGACGCCGGCTACATCCCCGTGACGGACGCCGTTCCGTCGGTCTCCCGCGCCCTGCGCGACCTGGAAGAGTTCGTCGGCTGGAGCCTCGACCAGCCCGGAGCCGCCACCCACGTCGAGCGCCTCGCCGCGGCTATCGGCGAGAACGACGCTCCCTATGAGCTGCTGACGCGCATTCAGGACACCGAGGAAGTCGACCTGGACGGCGCGCACGTCTTCGCCTGCATGCTCCACCGCGCTCATCACTCCGAGAGCGCCCAGTTCTGGTGGCAGTTCACCGCCGGCGCAGGCAACAGCGCCAGCGCCTACTGCCTCCACCTGCTCCACCACGGCCGGGGCGAGACGGCAGAAGCCGAGCACTGGCGGGACATCTTGCTGAAGGTGGTCGACCTGGACGACGATCCCAACGTGGAGAAGACGTTCGTCAACGCGGTCGGTCACTTTGCGGCCTACACCCGACGCCACCGGCTGCCGACTCCCGTCACACCGGTCCTGGACGCCGAAGTGCGGCGGCTGGCCACCCGCGATGACGCGGACCGCCTCGTGTGCCGGGCCGACGCCGGTCTCGCACAGCGTCTGCAGGACTGCGCCCGGTCCCGCTGAGCTGACCCCGAGCAGACGAAAAACCCGCCCGCAGCCCCGGTTCCTAGGCCATCGACTGCCGACTGCGCGGACTGGCCTACGGTCTCGGTAGCGGCACGGCCGGGCTGCTCCTGTACTGGCTCCAGAAGTACCTGTGAGCCCGGGGACAGCCGATCACTCCCGCAAAGCGGCGGGGATTGTAGACAAGTGGCCGTAGACAGTGACCCCATGCGGATGCTGCGCGAACATGACGAGAGCGGATGCTGCGCGAACATGACGAGAGGGGAACCGGCCTGTGAGCCGTAGGAAGCCGGGCGGGAACGCATACGAGGGCGTCTGGGACGAAACGCGTCGATGGGCAGGCGTCGTGTATGCCCCCGACGTCCCACTCCGAGAGCGGAACAGTTTTCCTGATGCCGCCCTGCCGGTGTCCAAGCTGCGGATTCGGCGCTTTCGCACGCGCTGGGAGGGACGGGCCCTGATTCTCTTAGACTTGCGAGAACCCACGTCGGGTACCGGCCGGATCGACGACATCCGGCACTGGTGCGAGGAAGTCTGGAGGGCTGCCAAACCCCTGGCGGGTGTCGTCGATCTCGGCGAGCTGGAGTACCGGCTGAGCGATGAGCTGTGGACGTGTGCGCAGCTGATCCATCAGATGGTGACGCTACGCGAGGTGCGCTACGACACCTCGGCCGCCCGGAAGGTACTCGCCGACCAGATCACTGGGCGTCGGCGTCAACTGGAGCAGCTTTTTGGACGAGTGCAGAGCGCTCTACGCCGAAGGAGGGGCCGACCCCGGCGCGGCGTCGGATGTCGTCCGTGAAGCGTTGCTGACCGCCCAGGTCCTCGGCCAGCGCCGACCGATCGACGAAGCCGTGCTGTGGACGCAGTCTCTGAGAGAGGTCGTCGCCCAGCACAAGCCTGCGCTCAAGCAAGTGGATCAGAGTGACCGGCAGTCGCGGAGGGTGTCGGAGTCGTAACCTCGGTCGGCGTAGAGCGTGACCGGTCGTTGTGGCGGACCTCTCCCTGGCGACACCACCGGCCCGCGGCTGCGCTAGTACGTCGACGACGTCGAACGCGTCCGGACGCTGTACAGGGTCAGTGCCCTACACACCGTGGTCGTCGTCGCCTTCATCGAGGTCTAGCTGGCGATCGCTACGGTTGTGCTACCCGCGTACGGCCAAACACCTCGTAATCGGCACCTCCGAGGCTGGGAAGAGAGCAACGGGGCGGGGCCGCCGGCCTTCTCGGCAATCCAGGCCAGCTCGGCGGGGTGCAGCCCGTGGACAACGTTGGTGACGGTGGCGTGCGGGGTGTGCGGGTTGGTGGCGAGGGCGGCCAGGGCCTGGACCCGGCGGTGCTCGGAGTGGCGTTCCAGGAGCCGGGCCGGCCGGTCGTGGTCGGGGTCGGCGTTGCCGAAGACGCGGATCAGGGTCCGGCTCGGCGCGGGGGAGACGACGGCCGGCTGATCCAGACAGTCGAGCTGAGCGCAGGCCGCCACCCCGCGACCCTGATCGAGGAAGACCGGGCCGGTCTGAAGGAGATCCTGGTCCGCTGCCCCGAACTGGACACGGCCGCCGGACATGTCCGCGATTTCGGCGAGATGCTCAGCGGCCGCCTCGGCGCCACGCTCCCTGCCTGGATCGACGCCGTCGATGCCAGCCGGCTACCTGGGCTCACCGGTTTCGCACTTCACCTGCTCCGAGACCTCGACGCCGTGACCGCCGGGCTCACCCTGGACTGGAGCTCCGGCAGCATCGAGGGAGCCGTGAACCGCATCAAGAAGATCAAGCGGCAGCTCTACGGCCGAGCCGGATTCGAGCTCCTACGCAAGATGATCTTGCTTCAGTAGTGCATCGCTCGGGTGCTGGATCGCCGCTTCCCGGTCCCTTGAGATCAGAGTTCGGCCGTCCAGATCCCGACAGGGTGGTCACTCGGAGGCAGCCACAACTGAGGCTGTGACTCGCGATGCCTCTCGTCAGCCTGTTCATCCCAGTGGAAACGGCCCTCGGCATCAGGCCACGCGACTTGCAGCACGGGGAGAGGTGGCCGCCGGTAGAACCCGATGGCCCGTCCGAAGAAGGTCCGGTACCAGCCGCGATCAACCTGCCTGAGCGCGAATCGATGACCGTCGACAACATCAGGATGGCTCTGGCCGTCCGCCAGTGCTTCGCCCGCGGCAGACTTCTCTCCGAGGGTGTTGAGCATGCGGTGCATGGCGTGGACATCGAGCCCGAACATGGCGAGTTCAGGTCCGCCGTGAGTGTGCGCGAGGCCGATCGTGTAGGCGAATCCAGGACCGATCTCGTCTTCGGGAACCATCACGACGTGCCATCCGTGCTGCTGCACATGCTCGATGACCGTCAGATCCACGCGGTCCGCCTCGTCCCGGTCGCCGTAGTCATGGCAGAGGACACAGCGGCACTGGAACGGATCGTCAGTCATGTGCGGAGGTTACGAGGTGTGCGTTCACGTCGGGCAATCGGGGTTCGGACCCCTCTCAAGCGAACGACGTCGTCACCCTCCGCAACGACTCCCCAAGATCTGTGCCAGAACCCGTAACTCACCAACAAAGCCACCGCCCGGTTCGCTCGTTCGGGACACGGGATCATCCTCATCTCTGCGGCGCCGGGCACCTGTCATCCGCGCCATGGCTCCGCCCGGGCAGGCTCAGTGGAGCATATTCGCTCCAGGCAATTTTCCGCGTGACGGGCCGGACCGCCAGGCGATAGAACCCTGCGTGTGACCGTCTTCTACTGCACCAAGTGCGGAACCGCGCTCACCGGGGATCTGGTGGCCCTGCCCACCGTCCCGGACGTCGACGAACCGGACGACGGCCGGGACAAGAAGAGCGGGCGAGCTCGCTCCACTGTCCCTCGCGGGCACTACGCCATCGACCCCGACCCGTGGGGCGCCCCCTTCGTCCCAGCCGCCACACCCCGCCAGCACGCCAACAGCTCGGGCCGCGAGCTGCTGCGGCCCGACAGCTGGGTCACCGTCTCCGCGGGTCAGCGCGACAGCGTCGTCGTCCACCCCGAAGACGTCCTACCCCGCCTCGCCCCCTTCACGTACGGGGACAACTGGACCGGGTGTTGCGGCTCCACGGGCGCGCACGGTCCCAACCTGGCCTGCGCGTGCGGCTCACGCCTGGCCACCTGGGCCGCCGATTGCCTGGGCCCCAATGAACTTCACCTCGACCCCGTCCGCGTCTACGCCTGGCACCAGGGCGGAACCGACCAAAACGCCCTTGACGGTGAGGAACAGCCCTGACCGTTCCAGGCGGAAGACTCGGGCCCACCGGCGACAGGTCAACGAAATGCGGAACGAAGAACGGGTGTCCTACCTCAGATGATCTGGTCCGGGCTCAGGGCTGTGACCTGCGGCGACCAGATCATTCGAGACGCCCGATCGTTGGAGATCTCAGGTGATCTGGTTCCAGACGTGGGGATGGCGGTGTTGTCTCGATCGATCTGGTCCGGCCAACGACGGTGGACGCAGACGTCGGTGGCGATTATTGGATAGGTGAAGGGTCTTGGCACCCGATTCGCACTCCTCGCCCCGCCATGGCCCTCCCCGGGACGACCCGTCAGGGCAAGAGCAGGACTCGGCCGAGGTTCGACCGCCCTTCCAACAGGCGGTGCGCCTCGACCGCCTCGGTGAGCGGGAGCCGGGCATGGACCGCCGTGCGTAGTCGTCCGGCCGCTGAGTAGTCCGTGACCTTGGCGATGTCCTGCCTGGCTCGCTCCGGATCGGCCTCGCGCCAGGCCAACAAGGAGAAGCCGATCAGGGACTTCAGGCGGAAGAGCCCGGTGACCGGTACATCGTCGAACCCGCTGCTCGACACGCCGTACATCACCGTCCGGCCGAGGGGTGCCAGCAGGCCGAGGCTCTGGCGCAGAACCACGCCGCCGACCGAGTCGAGGACCACGTCGACGCCGTCCGGAGCGGCCTTGCGGACCTGGTCGGGCCAGCCGTCGTCGCTGTAGTCGACGGCGACGTCCGCGCCGTACTCCCGGACGAAGTCGAGCTTCGCGGCGGAGCCGACAGTGGCGATGACCGTTCCGGCACCGAGTAACTTCGCGAGCTGCACGGCCAGGTGGCCGATGCCGCCGGCGCCAGCGTGGACGAGCACCGTCTCGCCGGGCGCGAGCCGGCCGGCACGCAGTACCCCCAGCGCCACCGGCCCGCCCATGGGCAGCATGCTGGCCGCGCCGATGTCGAGCCCCTCGGGCACCCTGGCCAGCCACGCCGCGTCCGCAACGACGTAGTCGGCGAAGGCATCTTCGGCCAGTCCCGCGACTCGCCGACCGACGAGGTCCCCGTCGACGTTCGGTCCGACGACGTGGACGGTCCCCACCACATCGCCGGTGAGCTTGCCGGGCAGCGGACGCTCGAAGATCGAGCCGCTGGAGGGACCTCGCCGGATCTTCGTGTCGACGAAGTTGGCCCCGATCGCCTCGGCCCGGATAACGACCTGACCCGGCCCTGGCCCGGGGACCGCGGCTTCCTCCATCTCCAGGACCTCGGGGTCCCCGTAAGCGTGGTAACGGACTAGCCTCATGACATCCTCCACCGGAAAGCCGAACTAAACTGGACTGCAGGTCAAGTTATGCCCCGGGAACGGTACTGGACCGCTGGTCCAGTTGTCCATGGGGAGTGTCATGGGAAGCGAGGACTTGATGGCCGAGGGCCGTGCCGAGCGCGCCGACGCCGCGCGTAACCGACGTGCCATCCTGCTGGCCACCGAGGAACTCCTCGCGCGGCACAGACCGGAGCAGATCTCGATGGAGCAGGTGGCCACCGCGGCCGGCGTAGGCAAGGGCACGGTGTTCCACCGTTTCGGCAGCCGCCTGGGCCTGATGCTGGCGCTGATGCAGGAACGCGCCCTGGCCCTGAACGAAGCGGTCACCAGCGGGCCGCCACCCCTGGGCCCCGGGGCGGCCCCACGCGAACGCCTGCTCGCCTTCCTCGACGGCGTCGTGGATGTCGTCAGCCGCAACAAAGGGCTCTTGGCGGCGCTCGGACACGCCGCGACGACCACCCACCGACAGGATGAAGAGGGGGGCGAGGGGGGCGAGCATCCCACCTATCACTTTTGGCACGACCACGTCAGCGGACTGATCACGGAGGCGGGGCCCGGGCTGGATGCCGACCTCCTGGCACACGTCCTGCTCGGCGCCCTGCAGAGCAGCCCCGTGCTGAACCTGCTGAAACAGGGCGAGGGCAAGCGCCTGTCGGACGCCCTGCGCACGCTCACCACCTCCCTGCTCGATGCCCCGGGACATCAAACGCGTAAGCGAACCAGGTCACCTGAGACCGCAAGCAAATCGGACCAGATCGCCTGAGCCAGGGGCCAGATCGGCAAAGACGAGAGAACTGACCTGTCGCAACGAAGTTAGTCGGCCAGGGTCGCGTTGATCTGCGTGGACTGGATTGAATGAGACAGCGGCGGGTCGGTGGGCTGCGTGTAAGGTCGGCCGGTGCTGCTGAGCGCTTCAGCTGGCGGATGAGCGGCTGAGTTGGCGCGTTGATCCCTGGCGTTGCGTATGTGGCCAAAGCAGCGGACACGGATACGGACGGGACAGAGCTAGGGGTGGGCGGATGAGCGTGGATGGGGAACGGGAGCGCTGGGAACTGCGGTCAGGAGTCGGTGTGGGGCCGTTGCACTTCGGGATGTCTCCAGCCGAGGTCGCCGAGGCACTGCTGGTTTCCGAGCCGCAGGCACGGATCGGTGGTCCGTATGAGCAGGAAGATTTTTCGGACGGGGTGAAGGCGTTCTACGACGCGGGCAAGCTTGCATGCGTCGCGCTGGATGCAGTCATGGGTCCGCAGGTCTTCCTGGCTGATTTCCCACTGGCAGGGGGCGATCCAGGGCAAGTGTCGGCGTACACAGTTACGTCCCCAGCTTCGTACGGATGAATAGGGACAGTTGTTGGTGCGGTGAGGCGTGTTGCTCGGCAGTCTGCTGCTTG
>NZ_JBIAXM010000076.1:0-11555 GCF_042896695.1 Streptomyces sp. NPDC001270 | reverse complement strand
TGGCTGTTGTTGTTCCGAATCTGAAGGCTGCGTTTTCGCTGGTCAGGCATAGGTCCGGTGATTCGGCGGGAGTGGTGACGTGTCGTGTAGTCGCTCCCCGGGAGGTTGCAGATGCCGTCGGTCGTCGGACTGCTGGAACAGCACGAACTCGCCGCTCGCCGTCGAGTCGACGGGCTGCGGGAGGAGGCCGACCGCATCCAGGCTGAGTTGGCCGCCGCCGAGCAGGAATGGCAGGAGTGGGCGATCGCCCGTAGGCGGGTGGGCACCGTCCTGGCTCCGGACGATGGTGACATCGCCGGTCAAGAGGCGGTCCATGGCCCGCAGGACGCGGACGCGCGCTCGACGCCCGGGCCTGCAGCGAAACCGAAGTCGCAGGTGCCGGTGTGGCGTGAGGGGCTGGCCTCGGTCGGTACTGTCGGTGGACTATCAGCGCATCCTCACCGCGCTCGCGGACCGGCACCGGCTCCTTCAAGGGCCCCTGACCTGCCAGGAGTTGGCCGTGATATTCGGTCTGGACGCGGTGCCGGCCAAAGTAGAAGCGCTGCGGTCGAAGGCGAAACGCCTGGTCGCGCGGGGCTGGCTGGCCGAGCGGCAGCCGGGCCGGTTCACTCTCGCCCAGGGTGTGGCCGGGTAAGGCGGCGCGTCATGAGCAGGGTCATCGACCAGTGAGCAGTGTGCATCGTGAAAACTGCAGGTCTGGCGGGCTGGTGTGCGCGGGGTCGGGAGTGCTCGGGCTGGTCGGCGGCGGGTGTCCATGGTGAAGATCGTCTGACCGGTCGGCCGGGAGGGTTCTCTGGTTCTGCTGCGCCTGCATGAGCGGGCTGCCTACGATCCGTCACCGTGTCGGTACACGAGAGATCGTGGGGAGGGTGCGGGATGTCCGATCTGGAGCGGATCACGGCTCGCCGTAGCGAACTGGACGCGCTCGCTGAAGAGTTGGCCAAGCAGCTTGGGGAGGTCGAGGCCGAGCGGGAGGAGCTGGGGATCGCTGAGCGGGTCCTGCGCCGCCTGGTCGAACAGGACCGGGCCGATACAGAGACTGCTGAGGCGGCGGTTCCGGTGAATGCGCAGGTGGCGGGGCGTGCGGTGCTGCTGATCCCGCACCGCGGTGAGACGGGCGACGAGGCCGCGCTGCCCGCCGGCTACCGCCGGATCCTGGCGATCGTGCGGGCCGCTGGCGGCCCGGTGCAGGTCAGGACGGTGGGTGAGGAACTGGGGCTTGAGGCGGGGGTGCGAGGGAAGCTGGAGCCGTTGCGGGCGAAGATGACCAGGCTCGCCGATCGCGGCTGGCTGCACAAGCGGCCTGACGGGAAGTTCACCGCGCGCCTGTAGCAGCGTCGGACCGGGGGCTGCAAGGGGGCGTAACCGGCGGGCCCCCGACGGCAGTTGAGTTTGGTGTGAAGCAAAACAACCATCCCGTCGAGGGCCCTGACGGCCTTGTCTACACCGCCCGCCTGCCGCTGTCGAGTGCCACCCTGAACTGGCTCGCCGACTTGCTACGCGGCCACTGCAAGAAGATCGGCTCCAGATGGCGGGCCCTGCCCGCAGGGAAGATCGCCGGCATCGTGCTTGCGGTGCTGCGCTGTGACCAGCGGCCCGGCGACCTGGCCGGCGGCAACGGGGTGCACCGCACCACCGTGACACGGTGGGTGCGGGAGGTCGTGGGTCTGCTGGCCGCCCGCGCCCCGCGCCTGGACCGCGCCCTGAAGAAGATCGCCCGAACGGGTGGCGGGGCGGTGCTGCTGGACGGCTCCTTGATCCGCACCAAGCGGCGCACCGGAGCCGACAACCGCAAGAACTACTCGGGCAAGAAAAAATGCCATGGCCTGCTCGTGATCGCGCTCACCGACGACCGGGGCCGGCTGCTGTGGATCTCCGCGGCCCGGCCCGGGCGGACCTCGGAGATCACCGCCTGCCGACACGGCAAACTCACCGCCCATCTCCGCGCGGCCGGCCTCGGAGCCATCGCCGACCTGGGCTTCGTCGGCCTCGACGACAGCGATCCCGACACCGGCCCGGCGGTGATCACCGGCTACAAGGCCGCCCGGAACCGGCCCCTGACCCGTGGCCAGAAGCTGTCCAACAAGGCACTGGCCGCAGTGCGCGCCCCGTTCGAGCACGGCTTCGCGCACCTGAAGAACTGGCGCGTCCTGGGCAAGGTCCGCACGGATCCGAGGTGGGCGACCGCGCTGGTGCGGGCCCTGCTGGTCCTCACGAACAAGGAAGTTGCCCGATGACGGACGATCTTGTCGCTGGACTACCGCCCCGGACCTGGCCGAGCGTCCCGACGCCTACGCACACCAGCCCGCCCGACCTGCAGTTTTCACGATGCACACGTCTCAGTAGGGCAGCGCCAATGTGGATGGGGAGACCGTGGTTCACCAAGTCGGTGGCGAGGAGTCGACGGAAGTCATGTGGGGTGAAGTCGGCCGAGTGGAAGGCGGGGTGGTCTTCTGCGAGTTCGCCGCAACGGCGTTTGAGCATGTTGACGGCGGTGGTGTCGGAGATGACCTCGTCGTTCGTGCCGATCCGCCGTTGGAACAGGAACGGCATGGGCGCGCTGCTGCGGCGCTCGTGAGGGTCGTAGCGCGGCAGTAGCGGGATCGTGCGGCTGTCCCGTGTGTGGCGTCGGATGATGGACGCGATGACGCCGAACAGTTCCGCGGACATGGGGATGACGCGTTCCCGGTCGCTCTTGGATGGAGCGATCACGAGTAGGGCGATGACTTCTCCGCCTGGCCGCTGGTACTGCCGGATGCTGAGATGGGTGAGTTCGAGTGCCTCTTCGATACGGACGCCCGAGTGCCGGAGAACTTCGACGATCGCCCACTCCCAGAAAGCGGCGTCTTCGGCTGCTGTGACGTTGATGGACTTGCCGCTGCTTTGGTCGCGGACGCGGACGTTCGCGTTTCCTCCGAGTCTGACGCGTCGTTCATCGGCCCGGCTCCACAGCCGCTGGTAGATACGGCCGTTGGGGGCGATGGTTGTTCCGCCGGCAGCGTCCGTAGCTTGTTCCAAAAGCGCGTGGAGGTGGCTGTACCGGTTTTCCATGTGTTCCACGAGGGTGCTCAGCAGGGGTTGACGCCGCCGGGTGCGATCATCCATTCGCTCCTTGACTCGCCGTTTCCGGATTCCGTAGCCCCGGACGTCCGTGTCGGAGACGGGACAGGGAGCGACCCAGACCGCCCACTGCTCGGGTTCTGCGGCGGCCCAGGCTTGCAGGTCGGCGTAGAACGCCCGGACGGCTCTGGGCCGGTCATCTCGTCCACCACCGGTCCGCCGCTGAACCCGGTGGTCAGATCGTTGGCCTTCGCCAGCTGGAGCAGCCGCCCCACGCCGTCGGCCTCGGGTAGCAGGCCGCCGACTTCGCGGTACCCGAAATGCCCGCTCCGCGGCGCCTGGGCGGGGAACCCGAACGAGAAGACCCCATGCCCCCGGCACCCCGCGCTCGTCCCCATGGCCATGGCGCGGGCCCCCGCCGGAACCGAGTCCAGGCGGAGCCCGGCGACATCCTCCGCGTCCGGTGCCCGCTACTCCTCGGCCACCGCCTCGGCCAACACCCGTGGCACGTCCGGCAGATGAGGGAAGTGCACCTCCACCCGGCCGCCCGGTGACCGGTCGGCGGCGCGCACGACATGCGCACAGGTGAAGCCGGTGTCCCCTCCCGTCAGGAAACCCGCCCCGGCCACGGTGCCGTCCGACGCGAGCACCTGGAAGACCGACGCGGACACCGACGGCTCACCCGCCCCGGCGAGACCGCTCTCGTCGTCCGGGACGCCTGCCGTCGCCGCCACGGTCGTCACGGGGCATCCGGCGCGGAGTCACCGCTCTCCCACACCACACGGACCTTCAAATGGACGGCCGTCTCGCCGGAGGTGATGACCGCGCCGGCCTTCGCTGACAGGTTCACCCCGAACTCCACCTCCCCGGGGACAAGGCCCCACGGGGACAGGTCCCCGTGCTGGGTGTGCAGGGCGTCGGCGGTCACCACCGTGTTCTCCAGCTCGAGACCGTCCAGCAACGGCGCGAAGGAGGGAATCTCGTTGCTCTTGGAAGCGACCTGCCGCTGGGCCAGGACCACGCCGTGGTGGTCCATTGCCGCCAGCAGCTGGATCGCCGCGGCCGTTGCGGTTCGCGATCCGCGGACCACCTTGCCATCGACCGCGATCACCCGTCGCACCGGCCCTTTCTCCGCCTCCGGCTCAACCGGGGGCGGTGTTCTCGCCTGCAGATACGCGCTGATCGCCGCGTCCAGCGCGTCACCGTCCACGCGCTGCAGCAGGCGGCGCACAGTTGCGGCGTGTGGCACCGGCCGCAGACCGGTAAGTGGATCGGCAGCGAAGCCGAGGATGCCCAGCACATGCTGCGGGGCATCCGTGATCCACTCGCTGATAGCGATGAGCGAGCGAGCCCCGGTCAGCACCGCCGAGACAGCTGCGCACAGCAGCGCGAGGGCCGGATACCGCAGTCCTCGCGCATCGCGGGGATCGGCGACCACGATCAGGAAGCGCCGCAGGTCAGCGACATCGCTTGAGGTGAGGGGAACAGTCGGGGAGCCCAGTTTCCCCGGTGTGGAAGGGATGGGCGATGATGTCCGGGCAGGCACGGTCTCGCCCGGTCCTCATGGGTCTCGACAACCACATGATCACCAGCGCCGTGCCTGCTCTGCTCTCCAGGCTCATGCCGCACAACGGATACGACGCCATGTCACTCACGAGACCGGCGAACCGGACCAATCCCAATCACGCACTGGTCGCACAGTGACCCCGGTTCTTCGCCCACTGGGTCTGGACCACCCATGCTCCCCGCGTCTGGTGACCAGAACGACAAGAGCCGTATGACGAGAGATCGGCACGTACGGATCTGTGAGGGCCGAGGGGTGAGAATCCCAATGCCAGGAACTTAAGAAGGTCACTGTCCGTGTTGGTCACGGTTTGGGTGTCAGTCGTGTGCTCTGCCGGACGCAGGGAAGCTCCTCGTCTACGACTGGTGATTGTCGAAATCAACCAGGTGGGCGAGGAGCTTCCTTGTCGGGTCATGGTGCCATGGGCACGGGCTGGTCTTCCAGCGTGGGACGGTTGTTGACCGGTGTCGGTGGTGGGGTGCTGGCCCAGCAGGTCCCGCCGGGCCTGATCGATGAGGTGCTGGAGGCCACCGGTCGCTCGCAGCGCCGGTTCCGGGCACTGCCCTCGCGGTTGGGCATCTACTTCGTGTTCGGGTTGTGCCTGTTCAGCGACCTGAGCTACGGGAGCGTGATCGCCACGCTGGTGACCGGGTGCCGGAACCGGCTCGAGGCCGTGGGGTGGCGCCCGCCGTCGTCGACAGCGCTGACCACGATGCGTCGTCGGCTGGGGGCTGCCCCGTTCGAGCTGCTGTTCCGACGCCTGTCCGGGTCATGGCCATCGGTCAGCACAGCGGGGTCGCATGCGTTCGGGCTGCTGCTGGTCGCGTGGGACGGCACCAGCCTGGATCTCGCCGACTCAGACGCGAACGCGGAAGCCTTCGGCCGTCCGAGCTGCAAGAAGGGCGACGCCGGGTATCCGCAGTCACGCGCGGTCGTGCTCATGGCCTGCGGCAGCCACCGGATTATCGACGCGGTATTTGGCATCTACCGGAGCAGCGAACGGGCCCTGGCCGAGCGCCTGTTGCCGACTCTGAAGGCCGGAATGCTGCTGCTCGCCGACCGGGTACCCCAGCTACCGCCTGTGGTGCGCGGCGCGGGCCACAGGCGCCGACCTGCTGTGGCGGGTCGCGGCCGACCGACACCTGCCCGTCCAACAGGTGCTGCCCGATGGCTCTTACCTGACACGGCTGACCGACCCTGCCGACTCTCACCGCCAGGCCAACAAGCGAGCCCGCCGCCGCAAGGCCGGCCAAGCGCCACCTGCTTCTCTCCCGCCCCGAGGCCCCATCGTCCGCGTGGTCGAGGCGGTGATCACCGTGCGCACCGGCGACGGCACCGTACGGACGGGCCACTACCGGCTGATCACCACGCTGCTCGACCCGCAGCTCGCGCCCGCACGCGAACTGGCCGCCACCTACGCCCGAAGGTGGGCGGCGGAAACGGGGTTCCGGGAGATCAAGACCTTCCTGCGGGGCTCGCACCGCGCCCTCCGGGCCACGGACCCCGAGGTCGCCCGTCAGGAGCTGTGGGCCTACTTGATCGTCTACCAGGCAATCCGCCTGATCATCTGCCAGGCAGCCCTCCGCGGGGAAAGCCCAGAGCCCTCGAGGATCACGTTCACTGCGGCCCGCGACGCCGTCCGGCACTCGATCACTACCACACCCGGGGACACCGAGGCGCACTGCGAACAGCTCTACCAGGACCTGTCCCGGTGCCTGGTCACCAAGCACGTCACCTGCCGGACCTGCCCGCGCATGGCCAAGAGGCCGCTGTTCCACTTCCCCTCCCGGCAGGCATCCAGCGCTCCCGCCTCGCAAAACGTCACCTACCACCTCACCATCACCACACCGGAACCCGCACCAGCACACCAAGATCCTCGCCGTCCCCGAAGCTGGCATCCGGCGACAAGGACCCGCGATCTGAACGGTCCCGGCCTGTTAATTCCCCGTTCCACCACCGGGCCCACTGCACCGATGCTTCCGGGACTGCCAACCGGGCAAGGCTCGCCCGCACTTCAACTGCCGGCATCAGCGGGGGCACCTCAATGTCGGTGCGCGGAACCAGAGCAGCCGCATCGCGCACGAACAATCCGATCACGAGCTTCCGCGAGGTCCCGCTTCGGACCTGCCGGCTGGACGACCCGGCATATCGCATGACGGACATCCTCTGTCACTGACGCCGTCCAGGCCACCCTCATGACGCTCCCGATCACGGCCGGGCACGATCAGTAGGCGAACAGGTGTGGAGTCACGACCGTGTCCCGATCACGGATTCGGTGCATCCTGGAGGTGGACGGCAGGATACGCGGGAGGCCGGGAGGGTGGAACGGGTCGACGATGATGATCCCGGAGGATGCCATGGCCGACGGGGCGGCGCGGCTTTTCGACATGGCGCAGATGGCCGTGGCGACGCTGGACGCTCAGGGAGTGGTCACCGGCTGGAGCCGGGCAGCGGAACGGCTGATCGGCTACTCGCGTGAGGAGATCGTGAACCGGCCTGCCGTGAGTCTGCTGGACAGGTCCGGGGACCGGGCGACAGCACTCGACGTGGTCGAGCAGTGCCGCGCTCAGGGTGACTGGGACGGTGTGGTGGCTGTGCGGCACCGCGACAGGCGGCGGCTGAGACTGGCGGTGCGGGTCTTTCCATTGCTGGATCCGGTTGGTCGTAAGGGGTGGGCGGTGCTGGCCCTGGGTGAGCAGGGGACGCCGGGCTCAGAGCTGAGCCGGATGATGTTCGAGCCGCTGCTCGCGCACTCGCCGGTCGGTGTGGCAGTGCTGGATACGGACCTGCGATGGGTCTGGGTGAACGACGTGCTGACCTACGGCGGTGCGGTGCCCCGCGAGCGACGGCTGGGGCGAACGGTGGCGGAGGTGCTGCCGCTCGAGGCCGCCAAGTTCCAGGAGCTGCAATTTCGGCGTGTCCTGGAGACAGGCACTCCGGCGCTCAACGTCGAATTCTTCGTGCCCTCTCCGGCGGACCCGACCCGGCGGCACGCGTTGTGGGAGTGCATCTTCCGTCTTGAGGACTCGGCCGGCCAAGTTCTGGGCGTGTGGATCATGGCCGTGGACAACACCGAGCGGTGGCGGGCACGAGAGCGCCTGGCCCTGCTGACCGAGGCCAGCGCGCACATCGGCAGCACGCTAGACGTGGAACGGACCGCACAGGAACTCGCTGAGGTCGCGGTGCCGCGGTTCGCCGACGTCGTCGCCGTCGACCTGCTGGAGGCGGTCCTGCACGGGGAGGAACCTCCTCCGGGGCCGGTCGGCGGCACTGCCATCCTGCGCCGCGCGGGGCAGCAGTCGATCCGTGACGAGTGCCCCGGGACGGCCGCGGAAGTCGGGGACGTCCTCCACCGCCTGCGCACCCCGTCCTCGGCCCGCTGCCTTGATGACGGCGTGCCCGTGGTGGAATCGCTCGCGGATCTCTCCTCCAGCGCCTGGATGGCCGAGGACCCGTCCCGTGCGGCCACGGTCCGCACCCTCGGCATCCAGTCGGTCCTGGTCACTCCGGTGCAGGCGCGCGGCGTCCGCCTCGGCGTGGCGACCTTCCTGCGCTTCCGGAGCCCGAATCCATTCGACCAGGAGGACGTGAGCCTGGCCGAGGAACTCGTCGCCCGGGCCGCGGTATGCCTGGACAACGCCCGCCGCTTCACCCGGGAACACAAGGCGGCCCTGGCTCTGCAGCGCAGCCTCCTGCCGCGCGGGCTGGCCCCGGGGCCCGTGCTGGAGGTCGCCTCGCGCTACCTCCCGGCGGAGGCCCCGCACGCGGTGGGCGGCGACTGGTTCGACGTGATCCCGCTGTCCGGGGCCCGGGTTGCACTGGTCGTCGGCGACGTGGTCGGGTACGGCACACACGCCGCCGCCACCATGGGCCGCCTGCGCACCGCCGTCCGCACGCTGGCCGACCTGGACCTCCCTCCCGACGAGCTGTTGGCCCACGTGGACGACCTGGTCATCAGCCTGGTGGAGCAGGAGGACGCAGACTCGGTGGCCGACGACGAGCAGCAGGCGGTGGCCACCTCCGTGCTGGGGGCGACCTGCCTGTACGCCGTCTACGACCCGGTCACCCGGCGGTGCACGCTGGCCCGGGCCGGCCACCTCCCGCCCGCCATCGTCACCGCCGACGGCACAGTCACCTTCCCCGACCTGCCGATCGGGCCGCCGCTCGGCCTCGGTCTCCTCCCCTTCGAATCCACCGAGCTGGAACTGCCCGACGGCACCATGCTGGCCCTGTTCACCAACGGCCTCATCGAGGGGAAGAAACGGGATGTCGACGTCGGGCTGACCAGCCTCGCCCAAGCCCTGGCCCGCCCGGCCCCCAGGCTGGAGGACGTCTGCGAGAACGTGATCGGCACTCTGCTGACCGGTCCGCCGTCCGACGACGCCGCCCTTCTCCTCGCCCGCACGCACGGCCTGGACGCGGGCCAGGTCGCCTCCTGGGAGCTGGCCTGCGACCCGGCCGTCGTCGCGAGCGCCCGCGACCTCGCGACCCGTCGGCTCGCCGACTGGGGTCTGGAGGAGCTGGCCTTCACCACTGAACTGGTCGTCAGCGAACTGGTCACCAACGCCATCCGCTACGGGTTGGAGCCCATCCGGCTGCGCCTGATCCGGAACAAGGCTTTGATCTGTGAGGTGTCCGACGGCAGCAGTACCTCGCCCCGCCTGCGCCACGCCCGTACCACCGATGAAGGGGGCCGCGGCCTCTTCCTCATCGCGCAGCTCGCCCGGCGGTGGGGCACCCGCTACACCACGGCGGGAAAAATCATCTGGGCCGAACAGGCTCTTCCGGACTTGGCAGCAAGTCCGAGCTCGGTTCCCGAGCCCGCGTAGCTCCCACTGGTCGAGTGGTACGAGCAGTCAGCAGCGGAACGCCGACTTCGGCCTCCAGCTGGGAGAGCTGCTGGGAGACCGATGAGGGGGCGTAGGACAAGGCAGCGGCGACGGCCGCCAGGGTGCCGCGGTGCTTGAGTTCGCGCAGCAGGACGGCGGGGCTTGGCGGTCCCGTGCCCGGTCGCACGTTGCACGGGACAGCTCCCCGAGTGGCAACTGGCAGCAGAAAACCCCGGGACCATCGTGTCCCGGGGCCTCGCGCGGTCCGGCTCAACAAGCGGATGGTGGCGGTGTCACGCCCATTCGATGCCGAGTTCTCGTAGTGCGGCGCGCTGCGGGTCACTCAGCTTGTCCCTGTCCATTGGTGGTGTTTCTGATCAAAGGCGGCCGTCTGGCCTGGGCTGATCAGTTTGCTGTGTGGCTCGGGTCAGGTCATGTGGGTGTCTCGGTAGCCGTTCCGATCAGTGGGCGGTGAGGGCGAGGTGTCTCTGGACGTGCAGCTTTGTCAGATGGCGGGTGTTAGCTTGGCGTTTATCCTCGGCGGGCTTCGTGTTCCTTGATGGTCTCGGCGCGTTTGACGGTCTTGCCGACGTCGTGGCGCTTGGCGCGGTGCCTGTTCTTCGAACCGGGTGGTCGTCCCGGGCCGGGGCGGGACGGTTTCGGTGCGGCTGCCGGGCAGGCCGTGGTCGGTCGGAGGTTGCGAAACCCGCGGCGGACGCGGGCGGGGGTGAGGCGGCGGGGTTCGGTGCGGCGTTCCCAGGGGCGGCGGAGGTCTTCGGCGAGGGGGCGGGCGAGGCGGAGCTGGGTGTGGGCGGCGATGACGAGCCAGGTCCACAGGTCGGCGGTGTCTGCGTGGCGGATGTGTGGGGCGGTCCACCCGAGGGTCTGCTTCATCAGCCGGAAGGTGTGCTCAAGATCGAATCTGCGCAGGTAGGACTGCCACCACAGGTCCACCTGAGCGCTGCTGGCGGCGGTGGCGGAGCACCACAGCCAGACCGGTTTGGGGTCGCGGTCGCCCGGCAGGCGCTCGACCTGGAGGCGGATCAACGTGCCGTGCAGGATGGGCAGTTCCTCCTCGGCGTGGTCCAGCCAGGGGCCGCGGTGGGTGAGCCTCGGGTGTATCCGGTCCCAGGTGATCGCCTCGGCCTTGCCGTAGCGGGTGGTGTCCGTGACCGTGGTGACGTCGGGTTCGTGCCAGCTGTCGGGCCTGGCGAAGGTGAGGACGCCGCCGTGCCGGCGTGGCCGTCCGCCCTTCGGGCCGGAACGGGGCGGGCCGGGGTCGCGGAGCATGACGCGGTCCGAGCGCAGGCGCCCGACCAGCACGGCCGGCAGGTCCGCCAGGGCGTGGGAGAGGTAGGCGACGTCGTAGCCGGAGTCCATCACGATCAGGATCTCCAGGTCGCCTGGCTGCCAGTGCCCAGCCTGCGTCAACCGGCTGACGACATCACGCAGTTGGGCGGCGGTGACGGCGGTCGCGTCGTCGGCGGGGCCCAGGCGCACGGTGTCCAGCAGCGCGACCCAGGAAGTGCGGCCGGTCTCCAGCGCGCCGACGAAAGAGTACGGCCATCCGGATACCAGCTGGTCCGTCTTGCGGTCACCGCGTCCATAGACGTGGCAGAACAGCCGGTCGTCGCTGGTGGGGGCGTCCGGGCGCAACCAGTTGCTGACATCCACGGCCAGCACGATGCGCCCGTCGGCCGCCCTTGGCAGCGGCAGGCCGGCCAGTGCGCGGCGCAGCCGCGTCGGCTCCATCCAGCCCCGGTCCAGGGCTGCGTACAGGGCGCCGTGCCCGCGCCGGTGCTCGGCCGCCAGCGACAGCTCGACCAGGGTCTTCACTGGCCCGTCTGCGCACAGCACCGCGTCGGTGAGCTCGAAGAGCGTATCCGCGCGAGCGTAGAGGCATTCGTAGAACTCGACCCGAAAGCGGGACAACACGTCCAACGCCTCGCCTGCGGGCGCATCGACAGACAGACTCATACACAGCGGCCGTTCTCTTGTACTTCGTGACTTGACATCTCGAAGCGTCGAGAACGGCCGCCTCCGCTGTCCCGGAAAGAACCGCAGATCAGCAGGTCGGGTGACGTGCGAGGTTAAACGTCAAG
>NZ_JBIAXM010000075.1:0-11858 GCF_042896695.1 Streptomyces sp. NPDC001270 | reverse complement strand
GATCGTCAACTCCGCCGTGCCCCGCTGGGCCGCGATGAACCTGCTGGCACCCACCTACGAGATGTCCGCGCGGATCGCGGCCAAGCTGGACCAGGACGGCCTGCGCCAACTTCGCCTGCCTGCGGGCCACTTCACGCCGCGCCTGGGACTGCTCCGCAAGGAACAGCCGGTCTTGCTCCCGGTCGTACGCAGTGGCCCGCAGTACCCATGCGAACTGCCGCGACCACCGGCCCACCAGCGCGCGGGATTTATCCAACTCTCGTGCCACCTTCGTGACACTCCGCGCGGGACCAAGATCGCGGTACACAGCGAACGCCGCGAAAGCCTGCACGGACTCATGGTCCTGGCGCTCCCAGGGATCGATAAGGCCCCGGACAACCACCGGTCAGCCTTCCTTCTCCCCCTGTGCCGACGATGCCAGCCACCATAAATCACATAAGAGCAGTCAGTCGGTCTGCGAAGGCGGAACGGTCTCGGCCGGAACAACCGCGTCGACACCCATGTGTGCGCTTCAGGACCAGGGCCTGACGGGGACGGGGTCGCGGGTGCTGACGGCCGCGGTGGCACCGGCCGCCGCCAGCAGCAGAATGACGACGATCACCGCGTCAGTCACGTCGCACCCCCCGGAAGCCCCCGGACAGGGCCCGCGAGGCGATGACGTTCCCGCAGACCAGCAGCGCGCCGATGGCCATACGTTCCAGCAAGAACAAGCGCGAAGGCCGTCTCTACCTGGACGTCCAGCGAAATGCCTACGCCCAGACCTCGGTCGCACCCTATGCCGTACGCGCCCGCGTGCACGCCCCGGTGGCCACTCCGCTGGACTGGGACGAACTCGACGACCCGCAGCTGGACCCGCGCCGGTGGACGCTGCGCACCCTCCCCGACCGCCTCGACACACAGGGTGACCCGTGGAAGGGACTCAGTGCCTGCCGGCGCTCCCTCACGAGGGCCGCGCAGCGTCTCGACGCGCGTCGGTCGACCGCCGCCACGGCCCGTTCCGGGAACATCCGAGTGAAAGGAGCGGAGCCGGGGACTTGGCATGCAAGCCGGGTTCAGCAGCCTTCCCCCGGGGGCCGGGCCCGGCCGAGGCCCCTCTGGTTCGGACCATGAGCCGGAGGGGTCGCTACGCGGTCAGGACGGGCTGCCCCGCTCGCAGACCAGCTGTGCGACCTCACGGAGTTTGACGTTCTGCTCCTGTGAATAGCGGCGCAGCACGTCGAAAGCCTGATCTTCGGTGAGGTTGTGGCTGCCCATGAGGATGCCCATGGCCTCGCCGATGACATGGCGGGTGGCGACAGCGTGTTCCATCTGAGCATGGCTGCGAGCACTGGAGAAGGCGACCGCGGCGTGGGAGGCCAGCAGCCAGCCGGCCAGCTCACTGGCCTCGGTGAAGGCCCCGGGCTTACCGGAGTAGAGGTTCAGAGCACCGAAATCCTCGTCCTCGGTGTACAGCAGGAAACCCATCATGCTGCCCACGCCGAGCCGGTGTGCCCTGCGGGCGTAGGAGGGCCAGTGCGGCTGTTCCACCGTGAAGTCCGGGATGCGGAACACCCGCTCGCCTTCCTTGACACGCGCCGCGTCAAAGCACGGTCCCTCCTTCAACCGCTCCTGCAACCGGTCACTCTCGATCACCAGCTTGTCGGTGGGGGCCAGCGTCTGAACCTTGGCACCGTGCAGCACCAGGATGCCGGCCGCGTCGCAGCCTTCCACCAGGTCGATGGCCGAGTCGGTGATCCTTTCGAGGGTGGCACCGACCGACGGTTGCGCCAGAAGATCCCTCGCCATCGATGCCATTTGCTGCGCGAACCGCGCCCACTCCATCGCTCCGCCACCTCCGGTCCGTCCCGGTGGTCCCTCCGTATACCCAGCATTCCACGGACCACCCACCGCCGCGGTACGCCCAGAGATGCTTGCCTGACTCACATTCCCCGCGGTAGGGGGACTGCGTCGTTGGTTGGTCTGGGACGTCGCCCAGGTGTTTGTGCGCCAGGTCGGCGGGGACTCGACGTGCAGAACTTGGAACGACTGCTCCAAGGACCGCCGAGAGGATACGGACGCACGAGGGACGGCGGGCGCAATGGCCGCCTTCCTGGGCTTCGACAGCGTAGGCCCGTGTCGCTTCGCCCTCTGAGACTCCGAACTCATGACCGCCGTGCTCGTGCGGCCCGGATGTGAGGCGGCATGTCGAACACGAACGGCACTTCGAAGCCACATGATCCGCACCGGGGCAGCTCTGCGCGGACCGCGCGCCGCTCCACCGAGAACGACAGGGCCAGCGGTCGGCGCAGGCCCCCAGAACTGCTGCGTCAGGCACGTACTCAGTTCGCTGAGCTCACCGGCATGGATGCCGAGACCGTGTCGTCCTTCGAGCAGACGGAGGACGGCTGGTCCCTCGAAGTGGAGATCCGGGAGCTTGCGCGCGTGCCCGACACCATGAGCCTGATGGCGAGCTACCAGGTCGATCTTGACGCCGAAGGGCAGCTCACGGGTTACCGGCGCATCCGCCGCTACGAACGCGGCAGAGCCGACCCGCGCGGGCCGGGCGGCGGCCGATAGGGCACTCTCGCGACCCACCCCACGAAACTTCACAACGGACAGGGAGGAAGAGGCGCATGACTGTAGTACCGGCACAGCAACCCGCCGGAGGCACCGGCAGCAGCCTCTACGACGTGCTGGAACTCGTACTGGACCGGGGTCTCGTCATTGACGCGTTCGTGCGTGTGTCCTTGGTCGGCATCGAGATCCTGAAGATCGACGCCCGTGTCGTCGTCGCGAGCGTCGACACCTATCTGCGCTTCGCGGAGGCATGCAACCGCCTCGACCTGGAGGCGGGACCGCGCAAGAGCCCCGGGCTCCCGGACTTGGTGGGAGAGATCACCGAGTCGGGTGCGCGGGGCAAGTCGAAGGGTGCACTGTCCGGAGCCGCTGAGACCGTCTCCGACGCCTTCCGCGAAGCGCGTGAGGAGCATGCGGCCAAACAGGGCGAGCCCCGCCCGCGGCCCCGTAAGAGCACCGAAGCGCGAAGGAAAGAGGAGCGGGAGTGAATACCTACGTCTACGGGATCACGGCCGCCTCGCACCCCGCGCCGCCGAAAGGGATCGCCGGCGTCGGCGACCCGGCCCGCCTGGTCCGGACGCTCACCGAGGGTGATCTGACGGCTGTTGTCAGTGATGCACCCGAGGGTCTGCGTCCCAAGCGGAAGGACCTCTTGGCTCATCAGAACGTGCTCACCGAGGTGGGCACGGCGGGCTGTGTGCTTCCCATGCGGTTCGGTAGCGTCGCCCCCGATGACGGCACCGTCACCGAGGTGCTCGCGCAGCGGGCGGACCACTACCAGGAGCGGCTGCGGGCGCTGAGCGGCACGGTCGAGTACAACGTCAAGGCCGTCCCCATCGAGGAGGCCGTACTGCGCCGCGTGGTCGGCCGGAACTCGGAGATCCGGGATTTGGCGGATGCCAACCGTCGTGCGGGCGGCGGCAGTTACGAGCAGCAGGTCCGGCTCGGCGAGATGATCGTGTCCGCGGTGCAGGCTCAGCAGAGCGAGGACATCGCAGCGGCGACGCGGGTCCTGGAACCGGAGGCCGTCGCCGTAAGCGCCGGTCCGGAGTCGACGGACTGCCTGATCAACCGGTCCTTCCTGGTCGGGCGGAACAAGGCACAGGCATTCCTGGCGGCCGTGGAGGACGTTCGGAAGGAACTTCCGCACCTGGAACTGCGTGTCAGCGGTCCGCTGCCGCCGTACAGCTTCGTGGAGCCGGGCCCGGCCGAGCCCGCGCACCGTACGCCCGACAGTGCCCACCCAGGAGCGAGGTAGCGCCATGGAACCGATCAGCGAAGCGCGGCCATGTGCGTGGTCGACGAGAAGGAGTTCGGTCGGGACACGACCTCGGATCCTCGACCTAGTGAAGATCGGCCTGCACTGCGAGGCAGGCCCAGGCGATAGGACGGCGTGATGAACCGAGTGGGACTCGGCCTGGCCCTGGGGGCCGGATACGTCCTCGGACGTACGAAGAAGATGAAACTGGCGCTCGCCATCGGCTCGCTGATGGCCGGCAAACGATTGAATCTCGGCCCACGGATGGTCACTGACCTGGTGAACCAGCAGCTGCGGGACAATCCGCAGTTCAAGGAGATCGGCAACCAGTTGCGTGGGGACCTCCAGGGCGTCGGCAAGGCAGCGTCGGGCGCGATGGTCGAGCGACAGATCAACGCGCTGGCCGACCGTCTCCACGGGCAGACCGCCCAGGTGCGCGACCAGCTCGCCGGCGTGTTGCCGGACGTCTCTGCCCCCGCCGCCGACGAGGACGAGAACGAGGAACCGAGCGAGCCCGACGAGGAGACCGAGCCGGATCGCAAGGAAGAACCAGAACGCAAGGAAGAACCGGAAAGCAAGGAAGAAGAGGCGAAGGGGCCTGCACAGAGAGTTGCCAAGAAGGCGCCGGCCCGGACGCCGGCACGGAATGCGGCAAGGACGGCTCCCGCCAAGAAGGGGGCCCCGAAGAAGACCGTGGCCAGGACGACAGCCGCGGCCGGTAGCGGTTCCACCGGCCAGGCCCGGCGACCGAAGGGTGGCGGAGGACGATGACCGAGACCCTCGGCTCCGCGACGTCCGCCGTGGGCGGCGCTCGTACGGGAGCGAAGGACAACATGCTGAGCGGCCTGGCGCACAGCGAGGCCGCCGACCGGCTGAAGGCGGAGGCACAGGAGTTCCTTGCGGTCCAGGCCCAGCGGGCGCTGGTCGGCGTCGGACAGCAGCTCGGCAAGGCCACAGTCAGGCTCACCGACATCGCCGAAGGCAACAGCCCGGGCCTGATCAAGCTGGCCCTGGAGGGTGGCCGCAAACTCGCGGAAGGAAAATCCCCGTTGCGCTCGGCCCTCGAAATCGGTACTTCCCGCGCCAAGGACCATGTGATGGGCGCCCTGAAGAACCTGGGTGGCCGCAAGGGAAAGGGGAAGGGAAAGGGCGTGGGCAACAAGCCCACCACCATCATCGAGCAGATCGATGTCGGCGTACCCCTGCGCACGGCGTACGACCAATGGACCCAGTTCCAGGACTTCAGTACCTTCGCCAAGGGCGTGAAGAGCGCCAACCGCGCGGACGACACACACTCCGACTGGCAGATGAAGGTCTTCTGGTCCAACCGCAGCTGGAAAGCACAGACGACCGAACAGGTCCCGGACGACCGCATCGTATGGACCTCCGAAGGCGCAAAGGGCACCGCGAAGGGCGTGGTCTCCTTCCACCCCCTCGCCGACAATCTCACCCGGGTCCTGCTGGTCATCGAGTACTACCCGAGCGGCCTGTTCGAGAAGACCGGCAACCTCTGGCGCGCCCAGGGCCGCCGCGCACGACTGGATCTGAAGAACTTCGCCCGCTTCATCAGTCTCAAGGGCGAGGCGAAGGACAGTTGGCGCGGTGAAATCCGCGATGGCGAGGTCGTCCTCAGCCATGAGGACGCGCTCGACCAGGAGGAGCAGGAGGCCGAGTACGGCGAGGAAGAGGAAACAGAGGCCGAGTACGAGGGCGACGAAGGAGACGAAGAGGAGGAAGAGGAAGAAGAGGAGGGGAATGAGCCGTACGCGGAGGACGAAGGCGACTACGAGGAAGAGGGCAAGGGAGGGTACGAGGGGGACGAAGAAGAATCCGAGGGCTCCGAGGACTCCGAGGACGAGGAGTTGGAGAACGAGTACGAGTACGCCGGGGAGGGAAGCCGTCGACAGCGATGAGCAGGGTGGCAGTCGCCAAAGCACCGACGGTATGGCCGACCGGACCCGCGGAGGCCGCGGGTCCGAGGCCGTGGCGTCGGGGCTGTCGCCGTCACGCGGCTTGACCTCAACGCACTAGGCAGCAGCATCCTCCAGGACTTCCTCCCGGAGCTGTCGGAAGCACTTGTTGAGCAGCCGTGAGACGTGCATCTGCGACAGCCCGAGTTGCTCGGCGATCTGGCTCTGTGTCATGTCCTCGAAGAACCGCAGGTAGAGAATGGCCCGTTCACGCTCCGGCAGAGCCTGCAGACGGGGCTTGACTCCCTCACGGTCCACGACCGTGTCCAGTGCGGTATCGGCTGTACCGAGAGTGTCACCGAGACAGGAACCGTCTCCACTGGGCATCCCGGCATCCAGGGACAGGACGCTGAACGTGTCCAGCGCGTCCAGGCCGACCCGCACCTCCTCCTCACTCAGGTTCGCGCACTGGGCGATCTCGGGGACACTGGGCCAGTGGTCCGACACGCTCCGGGACAACTCCTGGCGGGCGGACCGGACCCGGTTGCGTAGTTCCTGGACCCGGCGCGGCACATGCAGGGTCCACATGTGGTCACGGAAGTGCCGCTTGATCTCCCCCGTGACCGTGGGCACGGCATAGCTCTCGAAGACTTTCCCGCGCACGGGGTCGTACCGGTCGACCGCCTTGACCAGCCCGAGGGCCGCGACCTGGCGCAGATCCTCATAGGTTTCACCCCGGCCGGAGAACCGGCCCGCGATGCGGTCGGCCATCGGCAGCCAGGCTTCCACGATTTCGTCACGCAGCGTGTCATGCTGTCGGCCGGCCGGGAGTTCGGCAAGCCTGCGGAACGCGTCCGCCGTGTCGGGGGCGTCGTCGTGCGGGTGGTGTTGCGTGCTTGCTTGGGTTGGCATGGTGCGTCGCCACTCTCATGTGTGGATGGACGATCTCCATGGGAGTGCGACCGTGTTCCGGACAGTCGCGGCCGGGCGAGCCGACGTCGCTCCCACGGGCGTGCCTCTGGTCCGAAACACCTGTTTGTCCCATATGCCCCTCTCGCCGGAACGCAAACTCCGGAAGCGGATTTCCGGCAATCCACAGCATGATTTTTTCGGTGCTGTCGCCACAACCGCCGACAGGCGGCCCGTTTCCGCCGCCCTCCACGCACGGTTACCTGGTCAGTGACCAACCGCTTTCCGCTGCGGAGGTGACCCGCCATGCCGGGCGGTGATCGGCGCGCTCTCCGCAGCCGTGTCGGCGTTCGAGACCACGGTCATGCATCCGACCAGGCCCCGACCGGCGTGGCTCCTTCGGCTTCTACCGCACGAAAATCCCCCAACTCCCCCGGGGTGACCGCCGACGCCCATCCGGTTCGCGGCTCGGCAGCGCCCGATTCCGGGCACGCCATGGGCCCAGCCGGCCGACATTCGGACATCCGAAACTCGTACACACGAACCCGCTGGACCCATAGCCCCTCACTCGCACCCGTCACATGTTCTTGCGGGCCTTGCCCTTCAGTTCTTCCGCCTTGCCTTTCAGTTCTTCCTTCGTCCCACGCGCCGTCTTGGCCGTCTCACCGACCGCCTCGCGGGTCTTTCCCTCGACACGGTCCCGAACGCCCTTGAGGTGCAGGCCCTCGTCACCGACGATGTCTCCGGTCGCTTCCTTGGCCCTGCCCTTGAGTTCCTGGGCCTTGCCATGAATCTTCTTTCCCTGTCCAGCCACGGGTATCAGCTCCTCGATCGACACATTTCGTTCTCGCCTACGACTACCTTCGAGGAGCGAGTCAAAACCTCGCATATGCACCTTTTGCCTGGCCCGGTGGTCACCGGTGAAGACCGGATGGGTATGGGCCGACGGCGCAATGGACTCCGATGCCCCCGATCAACGCCGGGCTGCTCGGCGCCCCTTCCAAACCAGGGAACGGGCCACTGTGCCTTGCCTCATCGAGGAAGCAGCGGGCCCAGTGGACCGAGGTCCAGGTTGAGGTCCTCGGGCTGCAACCCGTAATGATCTCGGAGTTCAGCCATGCGTTCCTCAAGGAGCATGAGCGTGAGGCCGATACGCTCCTCCTGGTCCTCGCTGAGAGTTCCGCTCTCGAAGCGGCGCAGTGCTTGGCGTTCCATCAACTGCCGCAGCAGTTCCACCACGGTCAGGACGAGCTTCACCAGATCGCGTTCCACGGTCTCGGGTTCGAGTTCGAGACGTTTCGTCATGACAGTTCCTCCGGTCCAGCCGTGCCTTCTGGCCAGGGCGCGGGGATCTTCTGATTCACCGAGCTGATCAAGGCGTTGAGGTCGACGCGTACGAGGTCGACGTCCGCGATGTTCAGAGTGAGGTTGCCGACGACAACCACACCGCCGGCGAGCAGCCGGTCCAGGATGTCGACGAGGCTCACCTCCCTGCCCTCCACGACGGTCATCGCCTCGTTCCTCCCTCCCCTTCTCGCCGCTCGTCCAGCCGTAGTCCCTCGTCACCGCTGAAGGAATAGGCCGCCCAGGGACCCGTGAGTTCCACTCGGAGCCCTTGCGGACCACCGGTGATCGCCACGGTCTCGTCCTTCTTCTCTTCGACGATCTTGGTGAATTCGCGAGATCTCACCCGGTCGACCAAGTAGGCGGCGTTCAATACGTTTCTCCCCCGGACACCGGAAAGGACCGCTCCCTGAGGGCGGTGGAGCCGGGTGGCCACCGCATGCCGGGCCAGTTCTGCGTGGAGCGTCTCCGAGACACCCTCGGCCTGCTGCCACTGCGTTTCCTGCGCCGTGTGCCGGTGGGACCGCTGCCGGAGGTAGTCACGCCCGGTGGCGGCCCTTTTCTGCTCTGTTTCCGGCGCTGCCTCCGGGAGATACATGTAGACCTTCACACCCCATTCGACCCGGCCGTCCACCCGGCCCAGCAGCTCCAGAAAGCGATCCTTCTGCGTCCGGAGCATGGTGCGCACCCCGTCGTCGTCGCGGAAGACGGTCCCGAGCCGCAACGGCAGCGGACTGGTCACCGTCATCAGCGCGGCGACCACGGCCTCGTGGGCGCGTGCCGTGCTGCTGACCCAGTCGAGGTCTTCCAGACGCTTGCGCAGTGCCGATTCGGCGAAATCCTCTTCTCCTACGTCACCGACGATCGCGACAAGGCCCTCACCTGCCAACCGCCGGGGCGGAGCGCCTGCCACGCCGGCGAGGGCGGGCAGAGGCGCGTCGAAGGGCAGACACACGGCATAGACGTATCTCAGCTCACCCACCGTCTTTTCCTCCTCGCGTTCCGCTCACCGCCGCCCCTCCGTCTCCTCCAGTTCCTGAAGGCGTTCCCGCAGTCGTGCGTTCTCGCGGGACAGCTCGTTGCGCCGGGCACTGGACGACAATGCGGGATCGGTCTCCCACCAGTCGATTCCCATCTCCTTGGCCTTGTCGACGGAGGCGACGATGAGCCGCAGCTTGACCGTGAGCAGCTCGATGTCCAGGAGATTGATCCGGATGTCGCCCGCGATGACGATGCCCTTGTCCAGGACCCGTTCGAGGATGTCGGCGAGGTTGGAACCCCCCGGCGCGGACCGGTACGGCTCCGGAAATCCGCTGGCGGTCGTCATCGGAACTCCCCGCCGATGGGTGCGGCTGCCTGCAGTCGGTCGAGCAGTTGCTCCTCCAGACGATCGAAAGTCTCCTCGTCGATGTCACCCGCCAGGAGCCGCTGCTCAAGCTGCGCGAGTTCCCGTCGAATGGTCGCGGGGTCGTAGTGCTGGCGCTCGGCCTCGGCCGCGATCTGTTGCAGCACCCACAGGCTGCCGCGGACCGGCGCGAGGGGGAGCAGCAGAATTTCTTCGAAAAGTCCCATGACCTCACCTCAGGCGGACTCTGTGTCGGCTTCGGCACCGGCCCGGCCGACCGGTACGGGCTCGACGAAGCTGTACGGCGGCGGTGGACCGTTGACCCGTCTGTCCAGGTGCGGGTTTTCCTTGCGGACCCGCACGACTACGGGCAGGAACTTCTCGACGGACACACGACCGACCAGGAAGGAGACGTTCACCAGCCACGCGGTGCTCTCCGGGCCGACGCTGACCGCCTCAGTCAGCGGCACCAGTGCGAGCCGCAACTGACGGGCATCCTCGGCTTCGCGGTCTTTCACAGCAGCCGCTACCAGCTCACCGAGACGCATCCGCTGCTGGTGGTCGTCACGGCGCGTGCCTCGGTTCTCGTCCAGCAGAGTACGGATCTCCGGGTGGTCGGCCAGGACGCGGTGCAGCACCGACTCCGCCAGATGCGCGGCCTTCACGTAGTACTCGGCTCTGCCGTCGAGCACGTGCAGCCGTTCGATGAACTGTTCCGCGTACACGGCGAGGGCTGCCATCACCGCCGCGTCGTCCGCGCTGACGCCGCCGAAGCGCATGGGCAGCACCGGACCCGACGCCGCTGACTCGTGGACGACGGTCTGGTGAGCCCGCAGATCGTTCCTGCTCGGCCGGAGCCCGAGGGATGCGTCGCTGACCACCGCTGCGAGATCACTCTCGGTCACGACACGCACCGCAGGAGGCGGATCTCCCACACCGGGCAGCCCCACGGGTACGGAGAGACCGCGCTGTCCGGTGCAGTACACATAGGTACTCATGTGCCTCCACCTCCTGCGTGCGCCTTGGTGCTTCCGGCGACTGGTCTGGTGGTGGACCTGCGGCGCGGGTGGCGCCAAGTACTGGGGCCGACCGCGTGCCGCCTTCCTGATCGCGTACGTGCCGACCCCGTGGCCCCGCCAAGACGTCGAATTCCGCTCACGTCGCTCATCGAGTGACCCCGACGGCCACGGGCAAACGCACGACGCCGTACGGCCGGAAAGGGCCTGGCCGTACGGTCGGTGAGGGCTTGCGCAGCCTGTGTGGAGCGCCCGAGGGAAAGGGTGGAGCGCCTGGGGGAAAGGGCTTTCTCTGCCCTACCCCACGCGGGCAGGGCGTCGTCGCAGCAAGGCAGCCGATCAGGGCCCGCCCGCGACCGGCGGCTGACTCGATCCCTCAGGACTGCTGCGCGAGGCGGACGTCGACGGTTCCGTCGGAGGACACCCGGCAGTCGAACCGCGGCTGCGGTGCCGTCGCCGGCCCCTGGACGTTCGTGCCGTCCGACAGCCGGAACTGGCTTCCGTGCCAGGGGCATTCGATGCAGCCCTCCAGGACCTTGCCGGCGTGGAGCGGCCCGTCCATGTGGCTGCACCGGTCGGCGAGTACGTTCAGCACCCCGTCCTCGTCCCGCACGACGACCAGGGCCACCTCGTCGGCGGTCCGCCGTACGGGCTCGCCCATCGGAAAGTCGTCCAGCGTTCCGACCCGGTGCCAGCCCGGCTCGACCAGCACGGGGACGGCTTCCGCATGGTTGACGCCGGCGGCCTGCCGATAGGCGAGGTGGCCGCCGAGCAAGCCCCCGGCCGTGGCGATCGTCAGCCCGCCGAAGCCGAGCGTGCGGCCCAGTGCCGGGCGCCCCTTCGTCCGCGCCGACAGCGAGGCGGCGTACGCGGTGACCGCGGCGACGTTCGCCGCGGCGTGGACCAGGCCCACACGGGCCTGCCGCGGGCGCTGCTCCGCCCAGTCCACCCAGCCGGCGAGGGCGGCCGGTCCCGCGGCGGCCAGGCCAACCGCCACCAGACGGCGCGCGGCCCGGCTCTCACCCGGGAACAGGTCCAGGACCGCGGCAGAACTCCAGGCGCCGATGGGCAATTGGACCAGGACGGGGTGGAGGGGATGGCCGAGCCAAAGGCCCCGCCACACGTCTCTGCTCTCCCCCAGGGGAAGCGCGCGAACTGCTTTGCGCATCCATCCGGAGATGCCGTCGAGCCGTTCCTGCCCTTCGAGGGCGTCCATGACGGTCGTAAGCGAACGGCTCAGCGGTCCGTGTGATCCGGTCGTCAGTCTCATGGGTCTCATAGCTCTCATGCGGACCGACTTTCCCTTCCGGAACACAACAAACCGGAAAAACGTGACGTCCGGTTCCGGTCGCGAGCGGCGCGAACAGGAGCGGCGGCCCGCGCACATCTCCGGCGCCGGGGGGGGGCCCCCCCCCGGGCCCCCCCCCCCCCGGGGCCGCCGGGGGGGCGGGGGGGGGGGGCGGGGGGGGGGGGGCGGGCCGACGGGCCCGGAACGCGGGGGGGGGGGCCCGGGGACGCGG
>NZ_JBIAXM010000074.1:0-12576 GCF_042896695.1 Streptomyces sp. NPDC001270 | reverse complement strand
CCGCAGGTCCAGAAGGGCCGGAACGGCCGCTGGGAGCTGATCGGCGTCACCTCGGGTCCCGGCGCCCCGAAGGTACCGTGCTCGGAGGGTCCTGGCCTCTACACCAGCGCGCCCGCCTACGCGGGCTGGATCAACAAGACCATGAAGAACCACCACGCGGTGAAGAACCACCACCATGCCGTGAAGAACCACCACCACCACCACGCGGCGAAGAACCACCACACGGTGAAGAACCACCACGCGGCGAAGAACCACCACGCCGTGAAGACCAACCACGCGCTGTCGACTGCGGCCATGCGCTCCGACCTCGCCGAGACCGGTACGAAGCACAACACATCGGCAATCGCTCAAGGTGTGTCAATTTAACGGCTGATCCTGGTTGTTGAGTGGTCAGTTGTTGCTCGGGTCAGGCGGCCCTCGAAGGCGATCTGGAACGCGTTCAGGGCCGCCTGCGCCTTCCAGCGCATGGTCCACCACTTGTTGCCCTTCCCCGTCGGGTCCAGGCTCCGATGGCCGGACGGACCAGGGCGAAGACAGCCCAACGGGACGTGAGTCAGTGCGGTAGCGGTGGGGCGCTTGAGCGATCCACCGGATTAGGCGCTGGAGCGATCAACGGGATACCCGGAGCGCCTGACGGGACGGAGGGAAGGGCGCGTTCACGGCCGTTCTCCTGTCCCTGGACGCCGAAGCCCGTCGAAGATCAGATCGGCCACGGCCTGTGCGTGCCGCTCGATCTCGTCCGCGGTGGACGGCACGTCGTCGAAGAGCCGCTCGGAGATGACACTGTGGCTGAAGGGCGCCCCGCCCCCGGCACTGATCAGGTGGCAGAAGACGGACATCGGAACCTCACGCACCCGACCGGCCCGGACCAGTTCGTCGTACAGCGGGGTGAAGACGTCGAGCACGGGCCGGACGTAGGTGTCCAGGAGGTAGTCGATCCCGCGCCCTCGTGCCGGCCGTCGTCGCCGCGCTCGCCTGGTGCTCGCCGGATGCACGGCGGACTCCTCGGAGACAGCGGCGACGGCGGCACCGAGGGCAGTGGTGACGCGTCGGTGGTGTCGGTGACCGGTGGCTCGGCGCGGGGAACCGTGAACGACGACTACCGGGTGTTCAAGGGCATTCCCTACGCGGCCCCGCCGGTCGGCGACCTGCGGTGGCAGCCGCCCCGGCCCGCGCCGGGCGACATGCCCGAGGGCGCGTTCCCGCTGGGCGCGACCCACACCTTCGAGCTGCGCTACCTCTTCGACATCAAGGGCATCGGCCCGCTCATCCCGCAACAGCAGAGCCTGGCCGATCAGATGGTCGTCCAGTACTGGGCCGCGTTCGTCCGCAGCGGCGAACCGGCGGCGTCCGGGCAGGAGTGAGCGGACGCGAGCCCGGTGCGTGTGACCTGGGGCGAGTGGACGCGAGCCTGTGTGAGTGAGCCGTCGTGAGGGAATGCGAGCCCGGTGCGTGCGCCGGGCTCGCATTCCGTTGAGGACCGGGTTCCGGTGACAGCACCGGGTCAGGCGGGTGCGCCGCTCGCGTCGGGGTGACCCCTCACCGCTGACCCGCCGTCACCCACCCCGTAGCCCCCACCACTTCCTCCGCCAATTCCAGGACCCCCCGCCCGTACCGCGTCCTGGGGCATGCCCCGGTCCAGGAGGCGGCGCTGCCCGCCAGTTCCTGTGCCGGCCCGGAGCCCAGTTCACGCCCGGCCAGCCGAAGCGCGGTCATCGTCGGTGGTGGTGAGCAGGACCCGTACGATCCGGACGTCCGCGCCCATGTGAGGTTTCAAGACTCAGGTGACATTTTGAACTCATCAGATTCCTGACGGGCTCAAGACTCACTGGACATGACCGGGCAGCCGAGGCCCGAGGCCGGTCGGCCGAGCTGGTGGCAGTCTGTGCTGGCGTGGACGAGATCAGGGCCCGTCCGGCCGACATCCGGGGCCGTACAGGGGGACCAGGGGCACCGCGTGGTTGGGTCCGGTGGCCATGACGAAGGTCTCCCTCTGGCGGGTGGACAGGTGCAGCTGCGCTCCGGGCGCGGTGCTCCGGGCACGGGAGCTTGAGCGGCTGGTGGACGGGCCGATCCAGGTGGCTCCGCCGGGTCCGTCCGGAGCGGGGGCCTTGTGGCGTGGACGACGGTTCTTGGTCTGTTGTCTCTCTTCGGCGGACGGCGGCAGGTCTGGGCCCCGTCCGCTTCGCGGGCCGTGGGGCGGACGGGGGGGGATTCGTCATCGTGTGTCGCGGAGCTGAAGAAGGTATGCGGCGGTCAGTGCGACAGCGCGGTCCTTGTCATGCGACAGCCTCGCGAGGGCATGTGTCGCTGTCGTCCCCGGAATGTCCGCCAGTGCTTGGGTCAGCCGCCCGCGTGCAGGTGCTTTGGTGGTGTTGTCGGCGAGGCGGTCGACGAGCCTGGCCGCGATCTGATCCGCTGTCGCGGTGTCACTCGCCAGCGCGCTCAGTGCATCGGCTGCATCGGTGTCGTTCCTTCCCGCCACGATCATGTCGATGAGGGCCGGGACCGCTTCGGCTGCACCACGTGTGCCGAGCGCCAGAGCCGCATACCCGCGGACCACGGCGTCGGGGTTGGCAAGGGCATCCCGCAGCTGTGCGGTAGCTTCATCGCCGGGCATCTCGACGAGGGCCTGAACGGCACGCTCCCGTACTGCGGCCACCGGTGAGCTGAGGCCCTCCGCCAGCAGTGCCGGGGCGCCGTTGTCCGATCGCGCCAGCGCCCATCGCAGGGCCCCGGCGACATTCGGCTCCGTCTCGCTGAGTGCCGCCTCGACCAGGGCCTCCACCGGCACTTCGCCGCCCGAGGAGAGGACCGCGCGCTGGCGCGCGTCGGCGTTCTTCGACCCCAGTGCTTGGAGGAGCGCAACGACCCGGAGCACGTCCTCCCAGTCGGCCGGGTCCGCAGCATGGATCCGGCGGAGCTGCGTGAGCAGCTCGGTCTCGGCCGCGATGCGGTCGTGTGTCTGACGGACGAGGTCGCCGACGAGCGCCGCAGGCGTGAAACCGGGATCGTCGAGTGCGCGCCCGGTCTCCCGCAGCGACAGGCCCAGCGACCGCAGACTCTCGATGTGGAAGATCCGCCGGATGTCCTCCGCGGTGTACTCCCGATAACCGGATCCCGTACGGCCCGAAGGCCGCACCAGGCCGAGCGATTCGTAATGCCGGAGCATGCGGGCACTGACCCCGGACCGTCTCGACACCTCACCGATCAGCATGGTTCTCATCGTCCGTCTTGGGGGCCCCGGCGAGGGCCACGACGCGCTTGGCCTCCTCGATCGCCGGCTCGAATCCGGCGTCCGGGTCGTGCAGCAGCCGCTGTGTGGCGAGCGCGTGCGCACGTACACCCGGGTCAGAGGCTGTCGTCGCGGCATGCAGAGCCGGCGCAATCACCTCACCCAGCGCGACCAGCGCCTGGCTGAGACTCAGCTGTGTCTCCTGCTCACCGCGCCCGAGCTGCGTGGCCAGCACCGAGGACAAGGCGGACTCCTCACCTTCGGGTACGAGCACGACCGCGGCCCGCCAGGCGCTCCGCGCCACTTCGTCGTCTGCGTCGGACAGCAGTGCCCGGGTGATCGCCGGCCACGCCTGCCGGTCCCCGATCTTGGACAGGGTGTGCAGCGCCTGGCTGCGTGCCTGCGCACGCTCCGAGCGGACTTCGCGGAGCAGCTCGGGGAGCGTCAGGGACACCGGGTGGCGGGTGAGCGCCCAGGTCAGCATGTCGCGGACGAAGAACTCGGATTCGATCGCGCATCGCTCGATGAGTTTGTCGACGAAGCACGGGTCAGGCGCCGTACCGACCGCCAGAGCAGCCCGCAGTCGTACAGACGAACGGCTGTCCTCCAGCCCCTGGAGCGCTCTTATCGCATCCGTGTCCTGTCTCGTCATGGTCATCGGGACCACCTCCTTGGGAAGCAGTGAAGACCTTGTCACCGTGTCAAGGTCAAACGGGCCGGCTGCCCGTTCACGAGTCACTGAGAGGATGCCCCGGTGTACTCCGGCAGGTCCGGCTCCAGGTGTTCGCTGATCGCGGGGCGGTCGCGTGCGGCGTAGGCGCGCGTCAGGTCGAGCGCCTGCCGTGCGGCCTTGTTCATCCGGGGGCGGTGAGGTCCTGGAAGTCGTTCATCGGCGCCTCGCCGGCGGGCGGTGCCGCGGGCGGCCGGGGGCGTTCGGGAAGGTCGGTGTCGGGTGCTGCCGACGTACCACTCGATCACAGCTGGGTCGTGACCGTGCGGGCCGGGGCGCGACAGGTCGTCGTGTCCGGCGCAGGGCAGCGCGTACCGGGAAGGGCCGGTGAGTGACAGTTCGATCGTGTGGATTGGGGCGACGCGGGGCCCGGCCACGGGATGCGACCGCGTCTCCAAAGGGGTGTGACAACTGCTGTGCGGTACTGGCGTGGGCCCGCAGCGCGATGTCGAGCGAGCCGGTCGGCGGCTGAGTGCTCATCGAACAGTGACGCGGCGCCTGCCGTTTCGGCCGAGGTGCCCTGTCCGCTGTAGCGGTCCGGTTTCCAGGTCACCGGTGCCCGGCACTTCAGGCCGGCCTCGCTGGGGCGGCCAGGTCCAGGTGGCAGCGGGCGCTGTGGCTGCTGACCCGGATGCCGAAGCCGCCGGTGAACAGGCCCTGCTCGGAGATGCCCTGCTGGCAGGCGGCGGGTGCCTTCCTGCGGCCGTGCTTCTCGGGTACGGCGGCCTGCCAGTGGGTGCCGCCGAAGTAAGGGGTCGTCGTCTTGTCGTAGCCCTCGCGCCGGCAGAAGCCGTGCGGCTCGTTCGTGGACAGGGTGAACAGCACCTCATCCCGCGCTCCAGCGAGGCACTGCCTGATCGGTGAGAACGGTGCGCTTTTCAGGTCGAACGGGGTCGACCACTCACACGACGGGGCTCTGGGCGCGGCCGCGGTGGGCCAGCGCGGACAGCCGAGGGTGCTGCCCGGCGAACTTGCCGGGCGGCAGCACGTTGATGCTGGGCTGCTGATGCTGAGCTTCGGAACTCTGGGGGTGTTCACAAGCGGGGCTGAGGTGCGGGAGCGGCGGTGTCGAAGCCGGTGAAGGCTACGGGCAGACCGTCGTGGAAGAGGTGTTGTTCGGCCCGGGGTCGTGGTGGCAGACGACGGGGCAGAGCGCGGCGAGTTGGCTGCCGCGGCTGGCGTCGTGCAGTGCACCAAGCGGGGTGCCGGCCGCGGTCACCTGGGCGTCGGTCCATTGCTGGAACTCGGCGGGCACGTGGCCGGGTAGGTAGCTGAAGGTGTCCCGTCCGGCTTCGTCGAGGCCGAGGTGGCGTGGCGCTCCGGTGAAGCCCTGTTGTGCGAGGTGGCCGAGCAGTTCCGCCACGAATGCCGATGTCGCTGTGACGGGTCGGCGGACCGTGTCACCGCGCCTCATGACTTCGCGCCTCACGACTCCGTGGGTCACGACTCCGTGGGTCACGACTCCGTGGGTCACGCGTCCCCCGGGCAGGGGTACTTCGTCGTTCTCGGCGCCGCCTCTGTGCACGTTCGGTCCTCCGTTGCCGGCTCATCGACGTCACGGACCGGTGCGTACCTGCTGACGGGTGGTGGCCTGATGGTGCCGGGGGCGTGCTGTTGGCGATCGCGGGAGCTTGCCGGGCGGAACGTCAGTCGCGGCTGCCGGCGAACGCTGCGATCTCTTGGAGCCCGGGGGTATATCCGTCCGTGGTGTCGACCTCGATCCAGGGGGCATCTATCGAGACCCGGTTGAATTCACTGTGGCTGAGCGCGTGCGCCACAGCGTCGCCCTGCGGGGCGTCCTCGTGCGCTCTGCGTACGGGGTTGTCCTCGAAACGTCGCTGTTTCCGCTCCAGCGCCACGTTCGGGTCGACCACGCAGTGAACGATGCGGATCCGGGCCATCGGGCGAAGAGGCTCCAGCCCGGGCCGCCACAGACGGTCCTGGAAGGCTGCCTCTGCGACGGTCGTCACGCCGGACTTGAGCAGCAGCTCCAGAACTCCGAAGAACGTCGGCAGTGTGCGCATGGTCAGTTCGTCCGCGGGTCCTGGCTCGAATCCGGGGGTGGCGTGCACCATGCCCTCCTTGATTTCGTCCCGGCAGATGGCGGGACATCCCACTACGCGTGCGATCTCGTGCGCGAGTGTGGTCTTGCCTGCTGCGGGTGGGCCGCTGACGACAATGAGCGTGGGAAGTGGACTCACCCCCATAGAGATAGCAGAGGCAGGAGTCAGCTGCTGCCCGGCCTCATGCAGGCAGTACGCGGCCGTGCTGGTTCCCGCCTTCTGATCTGCCCGCGAACGGCGAAGGCGTCGCGTGCGGAGATTTCCGGCCGCTGCGGAGGATCGCCGGGTGCGTCAGTGGCCGATGGGGCGCCGGGGCAGCGGGGACGAGTACACGACGCTGGTCGTGACAGAGCCCAGGCCGCCGATTCGGCCGGAGACCTCTTCCAGGTGGCGCATGGAACGCGCCGCGACCTTGATGATGAAGCAGTCGTCGCCTGTCACGTGATGGGCTTCCAGGATCTCCGGCATCACCTTGACCAGGTCGTGGAAGGGCTTGTAGTTGCCGTTCGGGTAGCGCAGCCTTACGAACGCCATGATCGTCAGCCCTACTTTGTCCGGGTCCACGACCGCCGCGTAGCCGCTGATGATCCCCGCTTCCTCCAGCCGGCGCACGCGCTCGGTGACCGCGCTGGCCGACATGGAGACGGCGCGCGCGAGGTCCGCGAAGCTGGTCCGGCCGTCGCGCTGGAGGACTTCGAGGATGCGCCAGTCAATGGTGTCCAGGGAAATCGCGGTCATACCCGAGAAGTTACACGGATCCCCCGGCCGTAGTAATCAAAGGCCATGGACAGTGCCTTCGAGGTGCCGGTTCCGGCGTGTAGTTTCCAGGCCATGGCCGGCAGCCAGGCCATGTCGCCCGGAGTAAGGAAAGACACCGTTTCATGACCACGACCGTCCCGAACCCCGTCCTGCGGGTTGCCCCCGCGACACCCGCCGAGGCCGCCGCCCACTTCTGTGCCTCGTTGCGCTTCTACGCCGATGTGACCGACGTCGCCGCCGCGCTCGCGGCCGGCGGCGACCCGGGATTCGTGATGCTCGATTCCCGTTCCGCCCAATCCTGGGACCAGGGACACATCCCCGGCGCGGTCCACCTGCCCACCGCGCTCATCCCTGAACGGGCCTGGGACTTGTTCGACGAGTCGGTGCCCGTCGTCACCTACTGCTGGGGGCCAGGCTGCAACGGCGCCACCCGTGCCGCCCTCGCCCTCGCCGAACTCGGCTACCAGGTCAAGGAGATGCTCGGCGGGTTCGAGTACTGGGTGCGCGAAGGTTTCGCCTATGAGACCTGGCAGGGCCCGCAGCGCCGCGACGCCGATCCCCTGACCGCCCCGGTCGCGGGGGCTTGCGGTTGCTGATCCTGCCGCTCCCGGCACAAGTGGCCAGCGCCCGTCGGCGGTTCAAGGACATGAATCACCTGCGGCGAAGGTCTGTGAGTCCGCTCAGTCCCCGGTGAGAACTCGCGTGTGCGGCGGCCGCCGCCTGCCCACCCTGGTGCAGGCCACGGCAACGATCGCGGCGCTGCTCGCCTGGGCCGCCATCGCCCTCACGGCCCGTCGCCCGGCCCGGAAAGGCGCCACACCAGCTGGCCGAGGAAACCAGCGTCGGCTGGTGCCTGAGGCGTCCTCGGCATCCGCCGCTGCCAGGCGGCGAGTTCGGCGTTGAGCACGGCGAGGTCGTCGATGCGGCGGTCCAGGCACTGGCGGGTGAGCGCGGAGAGCTCGGTCTCGGCGATGTTGAGCCAGGACCCGTGTTTGGGGGTGTGGTGGATCTCCAGGCGCTGGGCCAGCGCGAATGCCTTCCCCGGGTCGAACGCCTCGTAGAGCGAGGCGATGGTGTGGGGGTTGAGGTTGTCCATCACCAGCACGACCGTGGCGGCGTCGGGGTGGTCCACGGTCATCAGGTGTTCGACCTGGTGCGCCCAGTCGACCTTGGTCCGGCGGGGCCGGGCGTCCACGCGTCGCCATCCGCGCAGCGGCTCGACCCAGCAGAAGATCGGGCAGGTCCCCGAGCGGACGTACTCGTTGTCCTCGCGGCGGTCACGTCCGGGCCGCGCGGGAAGCGGATCGCGGACGTGGCCGGGCAGCTGGTACGGCTTCTCGTCCATGCACACCACCGGACGTGCCGGATCGTAGGGCCGGGCGTAGACAGCCAGGACGTCTTCCATCCGGGCCGCGAACTGCGCGTTCGCCCGTGGTGGGATGGTCCAGCACTTCTTCGGATGAGGACGCAGTTCCGTTTTTTTAAGACGCGTCCGATGGTGGAGTGGTCCAGATCCGGAATGTCCTCGACCAGCGCGACGTGCTTCTCCAGCAGCCGCAGCGACCACCGGGCATGTCCCTTTGGGGGCGTTGAGCAGGCCAGCGCGATCAGCCTCGCCTCGACCCCGCCGGTCACCGGGGAGGGCACCGGCGGGAACGCGCGCTCCTTCCGGCCGACCGTGGCCCACACATCGCCGCCGGTCTCCACGTACCGCTTCGAGATCAGGCGGACCGACTCGCACGAGACCCCGACCCGCTCTGCGATCACCGCCCGCGGATCGACCTCACCGACCGACGTGTCCAACGCGAGCAGCACCCGCGCCCGCCTGATCTCGACGCGCTGCGGACCCCCGTCGCCGTCACCCGTACCAACGCCCGACGATCCTCAACACTCAACGCAACCGGATACTTCTTCTGCGAGGACACAGCACCCCCTGCCCGACCAAACGCAAGCGACAAGGGGAGTTTGCCCCACCCTCAACTCCACCAACCAGAACAACACTTAACTGCGACAACCTACTAGCTAACCAGGCAGAGGTATCAGGCGCCGTATTTGGCTGGCCTCGCGGCCTCGTCCGTGCCCGTATCCCGCGCGCACACCCTGGTGGATGAGGTGTCACCGCGATGGACGACGACGACTGCTGCGAGGCCGACGGCCAGGCCGAAAGCGGTCTGCGGACCGAACGGTTCGCCGAACATGAGGGCTCCCCAGACTGCTGTGACCGGGGCCATGAGGAACATGAGTGTGTTGACCTTGGTAACTCCGGAGCGCCTCAGGATGAGCCAGTACAGCCCGTATCCGCCGAAGGTCGACAAGGCTACGAGCCAGGTGATGGCTGCCCAGAATGAGAGCTCAGCGGGCGGCTTCGCGGCTCCGGCGCTCACGGCAAGTGCCGTGAAGATGACGGCACTGGTGGCGCAGTGGACGGTCAGCGACACTGCGGGCGCGACCCGCGCGCGGGAGCGGCTTTCGAGGAACGTGGCCGCTACCAGCGAGAACATGCCGAGGAAGGGGATGAGATAGGCCCACCAGGCCGCACCGGTGCCGACCGCAGCATCGGCCATGGTGACGATGGCGACGCCGCTCACCCCCAGGCACAGGCCGAGCCACTGCTTGTGGGAGACGTGCTGACGCAACAACGGTCCGGCAAGTGCTCCGGCGACTAGGGGCTGGACGCCGTCGATCAGAGCTGTGGTGCCGCTGGAGACCCCGAGTTGGATCGCGTAGTAGACGGTGAGTAGATAGCCGCTCTGCGACAGTACGCCGGTCATGCCCTGCCGGGCCACATCCCGCACCGCGAGGTCCCGCCACGACGTTCTGGAGACGGCGGCAATGACGATCAGGACGACGGCCAGCGGCAGGAACCGCCACATCAGGATCGTGACCGCAGACGCACTGCCCGCGCCGAGCTTGGCTCCGATGAACCCGGAACTCCAGCAGATCACGAAGGCGATCGAGAGCAGGAAGTTCACGCCTCACCCTCCACTAAACAGATCGGTATACCCGCCAGCTCACTATACAGATCGGTATACTCCTGAGGTATGGGCACTACCGAGAGGCCGCGACGGATCACGATGACGCCTGCCGCACGGCGCGTCCTGGAGGCCGCCGCGAGGCTGTTCTACGAGCACGGCATCCATGCCGTCGGAGTGGACCTGATCGCCGCCGAGGCCGGGGTGACGAAGAAGACCCTCTACGACCGGTTCGGTTCCAAGGAGCAGATCGTCGTGGAGTACCTCGCGGATCGTGATGAACGCTGGCGGGCCTTCCTCGCCCAGTGCCTCGACGCCGCACAGCCGGTGTCGGCAGCGCGCGTCCTGGCCGTCTTCGATGCCTCGCGCGCGTGGGCGGCGAAGAACAGTTCCAAGGGGTGCAGCATGGTCAACGCTCACGCCGAGATAAGCGATCCGTCTCACCCGGCCTACCCGATCATCACCGGGCAAAAGGAGTGGATGCTCGCCCTGTTCACCGACCTCGCTGGAGACATCGCCCCAGGCCGGGCTGCCCAACTGGGCCGGACGCTCATGCTGCTTCACGAAGGGGCGCTCGTCGCCCACGGCCTGCACATCTTCCCGGACCCCATCAGCCATGCCCGCGAACAAGTGCAAACTCTCCTCGCCACCGCAAGGGGCGCCGCAGCGAAGCGATGAGGAGATACCCAGAAGACCGCTTCCAAGAGCCGGAAAGAGCCGGAATAGTGCACGGTCGGAATCCGCGGCAGGCACTTCAAGGGCGTCCTGGACGAGGAAGGCAACGCGATCGGAGCAGGCGAGGAGCGAGCGGACGCGTGGATTGTCCTGGAACCCGTCGCGCGCGCCATCGCCGTCGTCGAAGAACTTGAAGCCAGCGAGCAGCTGTTCACCCGCACCCTCTACCGGTACGCCAAGGGCACCTGCATGCCCCGCACTGGGCTGTCCTCCGACACCGCCGTGAAAAGAATCCGCGTCTTCACCGCCCGGGCCAACCCGCTTGCGATGGATCACGACCGGCCGCACGAGCTGATCCCGGACGACCGCGACGGCGTCGTTGCCCTGCGCCGCTTTCGCCGCGCCATTGCCTGGTTCATCTACCGCCGGCCCGGCGGCCGAATCGCCCTGGCGGTGCAGTACGGACACGCGGCCACCGCCATGTCCGAGTCCTACGCAGGCCGCTCCCGAGCAGACATGCTCGACGTCCTGGACCAGGAGAGGGGCTTGGTCCTGGCCGAGACCCTCACCGAGGCACGCGAGCGCATCGCCGCCGGCGAGAGCGTCAGCGGGCGTGCCGCCGACCGCTACCGCGCCGCGGCCGCCGAGTTCTCCGACCGATATGCCGGGACCTACCTGGGCAAACGCGAGCTGCGCGCGCTGGTTGCCAACCCCCCGCCTTGAGGTCTGCGAAGACTCGAAAGCGTTCCTGACCTGCAACCACGACGCGTTCACCGCCCTGTGCAACCCCGACCGCGACCGAGCGCGCGACGGCGGCCGAGCTGGATTCCGACGGGGCGGCAACACCGTCGAGGTCATGGGCCGCGATCAATGGGGCACCGCCCCGGCCGGGGACATCGTCATCGTGGCCCTGTTGTACGACGGTGTCGTGCCGGTCGTCGCCCAGTGCGGAGACGCTCTCGCGGGCAAAGTACCAGAGCAGGACATCTCATGAGCAACATCAGCATCATCGGCACCGGGAACCGTGGCCCGCGGCCATGATCCACATCGCCTCGATCGACAACCTCACCAAGCGCATAACGGACGAGACGACACCCACCTGGCGAGGAACTTACTAGGAGATAAAGGGCAATTCACCTAGATCAAACGCCCTCTCAGCCCCGAACCTCGACTTGGATCTCGATTTCCACCGGGGCGTCGAGGGGCAGCACGGCTACCCCGACCGCGGAGCGGGCGTGCGCACCCTTTTCGCCCAGCACCTCCCCGAGTAGCTCACTGGCGCCGTTGACGACGCCCGGCTGGCCGGTGAAGTCAGGCGTGGAGGCAACAAAACCGACGATCTTCACCACGCGCACGATCCTGTCCAGGTCACCGACGACAGACTTCACAGCGGCGAGCGCGTTGAGCACGCTGGTCACCGCGAGTTCCTTGGCCCGCTCTGCGCTGACCTCGGCGCCGACCTTGCCGGTGACCGGCACAGCGCCATCGACCATGGGCAGCTGGCCGGATGTAAGGACATACGCACCGGAGCGCACGGCGGGCTGGTACGTGGCCAGCGGCGGCACAACCTCCGGCAGCTTCAGGCCCAGTGCCGCGATCTTGTCCTCTACTGTGCTCATTCCTTCTCTCTCTTTCAACCTAAGGCACGTCCGGGGTGGGCGGTGTCAGGGTGCGGTGTGCGGCTCTCCTGCCCGGGACAGAACAGTCCGCGCGCGTTGGAGTACCGGCCGGTCGACCATCTGCCCGTCGACCGTGGTGACTGAGTCACCGGTCTCGAGAATGCGGCGCGCCCAACGGAGCTCGTCGTGGGTGGGCGTGAACCTGTCGGCGACCGGCCGGACTTGAGCCGGATGGATGCAGAGCTTGCCGGTGAAGCCAAGGCGCCGAGCGTGCGCGGTGTCGATGTCGAGTGCTTCGGGATCTCGTACGGCGGTGGTGACGCCGTCGACGGGCGGGGCGATGCCCGCCGCCGCGGAGGCGAGGACCAGCCGGGAGCGGGCATGGGTGAGGGCGAGATGGTCGTCGTGGGCGGCACCGAGCTGGGTGGCTAGTGTCCTGAGTCTCGGAAGGGCCGCATATCTAGGATTTGGGGTTCGGTAGGCGGTTCAGATAGCCGGCGAGGCGTTCGAAGATGTCGTCGGC
>NZ_JBIAXM010000073.1:0-12633 GCF_042896695.1 Streptomyces sp. NPDC001270 | reverse complement strand
TCCTCATCCGTCAGGACCACTTCGACCGTCGGCCGACCCATACGCGCCATGAGCCCAGCCTACTTCTACAGCGAAATAAAGACTCGGGACACTAGGTCGACGTTGCCGAAGGCGGCCCGGACGACGCCGGGCTCTGCGCACACCTCATAGGCTCGCTCGGTGCCCAGGGCCGTCTCGACCAATGGGATCAGCGTGCAGCGCCCGGCCGTACGTGGCGATCTCCGCGAGGACGGCCGGCTCCTCAGCCTTGGGCACCATGACGGGGCAGCCGTGCTCGGCCGCCCGTGCCACGTCCGCTTCGAACCAGGGGGTGCCGGGCGGATTGACGCGTACGACGGCGCGGTTGCCGAGGGCGAACCAGGCTGCCGCTTTGTCGCGGGCGCTGTCCTTGTCGCCGGGGGCGACGGCGTCCTCCAGGTCGATGATGACGAGGTCGGCGCCGGAGGAGTCTGCCTTGGCGAAGCGGTCGGGCCGGTCGCCGGGGACGAAGAGCAGGGTGCGCGCGGTGGCGATGCGGCTGCTGTCCGGGTGGGTCATCCGAAGGTCACCTCAGCAGTAGCGTGCCGGACTTCGCGGTGGGTGGCGATGCGCAGCCGGGCGTGCCCGTCGTCGGCCATGCCGTCGGCGAGGAGGTGTTCGCCCACGAAGGCTGGCCGGTGCAGCCGGTATGACAGTGACCGCACCTGCCGCTCGGGGGCGTTTCTGCGTACCAGTTCCAGCATGAGGAGGGCCAGCAGCGGACCGTGGACGACGAGCCCGGGATAGCCCTCCGCATCACGGCAGTAAGGGGTGTCGTAATGGATGCGGTGGGCGTTAGCGGTGAGCGCGCTGAACCGGAACAGTAGTGTCTCGGTCGTCTGCAGGCCCAGCTGCCACGGGCTCCGCGGCTCTGGTCCGGCCGAGTCGTTGAGCGTGTCCGGGTGCGGAGGCGCGGAACCGACACTCGACCGGTAGACGATGTCCTGCTCCTCGACCAGCCGTAGCTGGCCGTTCTGCCGGAATTCCTGACGCTCGGTGACGAACAGCAGCGCCCCGCTCCGGCCCTCCTTGGGGGTGACCGCGGCCAGGCTGCTCGTGCGTTCGGTTGACTCGCCGAGGCGCAGGGGCTCGACGACCTCGCACCGTCCGCCGCCGAACATGCGGCGCCGGTCGGGGATGGGTGGCAGGAAACGGGCTTCGCGCAGGTGCCCGTCGGGGCCGAGGGCCTGTTGGGGCGCCCAGTGAAGGAAGTACAGCCACTGCCACAGCGGGGGCAATGGGTCGCCGGACTTGGCGGCGGTGCCGGGGATGTCGAGCAGTGCCGACAAGGCCGCCGACGGAGTGGTCGCCAGGGCGTCCTCGTCGGTGACCGGTTCGGGGTGCCATGACTCCACGTAGGAGGTGAGGGGGCGGGCATGGGCGTCGTTTCCTTGAGGTGGGCGAACGGTGCGGTGGTCAGGTCAGTGGAGCGGCCGTCGGTGGGGCGGCCGTCGGTGGGGCGGCCGTTGCGGGGACTGCCTCTGCCCCCTCCAGCAGGGAGGTGCGGGACGGTCCACGTACGGCAAGGGTCCTCGGCCTTGATGACGGCGGCCGGCGCCGAGTACCCGCTCACGAAGGTCAGGGCGAGGGCCCAGAGCTGGATGGCGAGCCACGGATTGCTGATGTGCTCCTCGGCCCCTTCGCGGGTGTCGGCGCGCAGGAGAGTGATGACCACGAGTTCCAGGGTCTGCTGTGTGGTGCGGCCACGGGTCCTGCCGCGGGTCCTGCCGCGGGTTCAACTCGGCCTGCTCGCCGCGCATGGTCACCAGCGCCAGGAAAAGGACGCGGCACATCTGCAGCGAGGAGAACATGATGGCGCAGGCGCCGACTCCGCTGCTCTGCCTCGCCAGCACGGCGCGGTGCCCGCCCAGCCAGGCGCCGCTGACGACGGCGACGCCCTCCTCCTCGGTGGTCAGGCACTACGCCGTGGATCGCGGGGTCGCGGATGGTGTTCGAGTGGCTGGCGTCCGGTACGGGGGCGATCTGCTGGATGCCGCGCTTGTGCAGCGCGGCGAAGACATCCTGCTGCCAGGAGGGCGGTGCGGGCGTGTGTGTCTGGCTCATCCGGTGCGATTCCGCTAATCGATTGCTTGCGCGGGCCTGTTCGCGGTTCGAAGTGCCAATCATCATGGGCGCTGATGTGTGAGGTTGACCAATAGAAAGCCGTGATCCATGTATGCCGTACCCGTATGGCTACACCTCCACCGGTCCGCTCACTCCGTGAGGAACGCCGAGCCCAGTGCGTTCCGCGGAAGAGGTGCAGGCGGGTGCGGGCTTCATCGAGAAGACCCTGAAGTTGAAGGTGAACAAGGAGAAGTCCAAGGCGTGCCCCGTCTGGTGGACGTCTCTCCTGGGGTTCGGCTACTACCTCACCAAAGGACAGGTGAAGATCAGGGTGGAACGCAAGGCCGTCAAGTGGCTGAAGGCCACAGTCCGGCGCGTCACCTCCGGACATGGGGCGTGTCGATGACCCACCGACTGGACAAGCTCAACCGGCTCTCGGTCGGATGGGTCGCCTACTTTGGCCTCGCGGACATACCGAGGACTGCACCGCTCTGGCGGCCCGGGAGCTGGGCGGAGAGCCATTTGCCTCTGGCCACGGCCGAGTGGATCCGGTGCACCAGCTTGCGGGCGACGACCTCGACAGCGGGCGGTGTCCGGCCGTATCTGGGGGTGGCGAGGACGATCGAGCGCCACATACCAAGTCAAGTGGCGGCTCGGTGGAGCCCGCTCGGCGCCGCAGCAGACGGAGCGGTTCGACGACGAGGGCTCAGCGACGTCGGGTTTGGCGAGCGGTGCGGCACTGAGCGTGCCATTCGCAACGTCCTCGGCGATGCCGAGTCCGGGCAGGACGGTCCAGCCGTGCCCGGCCAGGACGAGTTGCTTCTGCACCGGTATGGAGTTGGTCTGGACAGCGACGTGCAGCTCGGCCCCGGCACGGCTCGCCGCCGCGTCGATCAGGCCCGCAGCGCGTGACCGGAGGCGGGCATGACCAGGGGGTGGGCGGCGGCCTCGTCGAACGGGACCGGCCGGTCGGCTCGCAGCCCGGCCGTCGCGGGGGCGACCACCCACAGGTGTTCGCGTACCAGCGGGCGGGCGTTGAGGGTGTGTTGTCCAGGTTGTACAGAAGGCTCAGGTCCAGGTTGCCGTCGTCGAGCCACTGCTGGAGGTGCCTGTCTGGCGGGGTTCTAAACGGAAGCCCATGAGTCCCAAGACGCTGAAGAACCTGTTCGGCCTGCTGTCGTCCCCGGAGCAGCTCGACGGCGCGGTGCGCGCCCCGTACGCGCTGGCCACGGCCATGCGAGCGGTCGCCGACAGCGGCGCCCCCGTCGTCCTCGTCCCCACCAGCGCGGAGGACGTCGCGGCCACCGCGGGCGTCCGGGTGATCGGCGTCAGCTCCCTGAACGAGGCGGTTGCCGTGCTCACCGGCCACTGGCACCACCCGGAGGGCTGCGCGCACTGCGGCGACGACGCCGACGGCCACCAGCCGTGCACGCCGGGCGCCCTCTGCCCGGCCTGCACGGACTGACCGCCGGGCGCCGGGCGGCCCCGCACTGGCCGCCCGGCGCCACCCCTCCAGCCACCACCCGAAAAGCAATGGAAGGGCAGCCCCCACCATGACCGTCAGCACTGATCAGATCCAGTACACCGCGTACGGCCCCGACCGGTTCCCGTCCCACCTGCCGTTCGCCCAGCGCGGCTACTTCTTCACCGTCCCCGGCGACTTCCCGGAGGACACCCCCTCGCACACCAACGTGACGGACTGGGAGATGGTCGTCTACCGCAAGCACGGCGAGTGGGAGGCCCGGGACGTCAACGGTGAACGCCGGGTCTGGGGAGTCGGCCCGAGCCGTCGAGTCGCGGCCGGCCTGGCGTTCCAGGCCATCGCCCGGAAGCGTCGTTACCGCGCGGCCGACATCGCCAACGCGCGGGCCCTGAACGGGCTGGAAGAGGTCCCCCCGTACCAGGTCGAGGTGACCAGCGGCGTGACGCTCGTCCTCGCCCCGCAGGCCGTGGCGATCCTCGTGCGGATCGAGCCCGCCGAGGAAGGCCCGGCGTCGTACCGGGTGAACGACGTGGACGGCGGCGGCCAGTACCTGATCCGGGCCGACGCGAACGTGACGCTGCACTCGCTCCAGACCGGCGTGCTGCACATCCGGTGCGGCTGCGACCCGGACGCGGACGGCCGCTTCGAGAACGAGCCCGACGCCTTGGAGTACGTACGCGAGCAGTTGAGCGCCTGGGAGGTCTGCCCGAAGTCGCCGGGCGCCCCGGCCGCCGAGGACCAGCAGCCCGAGGACGACGAGGACCAGGCGGTCGCCGAGCCCGCCACCCTGTAGGCGCCTGACACCCCTGTGGGGCCGCGACCGACACCGGTCACGGCCCCACAGCCCTCCCGACGCCCGGCCGGCCAAGCCGTCACACGGCCGCCTCAGCCGCCCATGTCCGTCGACTCACTACCCCTCAAGTCGGCCCAACGAGGCCGTGACAGAGCCCGCTCGGGTGCTCCAACTTCCCATTTCGCGGGCAGTTCTCTATCGCACGCTGGCAGGATCACTCGACATGGAACCAGAAGTGATAGCTGCCGTTGTAGCCACTCCGGCTGCGCTCATCGCCGCGGTCGCTGCGTATGCGGCTGGGCGTCTTCAAGCCCAGGCAGCCCATCGCGGTCCGATCGACGCAGTTCGGCGCCAGCACCAACGCGACGCGTACGCCGCATTCCTCAGCGCCACCAACAGTTACAGAGGCGCGGTTCAGTGGAAGCGATGCATGAGGCTCGCCCGAGCTGAACTCGCTGAACGAGACGGCAATGTCTACGACCGTCACTTCGCGCCCGGCTTTGCTGACCGAGAGGCTCATCGAATCCGCTGGAGAGAAGCTGAGCCCTTGTACGATGCGTTGAAACCAGCTTTCAGCGTCGTAACGCTCGAAGGCCCCAGCGAGGTAGTAGACCGGGCCCAAGAGGTGATGAACGCCTCATTCAGACTTGCTATTTCGTGCGAGAACGGTGCCTTAATCCCCGACCCGCTTCCGTACCCCGTGCACTACGATCCCGACGGGGATCTTAGAAGCCTTGGCCAAGCGGTGACGGCATTCACTGCCGAGGCGCGCAGCTACCTCAACGGTGAGCCGCAGGTGCCTCGCTGGCGGCGGTGGCTAGGCCGAAGCGCCAGGGCCGCAGTTGCCCCTACCGAACCTGCCAGCATCGGTGCGTCCAACGACGACTGATGGACGCTTTGCAAGCTCCGCAGCGTTTCCCCGAGGCCGCAGGACATCCCGCGTACCGAAGTGACCACTGTGAGTGTGTGTATCATCCCTGCCCGCGATCGGCCGTCCTGAGCAGCGGCGCGGCCGATCGCGGCAAGCGCCGGTGGTGCCAATGCAGCACACCCGCCTTCCGGGCGGGAGGTCCAGGTTCGAGTCCTGGCCGGCGCTCTACCCCACCGCCTCGCCCTCGGGGGCCCCGATGTTCCACGGTTCGATTCCGGCGCCCCTTCGCTCGATCATCTACGAGCACGCCGGTTCCTGGCCCGAGACCGACATCTACGTCGGCTGCTCGGGCAACTTCACGATCGAGCGGGTGTTGCACTCCCGGTTCGGGAACGCGCGGCCGGTCCACGGCAACGACATCACCGCGTACTCGTGCGCGCTCGGCTGGTTCCTCGCCGGGGAGGAGCTGCCGTACACGCTGCGCCCGGAGTACGAGGAGACGCTGGGCTGGCTCGGCCCGTACATGGAGGACCGCGCCGACCGGCTCGCCTGCCTGATGCTTGGCACCCGCTTCCTCCAGTACGTCGGCAAGGAGGGCGCCTACTACCGGCGGATGCTCGACGCCACACAGGACCAGTGGCCGCGCATGCACCAGAAGACCGCGGCAAAGCTCCGCGCGCTCGAGACCCGCCTCGGCTCGTTCTACGCCGGCGACGTCCGCACGTACCTCCGCGAAGAGGTCCCCGAGCAGGCCCCCGTCGTCATGTTTCCGCCGTTCTACTGCCTGTCGCCCGAGCACCGACTGCTTACCGCGGACCTGCGGTGGGTGCCCTGCGGTGACCTCAAGGCCGGTGACCGGCTCCTCGCATTCGACGAGGAGGTACCGGACGGCTCGGTGCACCGCCGCTTGCGCTGGTCGAAGATTGTCCGCTCCGAGCCCGCCGTGAAGGAGTGCGTCCGCGTCGTCCTGGAGGACGGCACGGACGTCGTGTGCACCACGGATCACCCGTGGCTCGCGCAGCGCCTCGATCGGCCGAGTAGCAACCCGAAGCGCTGGGTGCGCGCCGACCGGCTCATGGAGGAAGCACCGTACGTCACCCGCCTCCTCGACCCCTGGGAGCCGGCCCGCACCTACGAGGCGGGATGGCTGGCCGGCATGTTCGACGGAGAGGGCAGCGTCTACCTCGGCAAGTCGGCGTCCAAGCTGGGCATCTCGCAGCGGCCGGGCCCGGTAGCGGACCGCTTCACGTCCTGGATGAAGGAGACCGGGTTCGACACCACGGTGTGCCCGCGCCCGAGCGGCGTGAACGGCTTCGAGGTGGCCGGCGGCTGGCCGGAGATGCTGCGTGCTCTCGGGACCCTGCGGACGGAGCGGCTGATCACCCGGCTCCAGCAGCTCGACATCGACCGGCTCAGCCTCCGCTCGCGCGGCAACCCGCGCGTCAAGGTCGTCGCCGTCGAGCCTGTCGGTCCCCGTCCGATCCAGTCGATCATGACGACGACCGGCACGTACGTCGGCGAGGGCTTCGCCATGCACAACAGCGGCGACTACACGTCGCAGTTTGCGAGCATCGACGCCGCGTTCGACTGGCCCGAGCCCGACTTCGGCGAGCTGACCGAGGAGGGCAAGGAGGAGATCATCCAGCAGGTGCAGGACCGGCCACACTGGGTGCTGGGCCTGCACATCGAGCGCCCGGAGCTGCGGCACCGGCTTGCCGGCGTCGTGCAGACCGCGAACCGCGGTCTGCCGATCTACGTGTACGCCGCCGCCGGGCCGCGCCGCATCGTCCGGCCCAGACAGCCCGTCGAGCCGATCCCCATGCAGAAGATCGGCGTCGGCGAGGACCTGGGCGACAAGATAACGCTGCACGTCCTCACGGGTGGCCAGTTCGCCGGTATCCGCTCCCAGTTCATGTCCAAGAGCATCAAGCCCGGCAGCCCGCTCCTCGCGTGCGGCGTCGCCGTCGACGGGAAGCTGATCGGCGCCTTCGCCTACTTGCCGCCCAAGTTCGACCCGGCGACGGCCTACCTGATGTCCGACTTCCCGGTGTCGTGGACGAAGTACCGGCGCCTGGCCAAGCTCATCGTCATGGCCGCCTCCACCAGCGAGGCGCAGTTGCTGCTCCAGCGGTCGCTGTCGAAGCGGCTCACCGCCTGGTCGACCACCACGTTCACCGACCGGCCCAACAGCGCGAAGTACGGGCGGGGCATCCCCGGCGTGAAGCTCCAGAAGCGCACCGAGGCGTCCGCGAAGGACCCGGGCGACGGCATCCACCGCTACCAGCTCCAGTACGGCGGCCCGCTCGGCAAGTACGACCTCGCCGGGGCCCTGGACCTGTGGAAGCGGAAGCACGGCAGCGACATGAAGAAGGACGAGGACGCCCGATGAGCGACAGCACCCCGACCCCTCCCGCACAGACGATCCGGCCCCGCCTCGTCCGCCGGGACCCGCGGGCCCTGACCCCGCTCGACATGAACGCCCGGTACATGCGGAAGGAGGAGTGGGACCGGCTGGTCGCGAACGTCGCCGCCGACGGCTGCCTCACCTCCGTCCCGCTGATCTACGGCGCCGGGGAGTACGAGGAGGGCCGCGAGCTGATCCTGTCGGGCAACCACCGCACTGCGGCGGCCGTGGAGGTCGGGCTCGCCGAGATCGACTGCATGCTGATCGACGACCCGCAGCAGAAGGACGAACTGATCGCCCGGCAGCTCTCGCACAACAGCATCGCCGGCCAGGACGACCCGGCCACCCTCAAGGCGCTGTACGACCAGATCGAGGACGTCGACTGGCGGGCGTACTCCGGCCTGGACGACGACTCGCTCGGCCTCCTCGCCGAGGTGTCCCCCGAGGGCCTGTCCGAAGCCAACCTGGACTTCGCGACGGTGTCGCTGATCTTCCTGCCGAACGAGCTGGAGGCCGCCCGGAAGGCGTTCGACGACGCCCGCATGGGGCAGAACGAGAGCTGGCTCGCCGCACGCGCCGACTACGACCAGACGCTGGACACGCTCGCCTCGACCCACGCCGCCCACAAGGTCGGCAACGTCGCCACCGCCCTCCACGCCATCCTCAGCATCGTCGAGCAGCACCTGACCGACCTCCAGGCCGGCTACCAGTCCTCTCAGGGCGAGCCCCTGCACACCGGCCTCGTCGGCATGGAGACCGTGCTCGGCGCCCGGCACCTCCCCGCCCCCGCCGCCGTCACCCTCAACAAGGCCATCGCGGCGGCAGAGGGACGCGGCGAGATCGAGCAGGGACAGGGCTGGCGCCTCCTTGAGCGTCTGGCGGGGGAGTACCTGTCCGGCCCCAACCACGTCCCCACTGAGCCCGCACAGACGTCATGAGCCTCACCCCCGCCCCGATCAAGCTCGACCCCGCACTACCCCCCTGGGAACAGCAGCCCGGCGAGACCAGCAAGAAATACGGACAGTTCGTCACCTATCGGGACCTCGGCCGCGCCAGGACCCTACCGAGGGCTGCGGAACTGCTACAGCGCCACCCGGTGACGATCCGGAAGGCGTCCGCCGAGTTCCGGTGGCTGGAGCGCGCCGAGGCGTACGACCGGCACCTGGACACGCTGTACGAGGCGACGTGGCTGGAGGAGCGCCGGAAGGCCGCCGAGGCCGATGCCCGGATCTTGGGCGCGGCGATCGGCAAGGTGGCGCAGAGGCTGCCGCACCTGAACGCCGCCGAGATGTCGGCCGGGGATGTGATCCGGCTGATGGACGTGGCCATGCGGCACCGCAGGGTGCTGTTCGGCGACCCGCTGGAGACCGTGGTCGTCACGACCGAGAACCGCTCGCCGCTCGCCGGGGCACTGGAGGAGTTCGCCGGCCTGCCCGCCGCGCAGCGGAACGCCCGGCTGGCTGAGCTGGCGGCGACGGTCGCGCGCCGGGTCCGCGCGGTCGAGGGCGGCGACGACGAAGACGACGAGGAGACCTACCCGGACCGGCGGGCCGGGCGCAGCGTTGAGGATGCCGACGCCGAGTGATCACCCCTGCCGCAGCCGACGAGCTGGGCGACCTCGATGACGTCGCGGTGTACCAGCAGCTCACCGCTGCCGAGAAGGCGGTGAGCCGTGATCTGCTGCGTGATCCGGTCACGCTCGCCCGGGGCCTGGACGGCACGTTCCGGATGCGCCCGCACCTGCGGGTGATCGGTAACGCCTTGAAGGCCGTGGAGCGCGGCGACTACGACCGGCTGATGATCTTCACGCCGCCGCAGGTCGGCAAGAGCACCACGGTCGCGGAGTGGTTCCCGTTCTGGTGGCTGTGCCTGTACCCGATGGACCGGATCGGCGTCACGTCGTACGGCGACGACCTGGCGCTGCGCCGGGGCAAGACGATCCGCGGCTACGTCGAGGAGTACGGCGCCGAGTACGACCTGCACATGAAGGCCGGCTCCGGCGCGATGCAGGACTGGGCGATCACCGAAGGCGGCGGTGTCCGCTCGGTGTCGGTCGGCAAGGGCCTCACCGGCCACGACGTGAACGTGCTGATCATCGACGACCCGCACAAGGACCGCGCCGACGCCGAGTCGCAGGCGTCCCGGCGGGCGCTGCACGACTGGTACTCGTCCACCGCGCTCAAGCGGCTCCAGCCGGACCGGAACTGTGTGGTCGGCATCCAGACCAGATGGCACCCTGACGACTGGGCCGGCCGCCGTCTCGCCGACGAAGGGCGGCTGGAGGAGGGCGGCCGGTGGAAGGTAATCCACCTCCCGGCGATCGCCGACCCGAAGTTCGGGCCCGATCCGCTCGGCCGCGCCCCGGGTGACCCGCTGCCGCACCCGAAGATCCCGACGAAGAACCGGCGACGGCTCCTCGCCTGGTGGGGCGACATGAAGACCACGTCGATTCCCCGGGACTGGCACGCGCTCGCCCAGGGCGACCCACAGCCCGCCGAAGGCGCGCTGGTGTCCGAAGAACTGCTGCGCCTCCTGCGGGACGGCGTGACCAAGGTCGAACCGCAGAAGATCGCCGTGGCGGTCGACCCGTCCGGCGGCGGCCGGGACGCGGCCGGTGTGGTGGGTGGCTTCCTCGGCGACGACAAGCGGGTCTGGATCACGCACGACGTGTCAGCCCCGATGTCGTCGGCCGAGTGGTCCACCGCGGCCTGCCTCCTCGCGCACGAGACGAACGCGGCGATCATCTACGTCGAGGGGAACTACGGCCGCGACATGTGCGAGCTGGCCATCCGCACGTCGTGGGAAACGCTCCAGGAGGCGGGAGACATCCCGGCCGACGTCCTCATGCCGGCCATCGACCTGGTGAACGCCAAGCAAGGCAAGGTGCTCCGCGCCGAGCCGGTGGCACAGCAGATGGTGCAGGACCGGGTCCGGCTACGCGGCCTGTTTACCGACCTAGAACGCGAGTGGGCTACCTGGCAGCCCACCGACCCGGCCTCGCCCGGCCGAATCGACGCCTCCTGCATCCTCGTGTACGGCCTGATCCCCGAGGCGAACAAGGGCGCCATCGTCCACGCGCCGCTCCCACAGGCTCCTCAGCCGGGCCCCGGTCGCCAGCCGCCGGCCTCGGCCGGACGGTACGGACGGCGCATCGGAATGTAGAGGGGCTAACCGCAGAGCACTGACCTACCCCGGTGCTTCCTCCCATTTCGGGAAGGTGCCATATGCCACAGTTCACACCGCCCGGATACCGGCCTATTTGTCGGTTGTGATGTGCTGTCCTGTGGCGGCATCTATGGCGATGTCTTTGCCTCCTGAACCAACGAGCCAGACAGGGCGCCATGTGCCAGCCACCTGTTGGGCGATCAGCACGGCGGATCGGGGGCGCTGTCCGCTGATTTTGTGAGCGAGATCGTGGGCCGTGGACTCGTCGATCGTGACCGTCGGGAGGCTGGGATCTGGCACTGAGCGAGCCGTGAAGCCCATGATGCGTTTCGTGGTGGTGACGGTGATATCCAGGCGCATAGGCATCAATACGTCGTCTCGGTACCGTCGGTAGGTGACGAGATAGGCGCGGGTCGGGCCTTCGCCCAGCGTGCGGACGTGCTGTTGGCTGCCCTTGACGCTGTCGGAGAACCACGTCCGCGCGAAGCGGTTGGCGACCTGGGCGGCGGCGTGTTGGTCGGCGTTGCCTTCATCGCCGCGGTTGTTGTCCGACCATGCGCTCTCGAGGTGCTTCTCGGGCCAGTACCCGGTGATCTTGCCCCGGTTGGTGTCAGCCGTAATCTTCAGCTTGTCGCCCATTGTCTGAGCAGAACTGCTGACGATCTGCGTGCCATCGCCAAAAGTTGCCCTCGCAGCCTCGGTGAGCCAGGCATCAGCCTGGATGGCTGCTTCGCCTCGCTGTTGTCGGGCGTCATCTATGGCGACGATGTTCACAGAATCGATGCGCGTGTGGAAGACAGAGACGAGTGCGGCAGCGCCGGCGACGAGCAACCCGACACCCCAGACGACGTCCCTCCGGACACGCTGCGTCTTCACCCGACGTGTCAACAGCCAGGCAGCTCCGACGGCTGCGCCAAGGACGGAGCCCGTGGCGTTCGCCGCCACGTCGGTAAGGCTGCAGGAACGCCCCAGATACCCCGTGGATTGGATGAGTTCTACGGTGCCGCTCAAGATGATGAAGGCGGCGGCGGCGGTCACGGGCCGCCTCAGGGCGTGGACGGCAAGGAAGGCGCCTGGTGCGAAGAGCGCGATGTTCAGCAGCGAACTAGTGTCGGTGAACAGGTGCAGGGGGGCACCCGTGTCGCATTGTGCGGCTTCCAGTCCGGCATCGCCAGGCAGGAGCGTGACAGAGAGGATTCCGGCGACGTAGACCGCGAGAGCTGTGACGGGCTGCCAGGGTCTGTTGCGGGCCTTCGCTAGGAAAGCCGTGGGCAGCGCGAACAGTGCGCCGAGGATCAAGAAGCCGGCCACAAGGCCGGGCACGGCGGCGATGGATGCTTCGATCACAAAAGGGCCCTTAAGAGATAGCGCCGGGGCGCTGGTTGGGCGCCCCGGCTGTCACGCTGCGGGTTCAGCAGACGCTGATGTTCGGCGTGTAATAGTTACCAGTGCTGGCCTTCATGTAGCCAGCGACGGAGCAGTCGGGAGCGTCCGACTTCTTCAAGCCGCCCCAGCTGTGGCTGATGTCCGAGCCCGCCACTGCGGTCTTCTGCGAATCAAGGTAGAGGGACTTGCCGGTGTCCAGGGCGAGCTGGATGGTCACCGTGCTACCCCCCGTCTTCTTGTACTCCGTTGCGGAGTAGTACAGCGAGCAGTTGTTGCTGACGAGACAGCCGTCATCGGCGTGTATGTACAGCGTTCCGTTGGACAGGCTCGTGCTCTTGGTGCCGTACGCGTAGGCGTTAGCCTCGATTCTTCAGCGGTCGTGAGTGCATGTCCGTGCCGTCGGTTCGCCCTGTTTGTTCCGCGTGATCGCGGGCGGGGCCTTCGCGTGT
>NZ_JBIAXM010000072.1:0-12830 GCF_042896695.1 Streptomyces sp. NPDC001270 | reverse complement strand
CCCGTGGCGGGGCGACCCACGCCCGGTTCACCTCGCCGCGTGCGCAGCTCCTCAACCAGTCGCCCGAGCTGCGGGACTGCTGAGCCGGCCGCGGGGGGGGGGGGGGGGGGGGGCCCGCGCCCCCCCCCCCCCCCCCCCCCCCCCCGCCGCGGCACCAGTCATCGGTCCGCCATTCGCTCCGCGATCTGGAAGCTGTTCGGCTTGTCATGGACCTTGCCGAGAGGTGATCGGACCTCTAATTTCCCAGGCATGTCTGAAGAGTCGCGTTTCATCTCCCGTAGAACCACCCTGAAGGCCAGCGCCCTCGCGGCTGGCAGCGCAGCGTTGGGCGGGGCGGCTTCCGGTCTCGCCCAGGCCGCCCCCCAAGAGTCATCGGATGTATCGGCAGCGACCGTCCGGCCGGTCCAGCCCTCCGTGCTGTGGTACACGGCACCGGCCGCGGACTGGGAACGCGAGGCGCTGCCCATCGGCAACGGCGCGCTGGGCGCCATGGTCTTCGGCACCGTCGCCTCCGAACACCTCCAGTTCAACGAGAAGACCCTCTGGACGGGCGGCCCGGGCTCCGCACAGGGCTACGACCACGGCGACTGGCGCACCCCGCGCCCCGGCGCCATCGAGGCCGTCCAGGACGACCTCGACCGCCAGGGGCGGCTCACGCCGGAGGCCGTCGCCGGCTGGCTCGGCCAGTCGCGCGTCGGCTTCGGCGCCCACCAGACCTTCGGCGACCTCCATCTGGACCTCCCCGGCACCCCGGCGGCGAACGACTACCGTCGCGAACTCGATCTCGACAACGCCGTCGCGACGGTCGCCTACACCGACGGACAGGTGCGCCGGAGACGGGAGTTCTTCGCCTCGTACCCGGACGGCGTGATCGTGGGGCGGCTGGCCGCGGACCAGCCGGGCCTGGTGGGCTTCACCCTGCGCTACTCCTCGCCCCGCAAGGACTTCACGGCCACCTCCTCCGGCGGACGGCTGACCGTGCGCGGCACCCTCGCCGACAACGGGCTGCGCTTCGAGGCCCAGGTCCAGGTCCGCAGCTCGGGCGGAACCGTGTCGTCCGGCGCCGACGGCACGGTCACCGTCACCGGAGCCGACAGCGCCTGGTTCGTGCTCGCGGCCGGCACCGACTACGCCGACACCCACCCCGGCTACCGCGGCGCCGACCCGCACGCCGCCGTCACCCGCGCCGTCGACCAGGCGAGCGGGTACCCGTACGACGCGCTGAAGGCCCGGCACGTCGCCGACCACAGCGCTCTGTTCGGCCGCGTCGCCCTCGACATCGGCCAGTCGTCCCCGCCGGACGTCCCCACCGACCGGCTGCTCACCTCCTACACCGGCGGCGCGAGCCCCGCGGACCGCGCCCTGGAATCCCTTTTCTTCCAATACGGCCGCTATCTACTGATCGCCTCCTCGCGGGCCGGCTCACTGCCGGCCAACCTCCAGGGCGTCTGGAACCAGAGCACCACACCGCCCTGGTCGGCGGACTACCACGTCAACATCAATCTGCAGATGAACTACTGGCTCGCCGAGGCCGCCAACCTCCCCGAGACGACCGCCCCGTACGACCGCTTCGTCGAGTCCATGCGCGCGCCCGGGCGGCACACGGCACAGGAGATGTTCGGCTCGGCCGGCTGGGTCGTGCACAACGAGACCAACCCGTACGGCTTCACCGGCGTCCACGACTGGGCCACCTCCTTCTGGTTCCCGGAGGCGGCGGCCTGGCTCACCCAGCAGCTCTACGAGCACTACCGGTTCGGCGGCTCGACGGACTACCTGCGCACCACGGCCTACCCGGTGATGAAGGAGGCCACCGAGTTCTGGCTGGACAACCTGCGCGCCGACCCGCGCGACGGCAGGCTCGTGGTCACCCCCAGCTACTCCCCCGAGCACGGCGACTTCACGGTCGGCGCGGCCATGTCGCAGCAGATCGTGCACGACCTGTTCACCAACACCCTGGAGGCCGCCGGCGTCCTCGGCGACTCGGCCGCCTTCCGGCAGCGGGTCGAACAGGCCCTGGCCGCTCTGGACCCCGGCCTGCGCGTCGGGTCCTGGGGCCAGTTGCAGGAGTGGAAGGAGGACCTGGACGACCCGGCCGACGACCACCGGCACGTCTCCCATCTGTTCGCGCTGCACCCCGGCCGGCAGATCGAGCCGGGCACCGCCTGGGCCGAGGCAGCCAAGGTGTCGCTGACCGCACGCGGCGACGGCGGCACCGGCTGGTCGAAAGCCTGGAAGATCAACTTCTGGGCACGGCTGCGCGACGGCAACCACGCCCACCGGATGCTCGGCGAACAGCTGAAGTCGTCGACGCTGCCCAACCTCTGGGACACCCATCCGCCGTTCCAGATCGACGGCAACTTCGGTGCCACGTCCGGGGTGGTGGAGATGCTGGTGCAGAGCCAGCACGGCGTCGTCGAGATCCTCCCCGCGCTGCCCGCCACCTGGCCGGACGGCTCGGTGCGCGGGCTGCGCGCCCGCGGCGGTGCCGTCGTCGACATCGACTGGGTGGACGGCAAGCCCACGCAGGTGGCGATCACCGCCACCCGCACCCGCCGGCTGACCGTGCGCAGTGCCCTGCTGAAGCACGGCGAGACGACGCTGAAGGCGGTCGCGGGGCGCCGCTACGAGTGGCGTTGATCCGTCCTGGCGGCCGGACCCGCGGAACTCCGGGGACGACGAACCTGCCCCCGGACCCCGGTCCCCCGTCGGCGTGAGGGCCGGGATCCCGGTGGCGGCCGGGGCGCCGACGGCCCCGCCACCGCCCGCCGTCGCCCCGGGCACCTGCCCGGGGCGACGGCCTCCGTTCGGGACGGATCAGGGGACGAGCTGCCACTGTTCGAGGTAGCCCACGTCGATCGAGGCGTGGTCCTGGACCCGCAGCTTCCACGTTCCGGCGACGGGCTGCGCGGAGGCGTCGAGGGTGAAGGTCTGGTCCACGTTGTCGGCCGCGCCGCCGCTGCGGTTGAGCAGCGAGTAGACGGTCCCGTTCGGACCGACCAGGTCGACGGTCAGGTCGCCCCGGTAGGTGTGCACGATCTTGACGTAGACCTGGGTGGTGGCGGAGGCGTTGCCGGTCCGGCCGGAGACGGTGATCGGGGACTCCACCGCCGCGCCGGCGTCCGGTATGTCGACTCGGGTGGCGTTGGCGAAGATGTCGGCCACCCGCCAGTTGAAGGAGACGGTGGCGCTCGCGCCGGTGTCGTCGGTGACCGTCAGGGTCACGTCACTGGTGCCGATCGTGGTCGGGGTGCCGGAGATCAGTCCCGTGCCGCTGATGGAGAGGCCGTCCGGGAGTCCGGTCGCCGTGTAGGTCAGTCCCGCGCCGGTGTTGGTGGTGAACGCGTCCGCCTGGAGGGAAACCTCCTGCCCGACGCCGCTGATCTGGTCCCCGACGGGGGCCACGTTGACGCCCGGTGCGATCCGCCGGCCCACGTTGATCGCGGCCCACGCGTCGGCCACGGCGAGGTAGGTGGGGCTGTAGGCGCCGAACAGGTCGCCCGCCGCCTGGAGCGTCGCGGTGCGGGCGCCCGCGTAGTCGGTGGACGACGTCATGTACGCGGTGAGGGCCCGGTACCAGATGCGCTGGGCGTTGTCGATGCCGATGCCGGTCACCGGCAGGCCGTCGTAGGTCGGGCTGTCGTAGGCGACCCCGTTCACGGTCTTCGCGCCGCTGCCCTCGGACAGCAGGTAGAAGAAGTGGTTCGCCGGGCCCGAGGAGTAGTGGACGTCGACGCTGCCGAGCGTGGAACTCCAGTAGTCGCGGGAGACGCCGTCCTTCGAGGGCTTGTCCATGTAGCGCAGCGGGGTGCCGTCGCCGTTGATGTCGATCTTCTCGCCGACCATGTAGTCGGGCACGTCGGCGGTGAGGTCGGCGTGGAACTCCACCGCGGCGGCGAAGATGTCCGAGGTCGCCTCGTTCAGGCCGCCGGACTCGCCGGAGTAGGTGAGGCCGGCGGTCGCGCTGGTGACGCCGTGGCTCATCTCGTGCGCGGCCACGTCGAGGGCCGTCAGCGGGTTGGCGTTGCCGGAGCCGTCGCCGTAGGTCATGCAGAAGCAGCTGTCGGACCAGAACGCGTTGACGTAGTTGTTGCCGTAATGGGCCCTGCTGTAGGCGGCCACCCCGTCGTCGCGTATGCCGTTGCGGCCGAAGACGTCCTTGTAGTAGTCCCAGGTCGCGGCCGCTCCGTAGGCCACGTCCACGCCCGCGGTCTGCCGGTTGCTCTGGGTGCCGTCGCCCCAGACATCGTTGTCGTCCGTGAACAGGGTGCCGGTACCGGAGGTGCCCTGGTTCAGGTCGTAGGTGCGGTGTCCGGCGCGGTCGCCGTCGACGAGTTGGTACGTCGAGCCGGAGAGCGTGGTGCCGAGCGGCACCGTGCCGTTGTACTGCCCGGTCCCGGTCCCGGTCCGGACGCCCTCGAAGCTGTCGAGACGCTTGCCCGAGACGGCGTCGGTGACGACGTGGAGCTCGCTGGGCGTTCCGTCGTGCTGGACGCCGCCGACCACCGTCTCCCAGGCCAGCGCGGGCTTGCCGGCCGCGGCCCAGACCACGAGGCGCGGGGCGCGGTCGACGCCGGGGCGCACCGTGCGGGCCTCGGTCGCGGCGGCGAGTGCCTTCGTCCGCACCGTGGCAGCGGAGACCTTCGGCGTGGTGGTCGGCACGGCGAGGTCCGCCTCGGTCGCCTTCGACACCGTCAGCCGGCCGCCGTCGGCGTGCACGACCAGGTCGCCGCCGAGCACGGGCAGACCGGCGTAGGTGCGCTCGTAGCGGGTGTGGGTGGTGCCGTCGGCGTCCTGCACGACGTCCTTGACGACGAGTTTCTCCCCGGCGCCGAGGCCGAGCGCCTTCGCGGTGGGCGCGGCGGACGCGGTGGCGCTCCTGAGCAGCGCGGCGCGCTTCGCCGCCGAGAGCCGGGCGGGGGCCGCGGCGGCCCGCGGAACGGCTTTGATCTTCGCCGGGCCGCCGCGGTCGGCGGCCACGGCTGCGGTGCCCTGCACACCGGTGGCGAGCAGGGCGCTCACGGCGGTGAGCACCAGGGCGGCGGTGCATCTGGAACGGGTGGGGTGACGGTCCTGCCGGAACAAGGGCGTTCTCCTTCTGTGAGGGCGGTCTCGGTGGAGACCGGGAGAGCGGGTCGGGCCTGGTACGGCCGTCCGGCGGCGCGCGGGTGGACGGGGCACCGCGGGAAACGGCGGCTGTGCGGCCCGCCTGCGGAAGTGCCCCGTGGACAAGGTGTGAAGGTGCGTTCAGCAGCGTGACACTTCACCCACTGAACTGTCATGCCTAGAACAACTTTACGGCTCAAATTGGCCGCTCCCGACTGCCGTTCGACCGCTCGGGCCACTACTTTTCGGCCGGACACGGCCGCACCGGGCCGGACACGACCTGCACGCGCACGGCCGGACACCTCACGGCGGGTCCCGGCCCCTGCCGCGGACGGCCGGACACAGCAGGGCGGCCCGGACACCGAGGAGTTCCAGGTGTCCGGGCCGCGGCCCGGTGCGAAATGCCCTGCAAGGCGCGCCGTATCGGCGGCCCTCACGCGGGTCCGGTCAGCCGGATCCGCCGTCCGCCGCGGGGCGGAGGTCACCGTGCCGTCCGCACAGCCGCGTCGTCGTGGCGACCGGCGGCATGGACCTGTTCACCGCCGCGTCCCCGGTCGCTCGCGCGGCGCCGTGCCCAGAACCGGCGGCGGCAGCGGGCCGATGGGGCGGGCGGACGGTTCGCGCCGTCAGGACGCCGGGCCGATCGTCGGCGGGCCGCCCGCGTCCACGTGCGGAAGCGCGAGATGCGCCAGGTCACGAGGTGGGGGCGAGGTGATCGGCCACAGCGGGGCGGCGGAGCCGTCGGCGAGCGCGGCCGGCGCGTCGGTGAGGTTCATGCGGTCGCGCAGCCGGCCGTAGAAGTCCATCGGGCCCAGCCGGACCGCACGGAGCCGGCGCGGGGACGCGTACACACCGATCCAGTCCCCCGGGTCGAGGACGCCGCGCAGCTGGCCGTCGATGCTCACCGCGGCCCGGCCCGAACGTTCGAGCACGCGCAGCGCAATGGGTTCGTCGGGCGCGGCGACGACCGACCTGTTGAACGCCATGTGCGGGGCGACCGGCGTGAAGATCAGGGCGTCCGCGCGCGGCGAGACGACGGGGCCGCCCGCGGCGAAACTGTAGGCGGTCGAACCCGTGGGGGTGGCCACCAGCAGCGCGTCGGCGGAGTAGGACGCCAGGAGCCGGCCGGCCAGATACACGCCTACCGACACCTGCCGGTCCCGGGCGAGCTTCTCCAGTACGACGTCGTTCAGCGCGGTGACGTCCAGGGCGACGCCCCACTCGTCCCCGCTCTCGCAGTCGACACGCACGCGGGGCGGTGGCAGCAGGGGGCCCCGGCCGTACCGCAGCAGCGCCTCCATGCCGGCGGGTACCTGGAGGCGGCAGGAGGCCCGCAGGGCGAGCAGCATGCGGTTCTCGACGTTGATCCGCCCGTCCAGGACGGCGTCCAGTGCGGAGCACACGGCCGGGGCGGGGACCTCGGTGAGGAAGCCGACCCGGCCCAGATCGACACCGAGGACCAGGGCGTCGTGCTCCGCCGCCAGCCGGGCACCGCGCAGGAAAGTGCCGTCGCCGCCCAGGGTCACGATGAGATCGGGGTCGCCCGCGGCGGCGATCTCCTCGGCGGCGCCGTGCCGCCCGCCGTCGTGCCACACGTCGATGTCCGCACAGCGCACGTCGTGCTCCGCGCCCCACTCGCGGACGGCCTGTGCGGCCTGTGCGGCCTGTGCGCGTCCGCCGTGGACGACCAGGCCGATCCGGCTCACGGTCATAACCGCCTCCAGGGACACGGGGCCGACGGGGCCGCGCCGACACGGCGCAGCAGGCAGAGTCACCATCGAGCCTGCCACGTCATCGCATGCCACGCCGCCGGACGCCGCCCGCGCCACGGCGGCCGTCACGGCGGTCGCCGCGTGTCCCGGCGGTGGCTCAGCGGGCCAGGTACTCGGACAGCCCGGTCAGCAGCCGGTCGACGTCCTCCGTGTCGTTGTAGGGCGCGAGCCCGATGCGCAGACCGCCCGTGTCGCCGAGGCCGAGGCGTCGGGACGCCTCGACGGCGTAGAACGAGCCCGCCGGCGCGTGGACGTCACGCTGTGCGAGGAAGTGGTAGGCGTCCGTCGTGCCACGGCCCTCGAACGTCAGCAGCAGGGTGGGGGTGCGGTCGGCGGCCCGGGAGTGCACCGTGACGCCGTCGAGCTGGGACAGCCCCTTGTCGATCCGGGCGCGCAGTGTCCGTTCGTGGCCCTCCAGGGCCTCGTACGCGGCGGCCAGGCGCTCGCGCCGCGATCCCGCGGCCCGCGGGTCGAGGCCGGCGAGGAAGTCGACCGCCGCGCTGGTGCCCGCGAGGAACTCATAGGGCAGCGTGCCCAGTTCGAACCGTTCCGGGACCACGTCGGTGGAGGGCTCCAGCTTGTCGGGGCGCAGGCTCTCCAGCAGTTCCGGCCGGGCGGCGAGCACCCCGTGGTGGGGGCCGAGGAACTTGTAGGCCGAGCACACGAAGAAGTCCGCGCCGAGCCGCGCCAGGTCGACCAGTGTGTGGGCGCAGTAGTGGACACCGTCGACGTAGGTGAGCGCCCCGGCGTCGTGCGCCAGGCGGGAGATCTCGGCGATCGCGGGACGCGTGCCGATCAGGTTGGAGGCGGCGGTGACGGCGACCAGCCGGGTGCGCCCGGAGAGCACGGCACGGATGTCGTCCACGGTCAGCTCGCCGGTGGCGGGGTCGAAGTCGGCCCAGCGTACGGTGGCGCCGGCCCGCGCGGCGGCCTGGACCCAGGGGCGGATGTTGGCGTCGTGGTCCAGGCGGGTGACGACCACCTCGTCCCCGGGCGCCCAGGTCGCGGCAAGCGTGCGGGAGAAGTCGTAGGTGAGCTGTGTGGCGCTGCGCCCGAAGACGATCCCGGACGGCTGCGCGCCGAGGAGGTCGGCCATGGCCTGGCGGGTCCCGGTGACCAGGGCGTCCGCGTTGCGCTCGCCGGGCGTCTCCCGGCCCCGGTTGGAGAGGGGCTGGGCCAGCGCGTCGCCGATGGCCCGGATGACCGTCCGGGGGGTCTGGGTGCCACCGGGTCCGTCGAAGTGGGCGATCCCCGCGTCCAGGGCGGGGAACTCGGCGCGGAGGGCGCTGATGTCGTACGTCACGAAGGGCTCCTGTGGGTGCGGGCCGGAAGGTGCGGGCCGTCGGCGGAACACGGTCCTGGCGACCGTACGGGTCCGTGCGGGCGGAGGTCTCGGTGCGCGGTCGGGGACGGACGGTGGCGGGCCAGGGGGGTGCACCGGTGGGGCGGACGGCCGGCGCGCGAGTTACGGACGGCGGCCGGAGGTACGGACGGACAGGGTGCGGTGCGCGGGTGCGGACGGCCGCCACAGGTGGGGGCGGGCAGGCCGCGGGTGCGGACGGCCGCCGGTTACGCATGAGCAGGCCGCGATGCGCGGATGCGCACGTCCGCCGGCAGGGACGGACCGGCGGGCCGGTGCGCGTCGCCCGGACGGTGCCTACGCCCGTGCGGCCGCCACTTCGAGCTTCTTCGTCTCCGGCGCCCCGTCCGGGGCGGCGGCCGGGCCGGCCGCCGCCCGCGCCGAGCGCAGCCGGTCGCGATGGGTCCGGGCCACCGCCATCAGCGTGTCCAGCGCCTCACGTGTGCGGATGAGGTCGTCGATGTGCCCGGAGAGCCGGTCGCGTTCCTGGGCCATCCGCTCCAGCGCGGCGTCGGACGTCTCCTCGCTGGGCGAGTCGACGCAGGGCAGCAGTTCGGCGATGGTGCGGCTGGAGAGTCCCGCCGCGTACAGCCGCTGGATGAACGAGACCCGCTCGACCTCGCTCTCCGTGTAATGCCGCTGGCCGCTGGCGCTGCGGGAGCTGGTGAGCAGCCCCTGGTCCTCGTAGTAACGCAGGGACCGGACGCTGACCCCGGCCCGCGACGCCAATTCCCCGATGCGCATGCCGCCTCCCGGCTGTGAACCATCACACAGAACTTGCCTCTGACGTCAATGTCAGGTTCTAGCGTAACCGCCGTGCCCGTGTCAGGGCACCACGCACCACGCACCACAGTCCACGAAGCACCAAGGAGACTCGACGTGACAACCCTCTTCACCGGCTACCGGCTCGGCGGACTGGCGCTGCCCAACCGTGTGGTCATGGCCCCGATGACCCGGGTGCGGGCCACTGCGGGCGGTCTCGCGACGCCCTCGATGGCGCGTTACTACGCTCAGCGGGCCACGGCGGGGCTCATCGTCTCGGAAGGGGCGCAGCCCAGCCTGATCGGGCAGTCGAACCCGGGTACGCCGGGGCTGCACAGCGCCGAGCAGGTCGCGGCCTGGCGCACAGTGACCGACGCCGTGCACGTCAACGGCGGCCGGATCTTCGCGCAGATCATGCACGGCGGACGGGTGTCCCACCCGGACACCACCGGACACCGGCCTGTCGGGCCGTCCGCCGTGCCCGCGGTCGGCGACGTGTTCACACCCACCGGGCCGCAGCCCGCGCCCGAACCGCGCGCGCTGGCCACCGACGAGGTGCCCGAGCACGCGGAGTCGTACGCGCATGCCGCGCGCCGGGCCGTCGACGCGGGCTTCGACGGCGTGGAACTGCACGGCGCCAACGGCTATCTGATCTCGCAGTTCCTCTCGGCCAACGCCAATCTGCGCACCGACCGGTACGGCGGCTCGGTGACCCACCGGATCCGGTTCGCCGTCGAGGCCGCCGCCGCGACCGCCGACGCGGTGGGCGCCGCCCGTACGGGGATCCGCCTCTCCCCCGGCGGCGGGTTCTGGGGCGTCGAGGAGACCGACGTCATCGAGATGTACACCGCGCTCCTGGGCGAGCTGGCCCGCCTCGGACTGGCCTACGTCCACCTCGAAGCCACCGCCGACGACGAGACGCTGCTGCGGCTGCGTCGCGCCTGGCCGGGTGCCCTCATCATGAACCCGGTGCTGCCCATGGGTCCCCGGCAGACCGACCGGGCCGCGGCCGACCGCTGGCTGGGCCTCGGCGCCGACCTCGTCAGCTTCGGACGGGCCTTCATCGCCAACCCCGACCTGGTCGAGCGGCTGCGCACCGGACTCCCGATCGCCCCCGTCGACGAGACCACCTACTACCAGGGAGGCGACGCCGGCTACCTCACCTATCCGGCCTACCGGCACGCGGCCTGACACGTCCGCCCCCAGGACGGCGTGCCCGGCCGGTCCGTGACGCGGCTGTCCGGCGCGGCACACCGGGTGTCCGCCGGGCGTGTGGCCGATACTGGCGACGACGGGGCAGGCGGGCGGGCCGGCCGCAGGAGGTGCGCGAGCCTATGGGAACACTGGGCGGCGCCCGGCCGGCGAGGCTCCTGGCCTGGCTGCGCGCGCACGATCCGGATCTCGCGGCGACCCGTCGGGCCGGGCGCACCGCCCTGGTCATGCCCGCCCTGTTCGCGCTGTGCAACCAGGTGATCGGGTCTTCCCAGATGGCGACCTTCGCCGCCTTCGGGACCTTCTCGATGCTGCTGCTGGTCGATTTCTCCGGTCCGATGGTGCAGCGGCTGCGGGCGCACCTCGGTCTGGCGGCGGCCTGGGCGGTGCTGATCTGCCTGGGCACGGTGGTGGCCGGGGTGACCTGGCTCGCGGTGGCCGTCATGGTGGTGATCGGCTTCCTGATCCTGTTCTCGGGTGTCGTCAGCTCCGTGCTGGCGGGTGCGACGACCGCACTGCTGCTGGCGTTCGTCCTCCCCGTGACCTCGCCGGCGCCGTTGTCCCAGCTTCCCGTCCGACTGGCCGGAGCGGGGCTCGCGGCACTGGCCGCCCTGCTCGCGATCTCCTTGCTGTGGCCCCGGCCGGTCGCGGACCCGCTCAGTGCGCCGGCCGCACGGGTGTGCCGTGCGGCGGCGGCGCAACTGCGGGCCCATGTCGCCCGGTCGGCGGGGGTGCCGGACGCGCCGACGAAGCGGCACTGCGACGGGCTCGGCGCGCAGACCGCCGCGGCGGCCGCGGAGTTGCGCTCCGCCTTCGACGCGACTCCGTACCGGCCCACCGGTCTGTCGGTCGGCTCGCGCGCCGTCGTCCGCCTGGTCGACGAGCTGACCTGGCTCACCGCCATCGTGGGACACAGCGCGCGGCCCGCAGCCGACTGCCGTGACTGCGACGCGGAGGCGCACGCCGTGCTGCGGGCCGCCGCCACGGCCCTCGACCGGGCCGCCGCCCTGCTCAGCGAGCCACGTGCCGCACCGGACTCGTTGCCCGCCGCCGTGACCGATCTCCGCAGGGCCGTGCAGGGCCTGGAGCTCGGCGCCACCACCCGGTTGCCCGTGCACCATCCGCCCGGCACCGAGTCCGAGGTCCGCGCCTTCCTCGGGACCCTGGACGTGTCCTTCCGCGCGCAGGAGCTGGGGTTCGCGACCCTGCAGATCACCGGCAACGTCCAGGTGGCCGCGGCGGCGGACCGGCGGAGCTGGCGGGAGCGGCTGCTCGGCCGTGAGCCCTGGGCACTGACCGAGCCGCTCGCCGCCGCCCGGGAGCGGGCCGCCGCCCATCTCCAGCGGCACTCGGTCTGGCTGCACAACAGCCTGCGCGGCGCCCTGGGGCTCGGCATCGCCGTCGCCCTGGCCGACGTGACCGGCGTCCAGCGTTCGTTCTGGGTACTGCTCGGCACGCTGTCGGTGCTGCGCTCGAACGCGCTCAGCACGGGGCAGAACGCGATCCGCGCCCTGGCCGGCACCATCGCGGGATCGCTCGTCGGCACGGGGCTGCTCCAGCTCATCGGCCACCACGGCACCGCGCTGTGGCTGCTGCTGCCGCTCGCCGTGTTCGTCGCCGGTGTCGCCCCGGCCGCCATCTCCTTCACGGCGGGTCAGGCGGCCTTCACGGTGACGCTCGTCGTGCTGTTCAACATCGGCAGGGACCCGGACTGGCACATCGCGCTGCTGCGGACCCAGGACATCGGCCTCGGCTGTGCGGTGAGCGTGCTGGTGGGGCTGTTCTTCTGGCCGCGCGGCGCCGCGGCCGCCGTGGACCGGGCGCTCGCCACCGCGTACACCGACAGCGCCCGGTACCTGGCCGCAGCGGTGGAGTACGCCGTGGGCAGGTGCGGCGGGCCGGCGGTCACCGCCGATGCTCCGCTGGAGGCGGGTCGCCGGGCGGCCGCGTCGGCCCGGCGGCTCGACGACGCCTTCCGCAGCTATCTCGCCGAGCGCGGCCCCAAGCGTGTCCCGCTGGCCGACATGACCACGCTGGTCACCGGCATCGTCGGACTGCGCCTGGCCGCGGACGCGGTGCTGGGCCTGTGGCGGCGGGCCGGTGCCCCGCCCGCCGAGGCCGACCGGGCCGCCGCCCGGCCCGTGCTGCTCCGTTCGGCCGACCGGGTGACCGGCTGGTACCGGGAGCTGGCCGCGTGCCTGTGCGACGGGTGCCCGGTGCCCGAACCGCTGCCGCCCAGCCGGGGGGTCGCGGCCGGTCTGGTCGAGTCCGTGCGCCGCGAGCTGCTGGACGAGCACGGGCGGGCCTCCGACACGGCGGTCCGCATCATCTGGACCGCCGACCATCTGACGGCGGCCCGGCGCCTCCAGCCCGGGCTGGCCGCCGCCGCGAAGAGATACGCGGACTGAGCACACCCTGAGCGCACCGTGAGCCCACCCGAAGGACCCGGGACCGGACGTCAGGACCGGTCCGCGGGTGCGTGCCGACCGCTCACGGTGCCGTCACGGCGTGGCCCACGGTGCCGTCACGGGAGGTTGCGGGCCATGACGACCCGCTGGACCTGGTTGGTCCCCTCGTAGATCTGCGTGATCTTCGCGTCCCGCATCATCCGCTCCACCGGA
>NZ_JBIAXM010000071.1:0-13754 GCF_042896695.1 Streptomyces sp. NPDC001270 | reverse complement strand
GGTCCGATGCGGGGAATGCCCTGGAGCGCAGTGACCAGATCGGCGGCGTCCAGGCGTTCCCATTCAGTGTGGTGCTGCTGGTAGTCGGCGGCGGCCGCTTGCAGGGCAGTGCGGTGGAATTTCGCTCCCACGCTGGCGAACTGCTGATCATCCAGGGCCAGGACGCCCGTGGGTGTGGGCGCGACGGCCAGCTCACCGAACGGGCCCGGAACGATCGTTCCGACCGTTCGGCACCAGAGGCGGTAGAGCCTGCGAGCCTGGTCGGCGCGTACGACCTGCCGCAGGATCGCGGTGCTGATCGCGTCCCACAGCCACGGGTTCGCCAGCCGCTGGGTGACCCCGAGTTCGGACAGTCCGGCGCGCAGCTCGGCGGGGGCCGCGGCGGGCAGACCCGCGGGGTCTGTGGGGACGAATGCGGGCTTGACGTCCTCGGTGCCGGACACACATTCCGCGTGCAGGCCATCGCGGTCGTGGACGAGGATCCAGAGGCCGTAGTTACCGCACGTGCGCGAGAGCCGTCCTCGTGGGCGTGCCAGGCAGGGTGATCGGTCGTCAGAACGCCGGTCATGGGTTGCTCCTCACGTTGTGCTCTTGGGCTCGCCGTAGCCTCTCGCGTCACGAGGGCCCGGTGTGTAGCAGCCACGGAGATCGAGGGCATCAGTTGATGAGGCGGCGTCGAATGAGGTAGTCGCGCATCATCATGTACTCGTCGACCGTGGCCGGCCGGGACTCGACGGCCTGGTCACCTGGCTCGGCGGGGGCAGGCCAGGTCTCCATGGGCGGCATCAGTTCTTCTGCCGCGTGGGAGAGCTTCTTGCGGCGCGGGCCGCGCACGAACAGGGTGACGGTGTCCGGTTCCATCACTGCCTGGTGCACCATCGTGTGATCCAGCGTGTACGCGCTGCCGGGCCGCTCGATCGTCACGATGCCGGGTGTGAGGTCGGAACCGGTGAACGGGGGTGCCGTACCGGGATGGTTCACCGTGATCGGAAGGCGGCTCGTGGGACGAGCGCACGCGAAACGGCTGGTATTACTGGGGCATGCAGGAAGAGACCGCACGCTCCGCGATCGACACGTTCATCTCCGCGTTCAACGCCTCGGACGACAGCTATGTGACTGCCCTGCTCTCCCAGGCCCTGACCTCAGACGTGGTCTTCTGGGGACCGTTGGGTCGCAGCGAAGGAATCGCGGCGGTCGAGCGGTTCGTGCTGGACATCCGGCGCCACCCGGCGGGGACCGGCACGATGGTGCGCTGCTCAGCGGTGGACATGCCTGACGAGTGGGCCCGGTACCAGTGGGTCTTCACCACGCCTGATGGAGGCCCCCGCCTGGCGGGAACGGACGTCGTCCATCTGCGACGGAGCCTCATCGACCAGGTCATCGTCTTCGCGGGGGAGATCGAGCCGTTCGCTTCCTGAGTCATCCTTCTGTCGCTGTCCTTCTCCTGAACGTGCCCCTTCGGCGCTCGGGAGCTGCGGTTCGCAGTTGGTCAGGCCGCGGTGTTGAGGGGGCGTCCGCCCCAGCGGATGCCCTTTTCGCTGCGGATGCGGGCACGTTCCTTGCGTTGGGCGGCGAGCACGTCGGGGTGGCGGGCATGGGTGTTGCGCCGGCGCAGGTAACGGTGCGGCGCCTGGGTTTGCGCGGGGTGGCTGCGGTGGTGGGAGTTGGCCAGGGTGAACTGCCGCAGCGGGCCGAAGCGGGCCTCGATCGGGTTGGCCCAGGAAGCGTAGGTCGGGGTGAAGCACAGCTCGACCTTGTTCTTCTTCGCCCAGCGGCGGCTGTCCGCGCCAGTGTGGGCGGAGAGGTTGTCCAGGATGATGCAGATCGGGGCGCCGTCGGGGCGGGCGGCGCGGATCGACTTGAGCGCGGCCAGGGTGTTGGCGGTGCCCTTGCGGCGGCGGTTGACGCCCCACAGGCGGTCGTCGCCCACGGAGTAGCAGCCGTGGAAGTAGGTGACGCCGTGGGTGCGGCCCGGTTCCCACCCGCCGAGGCGAGCAGCATCATCGCGCGCCGGTAGCGCACCGAACTCGTGCTGCCCCGGCGCACGATCTGCTGCAGCTTCTGCCCCTCCTGGTCGGTCAGTCTGCGTACACGGACAGGCTCAGCCACCGCGCCTCCAGCAATCGGATCGGACGTCACCGCACATCCAACCGTCGCGACCACCAACCCGGCGCACCTTCCCGGTCAGAGCACCTAGCGACGGGTCGGCACGGTCCCTGCGACTCTCCCGGCTACGTTCGCGCGGGAGCGCCCCGCAGCGCGTGGCTGCGGGGCGCCTTGCGGGGTTTAGTCGACCGACTCCCCGTCGTGCGTACCGCCCTTGCAGCGGTTCGCCGTCAGATCGGCCGTTCCACCGCCCTGCTCGCACTGAGAAGGGGTGACGTAGGTTGGGGCGCCCTGTGCGGCGGCGGTGGCAGTGGCGGCGCCTGTGAGGCCGAGTCCGGCGAGGGCTGTCGTGGCGATGACGGCGGCGAGGATTCGTCGAATGCGCATGTGGTTCCCCTTTCGCGGATTACCTCGGTTGGGGCACTAGTCAGCTTGATCCTCACCCATGTGGGTGGCACATCATGTTGCGCCATTCAGGTGACGGTGCCGACGGGTGCGGGGTCGGTGACGCGACCCGTCGGACAGGCCCTGGAACGAAGAGACCACCCTGGCCGGATGGGTGGTCTCTTCGCTGTTCCGGAGGGGGCAGCGTCCGCAACCGGCCCCATGCCAAGAACCGTGTTGACCTGCGGAAACGCGGGCCGTGGTGAGCCGGAGCATGGGAGTTGCGGCCGCGATGGTCGCGGCGCGGCTGCCGAGCAAGCTCGGTCGCGGCGTTGGTAGGCGGTGCTCTGTGTCCGGGCTGGTCATATGAGTTGTTCACTCACAGGTGTGGGTCCCCTGTCCGGCACCGCGTGCCGAGAGCCGACGGTGGAATGTACCCGAAGTGAAGAGAGCGATCGGGGCAGCTCACTACCCTTGGCCCGCCGGCCCGCCAGCCGCCGTGAACCTCTGCACACGCGGCAATCGCCGCGCCGGACAAGATCCCAGGAATGGGGCACAAACTTATCTGGATCAGGGAGTAATGGTGGCTCGCAAGATGTCCTCAGAACAGCGAGAAAAATTCCTTGCCCAGCCGCATCTCGGCGTGCTCTGCATCGCCGCGGAGACAGGCAGGGCCCCAATGGCCACACCGATCTGGTACGACTACCGACCCGGCGGCGACGTCAAGCTGTTCACTTCACCCCGATCGCGCAAGGCCCGGCTCATCGCCGAAGCCGGACGGTTCTCGCTCTGTGTCCAGGAGGCGGAGGGCTTACGCTATGTGTCGGTGGAAGGGCCCGTGGTCGAGACCGTGCCGATCACCGAAGACGAGCACAACGAGATCGTTAGGCGCTATGTGGAACCGGCGCGCGTGGCGGCATTCCTTGAAGCCACCTACGAGACACACGCCGGAAACGTGGTCGTCAGCATGCGCCCAGAACGCTGGAACGCCGTTGATTTCTCGGACATCGCTGCTCAGATCGCCGAGGATGTGCCGACTCGAACGTGACTCGACGACAGCAGCGGACGCGGATCCCACACCGTCTCCGGGCGAGCAGGTTACGGCGGGGTAGTCCTGTGAGGACCCTTCTGACCTGCGAAAACGGTCATTGACTTCGCCCCGGGTAGGAGAGCCCGCATCCGTCTCAAAGCATCTGCGGTGCTCACCGGAACGCATCAGCCGCCCGACCTTGGCGGAAGCTCGGCCACTCCCCCGCATCGTGGTTCCCAGGATCCGGCTGGAAACGTGGTGGGAATACAAGGAGGAAGAAGACCCGAGAGGGATGACGAAGGCCGGCGCCTCGGATCGCTCCGCCACCCCGCTGACCTGTGTAAACGGTGAATGATCGAAACGGCGCAAGCAGGGTCGACGATCCAATGATCATGCTCGTAAAGCGGGGGTCGCAGGTTCGAATCCTGCCGGGGGCACCAGCACAAACGGCCCGGACCGATCGTGGTCCGGGCCGTTGTGGCGGCAGCAGTTGACGGCAGGCGGCCTGCCCTCCGAGGTCGCTCGGCAGCGCCCGTATCAGGGCTCCGTCTCACGCACCGCGGTTTTCTGGCCGTCCACGGCGATCCGGCGACCTTGACCGGCAAGTGGTAGCCCTGACTTGTACGCAGGTGGCCGACTCGGGCGCCTCAGCGGGCTGAAAGGCGCCCTGCTCAGCCAGCTCACCAACGCCTTCGCTTGCAGTGGGTGGAGGGCGTCAGACAGTCGCCTTGGCGATGATGCGTTCCACCTCCCCTTGGCCGAAGGCCCGCAGGGTCGTGGAACGGATGTTGCCCACCCCGCCGAGATGCAGAAGTGCTGCGGTGGCAGTTTCGTCGTCGGGTGCCTCGACGACGGCCACGAGGTCGTATGGACCGACGGTCCAGTAGATGTTCAGGAGCTTCGCCCCGATCTTCTGTGCCGCTGCGCCGAAGGTCTCAGCGCGCTTCGCGGTGTCCTTGTAGTCTCGGACCCCTTGATCGGTCCAGTTCAGCAGCGTGACGTACGTCGGCATGTTCTCTCACCTTCACGAGGAAACACATCGCGAGGTCAATCCTGGACATCGGGGCTGACACCAGCACGGGATACGCACCCGAACGAGCGATACGAGCGCCTACAGGCGGTTGATCACGGTGGTTGGATCCAGGAGAGGTTCGAATCCTGCCGGGGCACGGAGAGAAGGGCCGGCTCAGGAGGGATTTCCTCCCGGGCCGGCCCTTCGGCGTTTCGGACGGCGTGCCACACGCGTGCCACTACGTCCGGCTCCCGGCCCCGGCCCCGGCCCCGGCCGTGGAGGTGAGCGTATTGCCCGTGTGCCGCAGGCCGTGAAAGTGCAGGTCGGCCGAGACGCCCGCAGTCTTCCGAGCCGTGACCCAGTCGTCGCGGAAGTTGCTCCGCCGCGGTTGTCCGCCTGAGGCCCGACGAAGACATGACCGTCACGGCCGGGCGCGGCAAAGTGCTTCAGGTGGTTCGTGACCTCGTCCAGCAGCTCGGCCGGGAAGGAGACGGCCCGCACCCCGGCCGCTGATTTCGGGGGCGGCAGCGGCTTGGGCGCGGCGCCATTCGGCACGGGCGTCGCGGAGGGCGCCGAGGCTGGTGGAGCAGCGGCGGGACCTGGTGGAGAAATGGCCACGGAAGCCGAGCATGTGGGCCCAGGCCCTCAGCCGGAGATGCCTTTGCCGTCTCCCCACAGGTGATCGCCCTCTCGGTCACGGACGGCGGAGGCACCGCAACCGCCCCGAAGGCCGAGGACCACGACCAGGCCGAGGACAACGAGCCCTCGCCTGCCTGTCCGCAGGAGCCGTCTTACCAACTCACCCTCTACGACGACAGCACCCGCTACGTGCTCGTGGCCCACCCCCGAGGAGCGGCATCGTGAAGGGCTCCGTACGCGGCTGCTGGTGCGAGTGCGGGAAGGAAGACCTCACCGGGGGGAACCCGCCGGCGCTGCGGGCATCGTTCGACGCCTATTCGGCGCCCCAGGCCGACAGATGGGTCGCCCCTTCCGTTGAACCTTTTCTCCTCGAAGCCCGTTGCGATGTTCGCGGAAGCGCGTGCGAGGTCGCGCCGGGACAGGCGCCGTCAGGAGAGGACGGGGGGAGGCGGCCCGCAGACCTCGCGGACGGGCTCCGTGACGGTTGGTGAGAGACGTGGACCCGGGACCCGGCAGCCCGCGTCCGCGGTTCCCGGCCGCCTCCTCTGTATAGCCCATCAAGGAGTGACATACATGTTGTTCACCATCCCCCGCTGGAGAGAGCGCCTGACCCGGCGCTCCGTCGGCGTCGGCGCGGCCATAGGTCTCGTGCTGGGTACAGTCGGTGCCGGGATCGTGCTCTCCCAGCCGTCCGGGGTGTCCTTGGCGGGCGAAGCGGTGGGCGCTCAGATCACCGGCTTCGCCGGCAAGTGCATCGACGTGGCGGACGGCAACAGCGCGAGCGGCACGCAGGTTCAGCTCTACGACTGCAACGGCACGCCGGCCCAGCAGTGGGCCAATCCCGGTGACGGAACCCTGCGGGCGTTCGGCAAGTGCCTGGACGTCCGGTACGGCAGCACCGCCGACGCGGCGGACGTGCAGTTGGCGGACTGCAACGGCGGACCCGCCCAACAGTGGGTGATCACCGAGGCCAAGGACATCGTCAACCCGGCCGCGAACAAGTGCCTGGACGTGCGCGCGTACAACAGCGCCAACCGCACTCCCCTCCAGATCTGGCACTGCCAGGGCTCCGCGAACGAGAAGTGGAACGTGTCCGCGGGCGGCAATTCTTCGGTCCCCGACGCGCAGAAGCCCGCTCCCGCCCCGCCGGGCGACAACGGACCCACGTCCGGGTTCGTCGTCAGTGAAGCGCAGTTCAACCAGATGTTCCCGAACCGCAATCCCGTCTACACCTATGACGGGCTGCGGGCGGCACTGAGCGCCTACCCCGCCTTCGCCAACACCGGCGACGACACGCTGAAGAAGCGGGAAGCCGCCGCCTTCCTGGCCAACGTGAACCACGAGACCGGCGGTCTCGCGCACATCGTCGAGCAGAACACGGCCAACTACCCGGCCTACTGCGATGCCAGCCAGCCCTACGGTTGCCCGGCCGGCCAGGCGTCCTACTACGGCCGCGGCCCCATGCAGCTCAGCTGGAACTACAACTACAAGGCCGCGGGCGACGCGCTCGGCATCGACCTGTTGAACAACCCCGGGCTGGTGGAGACCGACTCCTCCGTCGCCTGGAAGACCGGCCTGTGGTACTGGAACACCCAGTCCGGCCCGGGTTCGATGACGCCGCACGATGCCGTCGTCAACGACGCCGGCTTCGGCCAGACCATCCGCTCCATCAACGGCGCCCTGGAGTGCGACGGCAAGTACCCCGCCGAGGTGCAGAGCCGCGTGGATTCCTACGTGGGCTTCACCCAGATCCTCGGGGTCGATCCGGGGGGCAACCTCTCCTGCTGAGCAGGAACGCACCGGCCGCGCTCCCGTGACGGAACACAGCACGTGAGAACTGCGGAGGGGGGTCTTCCCGGGCGAGGCAGGCGGCAAGCGGTGTTTCCGCGAGTCGCAGCCCCGCTCGGGGAGAACCCCCCTCCGGAACGGGGCGTGCGACCACGCGGGCCGTCGCGCCCGCCGGCCGTGCGTAGCGGTGGCCGTCAGTAGCAGTGGCCGTCAGTAGCGGTGGCCGGGCCAGTGCGGATCCGTCCAGCGGTCCTCGTCGGTGAGTCCGAGCAGCCGTATCCGGTGCCGCAGATCCGCCGGTGCGCCGGACTCGCGGAGTCGCCCGGCGGCGTGGTCGAGGAGCCAGGCGACCAGTTCGGCGCGCATCTCCTCCTCGTCGTTCTCGTACCAGTCGACGTACCACGGCAGACGGTCGCCCAGGAGTTCGTACTCCCATGCCTCGGCCGCCTCGGCAAGACGTCGGTCGCTGAGGCGCCCGGTCTGCTTCTCCCAGTCGGCAAGCCAGGGGCCGACCGTTCCGGACGCCTCCGCACACATCGCCAGGACCTGGTGTGCCGGGACGGCCGCATCCGGATCGGTGAGGCTCTGCACCCACCAGGCATGCAGGAACTCGCGTACCGGACCGGCGTGCTCGTCGGGCCACTGCTGCCAGTGGCCGCGGGCGAAGGAGTGCCCGGCCTCTTCCAGTCCGAACAGGGGTTCCGCGCGACCGGCGACCAGGACCGTGGCGAACTGCGGCAGGATGCGGCGCAGCACGGCCGCGTGATCGGTCCAGTCGATGGCCTGCCAGGTCCGGCGCAGGAGGTCCGGCTCCAGTTCGACGTCCGGCGTCTTCAGAAGCGAGAGTTCCTCCGAACTTCCCCAGTGGCATTCGCAGTTGTGCTCGTCCGGATGCGCGGTCATGCCGTGGAAGGTGGCGGAGAGACGGTCCAGGGCGGCGCTGAGGCGGCGGCGTGCGGGAGAGTCGGCGAGTTGCATGATGTGCCCGGCCTTCGGGGACTCCGTACGGCTTCCGCCGGCCGAAGATGACGACTTTACCCGGTAGGGCGCACCGGCCGCACTGGGACGGGTGCGGACCACGGCACGTCGACAGGGCCGAGCAACGTCCCGGTACGCGATCTTCCGCACGGGGTGCCTTGAGCGGCACTCGGTCACCTGATTCGGTCACCTGATCGGGGCGACGACCGCTGCCTCGATGGGGTTGATGTCCGGATCGTCACCGTCTGAAGTGTCGGCTTCAGATGGTGACGTCAGGTGGTGACGTCAGGTGGTGACGTCAGGTGGTGACGTCAGATGGTGACGTCAGATCTGGATACGGAAGGCTCCGGCAGGGTGCGGAAGACCGGGTACCGGCAGCGGACGGAGGCGGGGCGGATCAGCCGATGCAGCCGGGTACCGGACTCGGGCTGTTGAGGCAGTTGTTCGGGGTGTTGGCCCGTACGCGGCTGGCGCGCAGGGTCACGGTGCCGCCGTTGTTGTAGATGCCGCCGGGGTTCACGCCGCTGGCCGTGTTGTTGCTGATGTTGGTGGCGTTCACCGTGGATGTCCCGCCGGGGGCGCTGGGTACGCCGTTGGCAAGGCCGCCACCGCCGTTCGGCGCGGTGTTGTCGACGAGGTTGGAGGCGTTGATCCGCAGCGTTCCGATGCTGGCGATGCCGCCGCCCACGTTGCCGGCCGTGTTCGAGCTGAGCTGCGAGGCGTTGACGCTGGTCGTGCCGTCGCTGACGATGGCGCCGCCGTTGTCGGCCGCGGTGTTGCCCGTGAACACGGACGCGTTCACCTGCGCCTCGGAGCCGTTGAAAACGCTGATGCCGCCGCCGAAGTTGGCGTGGTTGTTGCGGATCACGGAGCTGGTGAGGTTCAGGGAGCCGTTGCCCGTGACGACGATGGCCCCGCCGGCGCCGTTCTGCACCGAACTGCCCGTGGCATCACCGTTGGTGAGGACGGCCGTGCGCAAGGTCAGGCTGCCGCCGTCGACCGTGAGGATGCGGAAGGTGCCGGACACCCGGGTGATGGTGTCGCCGTTGCCGTTGATGACGATCGGCGAGGTGATGGCGGGCAGCTCGGTGGTCAGCCGGTAGGTGCAGCCCGGCGCCAGATTGAGGGTGTCGCTGCCCGGGGTGCTGTTGGCGGTGTTGATGGCGTTCCGCAGGGCGGTCTCGCTACAGGCCACAGGCAGCGTCGCGGCCGAGGCGGGTGAGGTCAGCACCATGGGGGTGATCGTGGCGGCCGTGCCGATGCTGAGCACCTGGAGGACCCGGGCGAGGGACTTGTTCGTGAGCATGCCACTCCTTCGGAAGTCGTACGACGCGAGCGTCCGGCCGGCCGGAAGGGGTGATGCGGCGCCGCAGGCTTGGGTGTCGAGCGAGGAGTGCCCGATATTCCAGGCAGCATCACAAAATGATCATAATTTACACCCTATGGTCGCAGGCGATGCACCTCGTTGGTTGAACCGGGACCGGGGTCTTCCGGACGCTGCACCGCCTGGCCTGCGGCGGACTCCCGACGGGGTACGGCGAGTCGGCTGCCGAAGCTGATTCCGCCGCTCAACCGTGACGTACGTCCGTACCACCCGACTGGCCGGCCACCTCGTCGACCAGGGGCTGGACCCGGAAGGGGATGACGGCGCCAGCGCGATGACCGTCGTACTGCGGCGGACGCCCGGCACCTCCAGGACGTGGTCGATCACTTGTTGCACGTGCTGGTTGCTCGTGCCCGCGATGCGGCACCAGATGTCGCCGGGGCCCGTCACGATGTGCGCCTCAAGGATCTGCGGTACGGCCCGAAGGCGCGCGGCGATGGCCTCGCGGGCCGGCTGGTCCACCTCGAACGTGGTGAACGCCTCGACCGCGTGACCGAGCGCGGCGACGTCCACGTCCGGCCCGTAGCCGGTCACCACGCCCGCGTCGGTCAGCCGGTCGAGCCGCGCCTGCAACGTACCGCGCGCGACGCCGAGTTGCCGCGAGCTGGCACCCGGACCGATCGGCGCGAGCACGGTCGTCGTACGGCGTATCGGGGAACCGGTCCAGACCGATCCCCGGCTGATGCGCACCCTGCGGCACGCCGGGGTCCGGCCCGGCGCCGTCGTGCTGGTGACGTCGTCGCCCCGGGGCGTGCGGGTCGGCCGCAGCGGCACGGAGGCCGCCGAACTGCCCACGCGGACCGCCGCCCACGTCTTCGTGGCCAGATGCTGAGTGCGGGCGGGCGCCGACCCGGCGCTCCGGCCGCCCGTACCGGCCCGCGGACGGCTCCCGACCGCAGGTCGTGAACGCACCCCGGGTCGTGCACGCACCCCAGCGCACCGCAGGTCATGAACGCGGGCCACCCGAGTGTGCCCCTCACGTGGCGACGTTGTCTGCGAGGGGCACACCCTGCGTGGACATCCGCCTCGCCGGGCCTGTCGTGAGGCAGAGCGCAGCCTGGGCCCGGCGGCGGTACCCGGGTTCAGGCTGGCGTCGGTTCGGCGGGGCGGCCAGCCGGGGAGGGCATCCGGGTGAACGGCTGATCGGCGGGCGGGCCTCAGGTGCGGCCGTCAGGGGCGTTCGGTTCCCCTCAGGTGAGCGGCCGCAGGCCCCTGGCCGACGGTGACGTCGGTCAGGGGCCTGCGGGCTGGTCGGATCAGCCGGCTGGATCAGATTGCTGGATCAGCCGTCGTTCTCCGCCGAGGGGATGTAGGCGCCGGGCACGTCGTTCGGCGCGTAGATCTTGTTCTCACCGGGGTACGGCGTCGAGAAGTTGTGCGTCTGGTACCAGGTGAAGTGGTCCATCTGCTCGGGGTTCGCGAAGTCGGGCACGGCCTTGGAACCGGTCAGCCGCTGCTTCGACTGCCAGGTCGTCCACTCGGCCGCGACCTTCTGCTGCGCCGCCGGGATCTTGGTGGTCGTCGGCGCGGGCGCCGCGCTGGGGTTCTGCGGTGCCGGGGTGTCCGAGCCGCAGGAGGGCTGGGTGCTCAGGCCCAGGGTCAGCGAGGTCCGGTTGGGCACGGCCGTGAACGGCGTGTTGTCCGGCTTGTCGGTGAAGGCTCCGTACATCGGGGTGGCCGCGGAGTCCTTCTGGTTCATCGGGTGGACGCCGAGGATCTGCTCGATGGTGCGGACCATCGTGATCTGCGAGTAGTAGTGGCTGTCGACGGTGTCGTGCTTGGCCCAGGGGCTGATGACCTGGACCGGGGCGCGGTGGCCGTCGACGTGGTCGAGACCGGCCTGGGAGTCGTCCTCGACGACGAAGATCGCCGAGTCCTTCCAGTACTTGCTGTGCGAGATCTCGTCGACCATCCGGCCGACCGCGAGGTCGTTGTCCGCGACCTGGGCGGCCGCGTTCGCGGGACCGCCGGTGTGGTCGTTGGACAGCCAGAACATGTTCAGGTCGGCAGGACCGTTCTTCTCGAAGTCCTGCTTCCAGATCTGCTCCTTGTAGATGTCCGGCACGCTGGTGTCGAACATCGGTAAGCCCTGCACGGACACGTCGTTGAGCGACGGGATCGCCGAGCCCACCTGGATGGGGTAGGCGGTCTTCTGCCCGGTGGCGTCCATGTTCTTGGCGTCGCAGTACAGGTTCTGCCAGGACGCGCCGGTCGGCTTGCTCTCGGACGACTGGAACTCGCCGAAGTCCTTGACGGACTTGCCGGCCGCCTGTGCACCGGTCCAGATGAAGCCGGTCTTCTGGTGGCCGAGCGCGTCGTTCTCGGTGTCGTAGCTGCGGGTGTACTCACCGGCCGAGGACTCGGTGTACTCCGGGTTGTCGGCCTGCATGAGCCAGTTGTGGCCCTCGGCGGAGTTCGTGCCGGCGTCGTAGAAGTTGTCGTACAGCCCGAACTGCGAGGCCAGGGCGTGCTGGTTCGGCGTCACGTTCTCGCCGAACTGCGTGAACGCCGAGTTGCCGTTGCCCTGCTTCATGTCGCCGAAGACCTGGTCGTAGGTCCGGTTCTCCTTGACGATCATGAAGACGTGCTTGATCGTCGAGGGGGCGCCGATCTGCGTCGGGACCGCCACGGCCTTCTTGTGGCTGCCGCTGCTGCCCTTGGCCAGCTCGACCGAGTTCTTGGTCCAGCCGTTCTGGTTGAAGACCTTGCTGGTCTCGGACTTGATGACCTTGTCGCTCGGCAGCGTGAACTGCGTCAGGCTGGAGGTCGTGTCGTGGGTGCCGTGCGCACCGGCGGTGGCGTCGGGGCGGAGGGCGTCGACACCACGCGTGTTGGAGACGACCACGGTCTTGCCCACGGTGGTGATCTCCGAGGGGAAGTAGTCCGTGGGGAGCAGGCCGACGTAGCCGGCCGGGTCCTGCGGGGACTTGTACCGGTAGACGGCGACCGCGTTGGCGCGGCCCAGCGTCACCAGCAGGTGACCGTCGTCGGTGAGCGTCACCGCGTTCGGCTCGTAGCCGACCGACGCCTCCGGCCACGGCTGCGTGGAGATGGTCTGGACGACCTTGTCCTTGCGGGCGTCGATGACCGACACGTTGTTGTCGGCGGTGTTGGTGACGAACACCGCGCCGTTCTTCGCGTACACCGCGGTCGGGTGCAGACCGACGTCGATGCTGCCGACGGCGGCGGCGGAGTCCGCGAGGTTGATGACGCTGACCGTGCCGGTGGTGGTGGCACCGGTCTTCGGGTCGGCCGGCACCTGGGTGCCGTACGAGTTGATGGTGGTCTCGCCGGCCTTGGCCGGACGCCCGCCCTCGTTGCTGACGTAGAGCTTGCTGCCGACCACGGTCATGCCACGCGGGGCGTTGCCCACGGCCCAGCTCTGCTTGATGGTCCCGGTGGCGGCGTCGATGGCGACGACGCGGTTCTGGCCGTTGACCGCGGAGTACACGGTGGAGCCGTCGGCCGAGAACACCGCGGCGCCCACCAGGGCGTGCTTGGAGCCGTCGGCCGGGATGGAGACGGCCGTCGGGTTGGCGAGGGTGCCGTCCGCGTTCACGGTGAACTTGGTGTACCCGTCGCTCTGGCCGAGCCACAGCTGCTTGCCGTCGGGCGAGTAGGTCGGGCCCTCCTGGCCGACGGAGGCGCTGCTGATGCGCAGGTCGTCCTTGGCGTTGGTGCCGACCTTCTGCTTCACCTGACCGGTCTTGAGGTCCATGATGACCAGCGCGGCGTCACCGTCGGTGACCGCGGCCGCCAGGTGGGCGCCGTCCGGGCTGACCGTCGACGACATGATCTTGCCGTCGTTGATGACGGTGCGGCTGCCGTACGGGGCGATGTACTGGTCGGAGGAGATGACCTGACCGTTGGCCGTCTGCTGGCCGACCTGCTGGGTGCCGAACTGGCCCGTCTGGGCGACAGCGGTGCCCGTGACGGCGAGGACGACAGCGATGCCCGCCGTCACCAGGGTGGCCCGGCGGCCTACGCGTCTGCCGAAAAGGCTGATCTGGTCCTTTTCGGCAATCCGACGCTGCCGTGTTACCTGCATGGAAATGTCCCTTCGAGGTGCGAGCAGCGCGCCGTGACCGGCGAACTGCCTCTGCGGGGTCGGTGTGTCCCCGGTCGGGGGCCGGACCTGGAAGCGGTGGCCCGCTTCCTTCGGTCCGGCACCCCGGGCCGTGGGACGACCGTCTGGTGCGACGTCGAGTTGGTGGTCAGCCGGCCCTGCGGCTTCGACGTCAGGGGAATGCCAGAAGACGACGCAGGCCCGTCGTTGGGGGGTTTGCTGGCAACGTTGTCCGTAACGGTGGTCAAGGTCACCGGCCAGGCTCCGGCTGGTCGGTGAGGGCGAGGAAAGCGGCTTCGAGGGGCGAGACCACGGGGGCGAGTTCGCGCAGTGCGACACCGGACCGCACGAGTTTCACCACCAGGTC
>NZ_JBIAXM010000070.1:0-15778 GCF_042896695.1 Streptomyces sp. NPDC001270 | reverse complement strand
GCCGCCGCGGCCGACGTGCTGATGCCGGCGACACCGGCCAGCGCGCAGGTGAGCCCGGCGGCCACGATCCACGCGCCTTTCTTCTTCGACAGCACACGCGGCGCACCGCCTCGGCGCGCCCGCGGGACCGCGGTCGCCAGAGGCGCTCCAGCGGGCTCGTGCTGTGTCATGCCATCGTCAAACATGGGGCCGCTCCTCGGTCGAGCAACGAACACCGCACAGGGTGCTGCCCGGTCATATGAGACTGCTCTGGTTTCGCTGTGATTTCGCTTGGTGATCCACCGCTTGAGGGCGCATTCCGGTCGAGCCGCGCCCCCTTGCGCGACCAGGACACCCCGAACGACGAGGCCGTGCAGAGGAAACCACCGGCGCGGAGCCGCCGGAGTGGGGTACTACTTGGCCAGGAGTTTCCGCCGGCTCGACGACATGTGACATGTGGGGGTTACGGGTGGCTGATCGTGCGGAGTCCGTCGAATCGGTGGAGCAGCTCGCCGTGGTCTGGCGTGCCATGGTGCTCGACCGCGACGCGGGGGCGGATGTCCGTGACCTTCCCGGTATCGCCGTCCGCTGGGCCGACTGCCGGTTCGCGTTCTGGAACTGCGTCACCCTGACCGACGTGGACACGGACCCGGCCCTCCTCGGACGACGGCTCGGTCAGGCGGCGGACATCATGCGCGCGAAGAAGCACCAGGGCTTCCTGTGGGTCTTCGAAGACCTGCTCGACGACGCGGCCCGCCCGGCACTGGGGACAGCGGCCGAGCAGGCCGGCCTGCAATACGCCTTCGCCGGTACGGGCATGGCCGGCGACCTGCTCCCGATCCCCGAACCGGGCCACCCCGATCTGACCTTCGTGCGCGCCACGACCGACGAGCACCTGCGCGCCTACGCGGATCTCAACTCGCGCGGCTACGGCTTCCCCCTGGAAACGGGCCGCGACGGGCTCACCGGATCGGCACGGTGGAAGAACGAGGTCCATGCCTACCTGGGCCTGCGGGACGGTGTCCCGGTGACCTGCGCCGGCACGGTCGAGGCAGCAGGCCGCCTCTTCGTGGTACTCGTCGCCACCCACCCGCAGTGGCAGCGCAGGGGCTACGGCGAGGCGGTGACCCGCAAGGCGCTCTCCGAGGGGGCCAGGGCCACCGGACTGACCCGCGCCACGTTGCACGCGACCGCCGCCGGGGCTCCCGTGTACCCGCGCATCGGCTTCAAGCCGAACTCGCCGATCCACTTCTACGGTCTGCGGGACTGACCTACGGCCTGTCGGACTGACCTACGGCCTGCGGGACCCGACCTGTGGTTTGCGGGACTGACTTGTGGTCAGCTCACCAGGGCGCGATGGCGGGCTTCCACCAGGATGCGATCAGCGGTCTCCTCGGGAGTGAGCTCCGCGGCGTCGAACCACCAGCCGCTGTCGCCGAGTTCGCGCTTCATGTCGGCTTCGAGACCGTCGTAGCCGTCGAAGTCGAACCGTTCCCGGGGATCGCGGATGGTGTTGCGGTACCGGCATGCCTCGGTGCCCGGTGCCAGAACGACGAACAGGACCCGCCGAGCCGACAGGAGGGAGACGAAGAAGTCCAGTTGTGCGCGGTCCGGGATCACCCAGTCGATCACGGGGGTGAATCCGGCGTCGGCGACATTGTTCGCCAGCGTGCACAGATTGCGGTTGCACAGCTCCACCTGCCGTGCCGCCTCGTCCGCGGGCTCGCCGAGCGCCCAGACCCGGCCGCCGACGATCAGCCTGCTGACGAAGTCGCCGTCCAGCCGGGCCGAGCGGGGCAGGCGTTCGGCGACGAGCCTGGTCACCGTGGACTTCCCGGCCCCCGGCATCCCCGTCACCAGCAGAGTGTCCGGCGTATCGGCGGCGATCACACGGCAATCGTGTCAGCGCGACCGATGGGAGCAATCCCTTATTTCCCGGCACGGCGCGGGGAACGCCGCCGACGGGGTGCCCGAACACGCTCGGGCACCCCGCCATGGGTCAGGTCACTTGACGGTGACCTGGGCGCTGCCCGTGACGCCGCCGGAGGTCACCGACACGGTGACGGTGCCGGCGCGGTGGGCGGTCAGGACTCCGGTGGCACGGTCCACCGAGGCCACCTTGGGGTTGCTGGAGGTCCAGACGTGGGAGGCCGGGTCCGCGATCGGGATGGTGAGCGGTGCGATGTTGTCACCGGCGACCTGGTCGCCGGTCGCGGTCACCGTGACGTGGTCACCCTTGGCGACCGGGTCCGTGGGAGCCTTGACACCGATCGACGCGAGCGCGGGCTCGACGGAGTACTGCAGGTTGCCGTCGTCACCGATCCGGATCAGACCGAAGTGGTAGATGCCGCCCTGGTCCGCAGGGGCGTAGGCCGGCATGCCGAGGTCCGCGAAGGTGAACTGCGGGATGCCCCCCTCGGCGGTGGTCACGCTCTGCCCCTCGGGGTTCAGGATCTGCTCGGAGAAGCCGCGCGCGTGACCGTACATCATGATCACGTGCTGCTTCGGGTGCGTCTCCTGGTAGCGCTGCACCAGCCGCAGATACATCCGCGCCTCCCAGCGGTCCGTGAACTGGCTGTTCGCGGCCGGGTGCGGGTCGTACGCGGGCATGTGCGTGATGACCAGTACGTCCTTGGCGGTGGCGTCCGTCAGCTGCTCGACCAGCCAGGGGTACTGCTCGCCCGCGGGATCCTGGAAGGGGTCCGAGGACTGCAGGCTGCCGTGCGAGTTGTCGGTGACGATCAGCCGTGCCGCGCCCTGGGTGTAGGCGTAGTGGGTGTCACCGAAAGTGGCGCTGTAGTTGCCGTTCTCGGAGTCGGCGCCCTGAGTGATCTCGTGGTTGCCGACGATGTCCCGCTCGGGGATCCCGAGGGCGTCCATCTTGGACTTGGCGAACTGCAGGTCCGCCAGTTTGCCGTCGTCGGACATGTCACCGAGGAACTGGGCGGCGTCCGGCTTGGCCTGCGGGGTGAGGGTGGGCAGCCGCCCCGCGATCGAGTCCATCACGTTGCTGCTGACCGAGCCGGGGTCATTGGCGAGCATGTGTGCGTCGTCGCCGCTGAGCAGGGTGGTGCCGCGCTTGGCGAAGTCGGCGGAGTCCTCCTCGAAGGACAGCCACTTCGGGTTCTGCGGGACGGCCTGGTAGGCGGGCGTCGTGACCGGCCGCGGCGAGTACAGCGCCTCCAGGCCCCCGAGGCTGAGCGAGCCGCTGTAAGAGGTACTCGGGCTGATCGCCAGGAAGTCGATGAAGCTGATGGTCAGCGGGAACTGCATGCCCGCCGGCAGCTGGGCGACCGCCAGGTGCCAGTCCTTCCAGGTGACGGTGGTCGGGTAGAGGGTGGTCGACGAGCCGTTGACGCCGATGTACTTCTCGGCCAGCTCGATACCGTTGCCGTCCCCCTTGATCCACACACCGATTCCGGTGGGGACCTGGCCGTTGTTCGTGTCGGTCTTCAGGGTGGTCTTCGGCGAGAGCACCAGCTGCTTGACGCCGGAACCGGCCGGCATCGAGTAGTCGAGCTTCAGCGATCCCGACGCGGTGGAAGCCGGAGGCACCACGCCGGGGTCGGCGGTCAGCGCGGCAGGCCGGCCGGTGGTGTTGTTGCTGAGCCGCCAGACGTCCGTGCTGGTCATCGGGTCGATGGTCTTGGTGACGTTGCCGACGGCGATGGACGTGCCGGCCGTCGTGCCCGCGACCGTCGCGCTCACCTCGGCGAGACCGCCGTTCTCGGCGTCCGCGGTGAACAGGCCGTGCGCGTCGACGCCGCCGAGGTCGTCCGGGGTGACCTTCCAGGTGGCCGCCTCGGCGGGGATCTGCACCGTGGCGCCGTCCCTGGCGGTTCCGGACAGGGTCAGCTGCTGGGTGGCGCCGTTGTCGAGGTCCACCTGGCCGGGCGAGACCGTGAGGGACTTGAGGCCGCTGACGACCTCCAGCTTCTCGGAGGTGGAGGTCCTGCCGTCGGAGGCGATGATCCGGCCCGTGCCGGTACGGTGCGGGGTGAGCTTGCCGTTCTCGTACGTGGCGAGGTCCGAGGGCTCGATCCGCACCTGGACCTGGCCGGCCGCCGGGTTGTCCAGTTTGTCGAGGGAGTACACCGGGAGCGGGATCGAGCCGCCGTTGACGGTGGTGACCGTCTTGCCGCCGTTCACCACGACCTTGACGGCCTCTCCGGCTTGCTTGGCGGTGGAGTAGAAGAAGATGCCGTTGGCGATCGGACGCTCGGTGTTGCCGGGCAGGTCGGACGGCGTGTTGACGACGTCGGCCTGGTCCGCGCCGGGAGCGCGGCTGACCATGGTGGTGGAGCCACCGCCGTCGAACAGCATCGCGGAGTAGGCGCCGTGGGCGACCATGTAGCCGGCGACCTGGTCCGACGTCACGCCGAAGGCCGTGGAGGCACCGCCGTGGCCGTCCACGGCGACGACGATGGCGTGCTTGCCGTCCTTGGTGATGCCGACGGCGGTCTCCGGGTTGGCGCCGCTCGGCGGGGTGCCGGTCGGGTCCTCGTAGACCTCGCCGTCCTGCACCAGCGTGTCGACACCGCTGACCAGCTGGGTGACATCGTTGTCGGGCGAGAGCCGGGTGGTGATGCCCACCTTGTCACCGCTGTGCAGGTTGTCGCCCAGCCACTGTCCGCCGTCGCCCGCGCCGAGGAGGCCGAGCTGACCGGTGGTCAGCCGCGGCACCGTGGTGACGCCGGTCTGCACGCCGTCGACCACGAAGCCGCCGTCAGTGGTGTGGCCGAGCACCAGGGTGGAAGGCTTGGCGAGATCCGGGGTCTCGCCGAGGTCGGGGGTGACTTCGGTGATGCCGCCGGTGGCCATGTCGTTGACGGTGTTGACCGAGGCGAGCGAGTGGGTCGCGGAACCGTCGGTGATCGTCCCGGAAAAGGTCTCCGGTCCCATCACCATGCTGCCGTCGGGCTTGATGCCCAACTGGGAGGCGAAGCCCGGCTTGGGGCTCTTCAGCAGGTGCCCGTCGGAGACGATGCCGCCGAGCGGGCGTCCGCTGGCGTGGATCTCGAAGTAGTCTCCGTTGACGCCTGCCACCGCGTGGGTGCGGTGGGCCATCGACGACGGGGTCTCGTCCGCCGGGTTGGTGAGGGTGTTGCCGGCCTCCACCGTGCCGACCCGCAGGTTCGGGTCACCGAGGTCGGCCTTGAGTACCTGGATGTGCTGCCGGCCGCCGACGGTGTCATAGGTTTCGCTGTAGTGCTGCAGACCGTGGGTGACCGTCTCGGCCGGCGTACGGGTGTAGTCGACCACCTGCGGCCAGTTCTCCGGTGTGTCCGGAAGCCAGTTCCGCCCCGTCGCCGGTCGGCTGTCCGCGGCCGTGGCGTCGGAGGCACCGAAGGCGGCTCCCGTGCCGGTCACGGCACCGGCGAGCGCCAGCGCCGCCGCGGTCGCCAGCGCGGTACGGCGGACGCCGGCCCTCGCGGGTCTCTGTGCACGAAGTCTCATTGCGTCTTTCCTCGCAGACGTGTGCGCCGGTGGACCCGGCGCACACAGCCACCGCACACCGGTCCGGCGGATCACAGGTTTCCGTTCCGGGTGACGCAGATGACCATCAGCACTGCCCCGGCACCGCATTTGGTCAAGGTGCGGCAAAAATCAACTTTCATGACCTGAAGGGACTCTCAAGAGGGCACCGCACACGTCCGACGGACGGAACTCGGATCAGCCGACGGCGCCGTCATCAGGGGCCGGTGGCGGGGCGGCCGGTTGGCGGCGGTGTGCACGGGCGAGGAGCGACAGCACCGCCAGACACAGCACGGCGACGCCGCAGGCGAAGTACCGCACGGCGGCGAGCAGTCCGGCGGAGGCGGCCAGGAAGCCTGCACCGATCACGGGGAGGCCCACGCCGAGGTAAACGATCACGTAGAAACCGGACAGCACGCCGGCCCGGCGTTCGGCGGGTGCGGCCTGGTTGACCGCGGTCAGGCTGCCGAGGAACGCCAGACCCTGACCGGTACCGGCGATCACGATCGCGGTGAGCAGCAGAATCAGGGAGGAGAAGCCGCCCGCGACGGCGAGCAGCACCAGCCCGGCGGCCAGCAGCGGCAGACCGAGAAGCTCCAGGGTCCGTGCCGGCGTGCCGTGGCCCATGAGCTGGGCGAGGGCGGAGCAGGTCAGCATCAGCGCCACGGCCGCACCACCCAGGAGCAGGTTGTCGCTGTCCGAGAGAGTCGCCACATACGTAGGGACGAGAGTGAGGAACAGTCCGATCACGGCGAACGCCAGGAAGCCGGCCGCCCCACTCGTGGCGAACACCGTACGCAGGGTGCCGGGAATCTCGGGACGGCGGGAGCGCCACGGTCGCCTGGAGCGGGACGCGGGAAGCGCACGGACGGCAGCCGCCGCGGGCGCCAGTAATACGATCTCGACCGCGAAGGGCAGGACGTTCGGGGCCGGGGCGTACTGGGCGAGCAGTCCGGCCAGCACCGGGCCGAGCCCGAGACCGCCGACGGAGGCAACGGTGGACACCAGGGCCGCTCTGCGGTGGTCGCCGGTCGGTTCGAGTTCCGTGAGCGCCGCGGTGAGCGGCCCCGATGCCGCTCCGAGTGCCAGGCCCTGCAGGACGCGGGCGGCGAACAGCCACCACGTGGTCTCGGCGAGGGCGAAGGCCAGTGATCCCAGGGCGGCCACGACGACCGCGGGAAACAGCACGCCGCGATGGCCCACCGCGTCCGCGACCGGCCCGGCGAACAGCAAGGAAGGGATCAGTACGGCCACGTATGCGGCGAAGATCAGCGTGACGAACAGAGGTGAGAATCCGAAACGTTCCGCGTAGCCCCGGTACAGCGGCGTGGGCAGATTTGTGCCGGTGAGCAGGATCAACAACGTGTAGGCCGTGGCCCAGAACCGCCATCGCCGGCCTGGGGCCGATTGCCCACGCGAATCCGGCGGCGCACCCAAGCGCAGGGCCCGGCGGGCGAGCTGTGGTCGTCGGCCGGCGTGGGCGGTGGCGGTGAGGCGCCTGAGTGGCATCCGTTCCTCCGGCATCATGTTCGGGAAATGCGAACATAGCAGATGTTCGGAGGTGCCGAACATCGTGAAGTATGCTGTGGGCATGGCCAGTCGCACCGCGACCGAACTCGTCCACCCCGCACGCGACCAACTGCGGTTCACCACCGTGCTGGCCGCCCTCAGTGACCCGGTCCGGCTGGCCATCGTCATACGGCTCGCCGACCTCGGGCCCGAGGGTGAACAGGCGTGCACGACATTCGAGCTGCAGGTCAGCAAATCCACCCAGAGCGGCCACTTCAAAGTCCTGCGAGAAGCGGGCGTGATCCGCCAGCGCGACGAGGGCACCAGGCGCCTGAACCGACTACGCCGAGACGATCTCGACGTCCGCTTCCCCGGGCTGCTCGACCTCGTCATTCCGCAGGGGCGGCAGGTCGTCTCCGGCGGGTGAGCGGGGATGGGCGGTCGGTGTCGGGTGGGTGGTGGCCCGTGTGGGAGTCCCGTTCAGGGCTGGTCCAGTTCGAACCACACCGACTTGCCGCGTCCGCGCGGGGCCTTGCCCCAGGACGATGCCAGGGCCTCGACGATCAGCAGGCCACGGCCGTGCTCCGCCTCGCTGTCGAATTCCTCGGTGAAGGTGATCGGAGCCGGGACCGGCGGCCTGGGGTCCCAGTCGCAGACGTCGACCCGGATGCGGTCCGGGTGCTCGCGCAGCCAGAGGTCGACGTCGCTGTCGGCGTGGACCAGGGCGTTCGTCACCAGCTCGGTCGCGAGCAGTTCGGCCTCGTCGCTCCTCGAACCCCAGCCCCACGCATCGAGTTGGTCCCGCACGAACCGGCGCACCCTCCGCGGTGCCTCAAGGTCGTGCCGGTCCACCCGCAGATGCACCACGCGGTGCCCGACGGTAGGCAGGGTGTCCCGGTAGCCGGCCAGGAGAAGGGCGGCATCGTCCTTGCGGTAGCGTGCCCCTGCCGCACGGGCGCAGATGCGGTCGGCGATGTCCTCCAGGTATCCCTGTGACGTGGACAGCAGACCGGAGATCTCCGCCAGGCCCGTGGAGTAGTCCGGCGAGTGGGAATGCACCAGCCCGTCGGTGAACAGCGCAATCGTGGCCCCGGTCCGCAGCGTCACCTGCGTGGCCTGGTACACCGTGTTCTCCGCGACCACGAGCGGCGGTCCGATGAGCTCCTCGTGGAGTGCGAAGACATCGTTCTGCGCGGTACGGATCAGGGGACCGGGATGCCCGGCACACGCGATCTCGGCCGTCCCCTGCATGCGGTCGACCCAGACACAGCAGCAGGTGACGAACCTGTCCGCACCCAGCTGCCACAGCAGCGCGTTGGCCCGGGTGAGCACCTCGGCGGGGCCGTGTCCCTCGGCCGCGTACGCCTGCAACGCCGTGCGGACCTGGCCCATGAGCGCGGCGCTCGCGACGTTGTGGCCCTCGGCGTCACCGGCCAGGAGACCGGCCTTGTCGTCCGGCAGTGCCAGGACGTCGAACCAGTCGCCGCCGGTCGCGCTGGTGGAGGCCGAGAAGTAGCGGGCCGTGATGTCCAGGTCGGTCAGCTGGGGCAGGCGCCTGGGCAGCAGCCGTTGCTGCAACTCCCGGGCCGTCGCCTGCGAGGCGTCGAACAGGCACGCCCGTTCCCATGCCGCCGACACCAGGTCGGCCATGGTGACCAGCCAGGCCCGCTCCTCCGCGGAGAACGGATGGGGGTGTGTGAAACCGAGCAGCACGGCGCCGATGGTCCGTTCACCGCTCAGCAGCGGCAGCACGGCGGCCGCCCGGAGGCCGGCCCTGAGTCCGGGGCTCAGCCCGGCCGCCCGGACGTTCTCCTCGGTCTCGTGGAAGAGACCACGCCCCGAGACCGGCAGGTCCAGGCCGGATTCCCTGGCCTCCATGACGGGTTGCGTCATCGTCTGCGGGAAGCCGCTCTGGCCGACCACCCGGACCCGGTGTCCCTCGAAGGACATGAGGGCCATCTTCTCCGCGCCGCTCGGCCGGGCCATGCGCTCTATGACGGCGCTGACGACGTCCCTGAGCCCGGTCGCCCCCGACAGCGCCGACTCCAGTGTGCGCGTCCGGAAGAGCCACGACGTCCCCGCCGCGTCCCTCGACTCATCGCCGCTGGAAGCCAGGAAGAAGCGCGGATTCGGAGTCTCCGCCAGCGCGGTGAAAAGCCCCTTCTCGTGCCTCAGTTCTTCTGCCGTGGCAGCGCAGCGTTCGGTGTCCTCGATAGTGATCGTCCGTCGCTCTTTCGGCATGGTCCAGACGAACGTGAGAATTGCTTTGGGGGAATATCCGTGCATCATCGGAGTCGCTGCCACGAGATAAGGAAAAGGAATGGTGATATTGCGGGCCGCGGCTCCCGGGAAATCCCTCACTATTTGACGTCCGGCCTGAAAAGCAGTTGCCAGGGTGTAGCGCTCGTCGGACGTCGAAACATGGTCCGGTGTGATGAACAATGAAATGGGTCCGCCGACGACGAGGGCGGGGGTCAGCGTCGTTTCCAGTTCGTCGACGAGGTAAATCGCCGAACTGCTCGCCCCGAGTCGGTGCACGGTTTCAAGCATCACCTCGGCAGCGTGTCGGATGCTGTCCTCAGGTGTGGGGGTTCCCTCGGCGTCGATACCGTGGCCGTCGTCCATGGTGCCTGCCAGCGGGTGGGGAACGGACCACCCATTTTAGCGATGTCGGCGTTTCGGCGCACACGTCGGCACGCACCGGGTTCGGGAACAGAGCGGTGAAACGGCCGGCGACACGCGCCGGGCCGTCACCGGATGGAACGCGTCGCCGTCATGTCGCGGCGCAATGTCAGGAATCCGCGGGTGGCCGGGATCGCACCTCAGTGAATCGGATCGCCGCGGAATCCGCCAGGGGCGGTTTCCCGCAGCCGGTGCGGGTGGGCGGGGTACACGCCGATGATGCGCACCTCGGAGGAGAAGAAACGCAGTTCCTGCACGGCGAGCGCGACGCCCGGCGCGTCGGGGTGGCCCTCGACCTCGACGTAGAAACAGCTCGGGTTGAGACCGGCGCCCAGCTGATAACTCTCGATCTTGGTGAGGTTGACCGCGTTGCTGGCGAAACCGCCGAGCGCTTTGTAGAGGGCGCTCGGGATGTTGCGTACGGCGAAGAACAGGCTCGTCATCGTCGGCTCGGCGGTCAGTGGCGGGACGGCGGACTCACGGGAGAGGACGATGAAGCGCGTGGTGTTGTCCGGGTCGTCCTCGACGCCGGCGCGCAGCACCTCCAGGCCGTAGCGCTGTGCGGCCGCCGGCGGGGCGAGCGCCGCGTGCCGGGGGTCGCCCAGTTCCGCGACCTCGCGGGCCGCCCCCGCCGTGTCGTCGCTGACGAGCGTGCGCCAGCCGCCTTCCCGCAGCACCTTCCGGCACTGCCCGAGCGCGTGCACATGGCTGCGTACGCACTCCACGTCGGTCAGTGCCGCTCCGGGGACGCCCATGAGGTCGAAGCGGATGGCCAGGAAGTACTCCGCGATGACGAACAGGCCGGATTCCGGGAGGAGGCGGTGGACGTCGGCGACCCGTCCGGCGGCGGAGTTGTCCACCGGGATCACCGCCAGGTCGGCGGTGCCGAGGGTCACGGCGTCCAGGGCCTGCTCGAAGCCGGTGCAGGGCAGCTCGTTGCTTCCGGGGTACAGGATCTGGGTGGCGGTCGCCGAATTGGAGCCGGGTTCGCCCTGATATGCGACGGTCGTCACCTTGTGTCACCTTTCAGCCGGGGAGTCTGGGTCGTCGTTCGGTGGGAGGTCCACCGTAGCCAGCCGGTGCCGGTTACCGGCGCGCTGTCCACAACGAGAGACTCCGGAGGGTCCGGCTCCGCGTCGGCGCCGGACCCTCGTGGCCGTCATCCGTGGGAGACGGTCAGCCCGTAGAAGGCGACGCGTGCGCCCTTCGTGGTGCTGTCGGAGGACGACTGGTTGTAGGAGCCGGCCTTGAAGTACTGCTTGTACGGGTCGAACGAGGTGGGGATGGTGTAGTGCGTGGTGCTGCCGTTGACGGTCAGATCGATGGTACGGCCGCCGGAGACGGCGATGGTGTACGTCCAGGTTTTGCCGACGGGGACGTGCCCCACCGTGTGCGGCGTCTGTCCTCCGTCGGGCGAGTTCTCGATGCCGACCACGATGTCACCGCTGGAGCGGTAGTAGAGCTCCACCAGGGGCTTGGTCGAGCTGCCCCCGGAGCCGAGGTGGATCTGGCCGACGCACACGTCGGAGGTCACCGAGACCACGCGCAGGGTGGCGCTCAGCCGGTGATTGCCCTGGAGCGGCCAGTCGGCCGCGCTGCCGTCGCGGTTCATCTCCCGCAACTCCGAGCGGGCGTACTTGGAGTTGGGGGTGGTCACGCCCTTCTCGGGTGCCCAGAAGGTCATCGCGCCGTCGCGCTTGTCGGTGTAGAAGTAGTCGTCCTGGTAGCCGTTCGCCCCCTGGAGCCGGGACGACGGGATGGTGGTGGGCTTTCCGGGGGAGCCGACGGGCTCCTGGAGCTGCCAGACGGACAGGTCGAAGTTGCCGCCGGGCGCCTTGCCGGGGTCCGCGGCACCCGCCTCGGTGGCGCTCAGCAGGGTCAGGGCGGCGACGAGGCCCGCGACGGAGGTCGTGGCCAGAGCTTTGGAGCGGATCACGGGAGGCTCCTTTCAGCCGGTGTGATCGGCGAAGACGCTGCGGTGCTTCCGGACGGCCCGGTCCTTGCCGGAGCGGCGGGCGGCGGGGCCGCCGGAACTGGGTGGTCGCGCTGGGCGGACCGGAACGTCAGCCGGACCCCGTCGTGTTGCCGAGACCTGTGGTCAAAGAGAGGTGTGCCGTGGCGAGTTCGCTGCCTGCCGCGTAGGGGCGGTACCGACGACGGGTATGCCGGTTCATGAATGTGATCAGCCTTTCGTCTGGAGGAGACGATGAGGGAAGGCATCTTCACGTATATGAATGATGGGCGCGCCTGTGAATGATGGCGTGCGGGTGACCATAAAGGTCTGAACCAAGCCTGTCAATAAGGTGGCTGCGGTGCCCCTGCCTGCGGGCGGGCGATGCCCCGTCGTCTACTGTGCCGGCCTGTTACGTCACGGGCGGTGGCTTCCTGTCATCGTGGCGGAGCACAGCCACCGCAGGCCCGACGGCGAGCCGGACTTCGCAGGTTCGGGCCCGGCCGCGTGGTCCGCTTCACCGGTGTACCAGTCACTCGTCGGTCGTCCGGGGAGTTTCGGTGGCCGAGGTGGCGGCGTTCGCGCCGGTGACGTTCTTGGAGCGCGGGCGCGGGCGCGATTGGCGGGGCGGGGCGATCACCGTACCGGGGATCCGGACGCGGCGCAGACGAGCGGGCTCGTGGGTGGGTTCAGGTCGTTTCAAGACTGCTCCCGTCGGTGCGCGGCTCCCTGGGAGCGGCGCACGCCTGTCGGTTGATCACGTGAGTGATCGGGAAAGCGCCAACGACGAAGCCGTCATTCCGTCACATATGCGTGAACCATTTCACGCCAGGAGAAGGAATAGTCCCGCGGGCGTGATGTCCACGGACGCGCCGGTGAGCCGGGCGCCGGGGTGAGCAGTGTTCCCGGCCGCTTGGGTTCGCCGTGCGAGGCCGACTGGCCGCGTTCCGGGCGGCGGTGACGGTGCATGACAAACCGGCCGCCGTGCCATGTCGTGCCCCCCCCGCAGGCGTACCACGCCACCGACGGACCCGGCGTTCCAGATGGTCCGCTTCCCCGCAGGTTCGGACCGCCCGCTTCCCGGCGGGTTCCGGGCGCCTGCTTCCTGGCGGGTTCCGCTTGCCCGCGTCCCGGCACTTCCCGATCACTCGCGTCCGATCGGCTTCCGGCTGCCCGCGTTCGGGAAGGTCCCGGGGTCGTCGCCGTCGTACCGGGTCGCCGCCTCGGCGGCGGTCAGCCTGGGGAGAGCCGGTAGAACCGCCAGTACGGAGTGTCGACGGGCAGGACCTCCACCTTCGCGAAACCGGCTGCCTCGGCATACGCACGCAGGGTCTTCGGACGCATCACGGTGCCGGTCGCGGCGGTGTCGGGGGTGCCCATCGCGTCCGGCAGGCAGGCGATGAGACTCCAGCCGTAGTCGCACTGCTCCCGCTCCGTGCCGGGGACGGTGAACTCCTCCTCGGCCCGGACGTCGACCACCATGACCCAGCCGTCGCCGGTCAGCAGTTCACGTGCTGCCCGGAGCGCGTCGACGGGCCTGGCCATGTCGTGCAGCGCCTCGATGACCGTGACCAGGTCGTACCGCCGCGACGGGCGGAACTCGGCCGCGTCGGCCACCTCGAACCGGACCCGGTCGGCGACTCCCGACCGCCGGGCGTACGCCCGGGCCGTCTCGATGCCCCGGTCGTCCAGGTCGATGCCGTCGACCGTGATCAGCGGATACGCCGACGCCATCGCGATGCTGGACCAGCCCATGCCACAGGCGATGTCCGCGACACGCGCGGCCGGCCGGGCCCGCAGCCGGCTGTCCAGTTCGGTCAGGGAGGGCAGCCACTGCCTGCCGAGCAACTGCTGGAACAGGGCACGGTTGGTGTCCACCCGGCCCTCCGGCTCCCAGGGCAGCGGCGGCGGCGCCTCGCCGGTCCGATAGGCCCGCACCACATCGGGCAGCCGCCGTCCGTACCTGGCGAGTTGCACGGCCGTCTGCGCCCCGAACAGCACACTGTCGGCGTCGGCCAGCACCGGGACGTGCTCGGCGGGCAGCCGGTACCGGCGTTCCCAGGCGTCGCCACCCGTGCCCACCACACTGATCAGGCCCCGTACCGCCTGGTGTTCCAGCCACTCGGCCGTGTACCGGGCGGCGGTGCCCGTACGCGCCGCCAGCTCGCCCGCGGTGATCGCCGTGCCGTCCGCCATCGCGCGGTAGTACCCCAACTGGTCGCCCAGGTAGACCGAGTTCATCTCCAACGCGCCGATCGTGCTGCGGAACAGCTGCGCGGACAGTTCTTCTGCGCTCATGGTCATGGACGCGGATGGTACGGGGCCGCGCTCGGCGGGTACTTCCCCCGACTCCCCGGCCGACGACCGCGCGGGACGGCCCCTGGCGGGCGGACGGTCCCGGTGCGGGGCGTTCGGGGTGTGGAAAGGGGCCCCTGGTGACGGAATGTGTCGGCCGGGGGGCCCCGGAGGAGGACGTGTTCAGGTCAGCAAGGCGTGGCGCTGCGGCGGCCCCGTCGCCGTATCGGTCGGGGAGTCATCCCTGGTGACCGGAGGAGAGCAGTTCGACGTTGCCGTCGAACTGCCACAGCGGGTTCGGCGCGTCCCCGGTCGGGGTGCGCAGCAGGAAGTAGCCGTTCACTTCCTTCGGCCCGTCACCGTCGGCGACGTAGCGCCCGTCCGAGGCGACGTCGAGCTGGTAGATGGCCTGTCCGGTGACCTTGACACCGGGGAGATTCCAGGAGACGACGCAGTGCCAGTCGTTGCCCGGGCCTTCGGCCGCGGCGTCCATGCTGCCCTTGTCGCAGGCCGCGGTGGCCTTCAGCTGGGCTTCGGTGACGGCGGGCCGGTGGAGCTGATCGGTCTGCTGACGGTAGAGGTGGGCGAAGGCCGTGGCGACCGAGCGCTGCACCTTGTCCTTGTCGATCCCGGAGCCGGTGGCCCCGGTCGACGCGGCGACGACCGCGACTGCCACGCCGATCAGGCCGGCGAGCGGCAGGGCTCCGGCGAGGATCGCCCGGCGGCCCGAGCCCTCGTCGGTCAGGTTGGTGAAGTCGCGGCGCACGAAGAGCAGGTAGGCCAGTACGGTCGCGGTCACGGCCCAGACCAGGCTGACCGCGATGCCGGTCAGGAGCGGACCGAGCTGCCCCGGATCGGTGAACAGGCCGTTCCAGGAGATGAAGGCGTAGCCGGGCAGGGCGAGGCGTACCGCGACGGGCAGCGGAAGCATCTGGGCGAGCTGCATCGCCAGCGCGACGAGCGCGGGCAGCAGCAGGCCCATCGGGGAGCGTCCCAGCGTGACGGAGCCGAGCAGACCGATCGCGGCGAGCGCCAGGGTCGGGGCCAGGGCGCAGGCCCAGGCGAGCAGGACGTTGGTCGCGGCGTCTCCCGGCGACAGCAGATGGCCGTCGAGACCGACCAGCGGCTGGTTGCCGACGGACGCGAGCCCGCCGACCACGCTGGAGGCGACGAGCCCGACCACGAGCAGCAGGATCACGGTGAGGCTGGCCAGCGTCTTCGCCAGGAAGATCCGGCGCGGCGAGCGGACCGCCACGAGCAGGTGGCGCCAGGTGCCGAGCCGGTCCTCCGAGGCGAACACGTCGCCGGCGACGACCGAGGTCAGCAGTGGGAGCGCCCAGGTGCCCGCGAAACCGAGCAGCACCAGCGGTCCGGCCCATCCCGTGGCGTGCATCTCGCGGCCGAACAGGGTGTCGGTGGGCAGCGTGCTCTGCTGGCTCACCGCGGTCACGAAGATCCCGGGCGCGATCCAGCAGGCCAGTACCAGCAGGCGGATCCGCCACTGCGAGACGAGCTTGACCAGTTCGAAGCGGTAGCCGCGCGTCACGGGGACGCGGCGGGCGGCAGCGACTTCGCCGGTGGCGGCTATCGCGGTCATCAGTTGGCCTCCTGCTGTTCGGTGAGGGCGAGGAAAGCGGCTTCGAGGGGCGAGACCACGGGGGCGAGTTCGCGCAGTGCGACACCGGACCGCACGAGTTTCACCACCAGGTCGTCGAGGGCGGGCACCAGCGCGCGGACGACGAGCACGCCGCCGTCCTGCCGGGCCCCGGCCCCGTCCACGGTCCGGATCCCAGCCGTGTCCCCGGCCAGCCGGCGGGCGGCCTCCGGGTCGGAGGTGAGCAGCCGGTAGTCCAGCTCACGGTTCTCGGCGGCCAGCTTGGACAGCGG
>NZ_JBIAXM010000069.1:0-17101 GCF_042896695.1 Streptomyces sp. NPDC001270 | reverse complement strand
CCGCAGGTCCAGAAGGGCCGGAACGGCCGCTGGGAGCTGATCGGCGTCACCTCGGGTCCCGGCGCCCCGAAGGTACCGTGCTCGGAGGGTCCTGGGCTCTACACCAGCGCGCCCGCCTACGCGGGCTGGATCAACAAGACCATGAAGACCAACCGCGCTCTGAAGGCCCACAACGCCATGAAGGCGGACGGCGCCCCGTCGCATGGGGCCAAGGGCTCCGGCCTCGCCGAGACCGGCGCGAACGACAACACCGCGGCAATCGCCGGTATGGCCGCCGCGCTGGTCGTCGCCGGTGGCGCCACCGCCGTCGCAGTACGCCGTCGCAAGACCCGCCACGCCGCCTGAGCGAAACCGCCGCAGCCCGAAAGCGGCTGCCTCGTGACGCACGAACGCGTTGTCGTACAAGCCCGCACCCAGCTCGACGGCGGATACGCCCCGGGCCTCGGAGCCGAAGACGTGGCAGCATATCCTCTGAATCTCGTCAGGGGTCACCGACTGCTGGAACGCCTGCGCGTCGCACTCGACCGGGCGGAAATCCATATGGCTCCCTCGGCAGGATGGCGGTGCGCCGACCGGCGAGGGCAGTGTTAGCTCCGGTGAGTACGGCATACGCGTCGTCCGCCGCAGCGTCCTCGTGTTTCGCGAACTGGTCGGGGTCCAACGATTTCGGTTACGCCTCAGGCAGGTACTGCGGGGAGAACGGTGTCAAGCAGTACATGCAAGGCACTGTGACCGATAGCGCAGCAGACGGCCGGTGCCCGTACGTGCGTCGGGTACACCTCATCGGGGAGCTACAAGGACAGTGACTGGGCAGGTCCCAAGGGAGACTCGTCTCCCGTGGACATCGCCTCGCTTGACGACCCGTTTGTTCGATTCGAGATACGGGCGATCGCCTGCGGAACGCACCGACCTGTGTTCAGTACACGGCCTCAATGTGACGACAGCCTCGCTGTCCTGCGGCCTGGACGAGTTGCAGAGTGCCAAGCGGGTTGGAACGCTGAAGGGATCGTCACCACCCTGATCGCCTGAGTACGTGGCGTGCACAACGGGCCTGTCCCTCCGAGGTGCGGGGCAGGCCCTGCTCGTTGCCGACCCGGCCGGCGAAGTCGTCGGCGATCTTGATTGCACGACTTTCGACACTTGAGCTGCAGCCACCCCGGCGCTGCAAAGGGCGGGCAATGTCGGCGGCCTCTGGGTCAGGACCGTGTGGGCTTCTATCAGCGCTGGGTGGGGGACCGGCCCCGGGGCGGGCTGCCAGTGGGAGGGCTGCCGGTTCGCTGAGGTGCCGGTCTTGAGGCCGGGCGCATCGTACGCCAGTGGCAGCGGGAAGAGGACGCCCGCAGGCGTCGCAAGCTCAAGCAGAGCCCAGCGGCTGACGGGTTACACGTCGTCACGTGACCGGAGGCGCCACCACCGGTGCCGTAGAAGCCCGGTGTTCAGGTGCGCACTCGCTTCCTCGGCGAACACGTCCACCGCGCTCCGGAAACGCGCCTCGTAGCTCGCGAAGGGCGCCGCGTAGTCCCTTCCCGGGACACGGTGCACAAGGGAGTCGACGTTCAGCACGATGGCCTGCGCTTTGTGCCTGATCCCATGAGCCAGGCGGGCGATGTGCGGAGGGCCGTCGAGCGTGACAACCGCCCCGCACTCGTTGATCCGGTCCACCAGCCTGTCGAGATGGAGGACTGCCTCCTCCGGAGTCCCCGGCAGCGGCGGGGGCGCCGGGATGCTCCTGACTCCACCGTCAAGGGCAGGGATGACCCTGTCGGCTTCGCTGGTGAAGGCGTAACAGGCGGCGAGGAGTTGGGCGTACGACTCCCGCTGAGATGCCCGGCGTACGGAGTCAACCGCGCTGCGCCCCTGAACCTTCCCAGCACCGTACGCCGTCACGGCGGCGAACAACGAGACGGGAACTGACACCAACGCTGACACAACCCCAGAGTCCATGAACGCCGATCTTGCCCAGGCTGCGTCTCCCAGCGTGGCCGATCCGCTGAACCCGCGCTCAGCGGCCGTACCCACGCGGACATCGGCCCTCGCTTCGCACAGTTCAGGCCGGAACAAAGTGATCATTCAGAGCACCTGCCGTCCAGGCCCGCCACCCCCTCGGCGCGACCGGGAGGAACAGCGCATGCCAACCGCCACGTACGTACGTACCGACGGTCAGATCGGCCGGGCCGCTACGGAGCGGCGGCCCGCTCCGTGGCCAGCCGATGGCTTCGCTTACGGGGGAAGGTATCCGTGGCGTTGGCGTTGCCCGATGGCCGTCGGATGGTAGGACTCCCTGTCGTTCTTGATACGCAGGATCCACTCGTTGGAGAGGCCGCCCGGGTTGCACACTTCGTGTCCGTGGAACGCGGGTCGCACGTCGGCGAAGTGCAAGCCTGCTACCCGTGGGCCGACGTCATCTGCACTGGCACATCCTGTCGGCACCGCAGGAGGCGAGAGTCCTCACCGCCCTGTACAAGGGATTTACCCGGCCGGGTCGACCAGCTGGAGCTTCACGCGGAAGCTGCTCGCGGTACCAAGCTGCGGGAGCGGGGAATAAAGAATCGTGGAGAAAGTCTACGACAGCAAAGACTTCCCGGCTCGGGATGCTTTTCCAGCGTGGGAGAAGGCCACCGCAGATGCGGTGATGCCGACATCGTTCAAACTGATCGATACAGATGTCTTCCGCGGATGGCTCAGCACGATGCCGCTAGGAGCGGTCCAGGCATCAGCGATGGCGTACTCGTCCTACCGCACGCAGAGGACCCCGAAGCTGATCCGCGCCTCGGACCCGGAAGTCCTTGGCATCAGCGTCACGCACTCCGGCCCACATGTGATCGAGCAGAATCGAAATCGCGCCGCCCTCCGACCGGGTGAACTCCTGCTCTTCGAAAGCTCGCGCCCCTTCGATGCCTACGCCGACGGCGGGAACATCCTCATCCTGTTCCCCCGCGCGCTGCTTCCCTTACCGACCCGCCATATCAACCAGCTCATCTGCCGAGCCCTTCCCGGTGATCAGGGCATCGGACGGCTGCTGACGAACTTCCTCACCCACCTGGCCGAGGACAGCACGAGCTACACGCCACGTGACGCCGCGCGACTCAGCACCGTCGCCCTGGACTTGGTCACCGCTACACTGGCGCACTTCCTGGATCGTGAGGGTGATATCCCCACCGACTCACGGCAGCGTGTCCTGTACGTGCGCATCACCTCGTTCATCGAGCGTCACCTCGGCGACACCGCCCTGACTGCGTGTGAGATCGCAGCGGCCCACCACATCTCGGTTCGCTCGCTGCACAGGCTTTTCCATCAGCACGGCGTGACTCTCCGCTCCTGGATACGCGGCCAGCGCCTGGAACGCTGCCGCCGCGACCTGGCCGACCCCTTGAAGCGCCACGTTCCTATCGGCGCCATCGCAGCCCGATGGGGCTTCTCCCGCCACGCCGACTTCACTCGCGCCTTCCGCGCTCTCCACGGCATCGCCCCCAGTACCTACCGACGCTTGGCTACAGGGGCAGGGGATGGCGCTCAGCGCAAAGCCTCTGGCACTCACTGCTAAAGACACCTTGTCAGGTACTGCGGCAAGCTCAAGCTGACAGCGTCCAACCCGGCACGTTGCCTCACCCGATACACACAACGGGAGAAAGAATGCGCATGCGTTCACGAGCCGTCACAGCCTTGGCAGCAACGGCGCTCGCAATCGGCGGTTTCACGGCCGCGACTGCGGCATCGGCAAACGCGGCACCTGCCGTAGCGGCCACCGCACGCCCTGCAGCGGCTGCCGCTTCCTGGCACTTCTACGCGAGTTACTGGACAAAGCCCGAGTGCGACGCCGCCGGACGTACCTACGGCCAGACCTACAAGTGCACCTACGGAAAGGGCACTGACGGCAGGTACAAGTACCACCTCTACCTGTGGTACTGATTGTCGCTCAGCGCGGGTTTCGCTGCCTTACCCGCAGCGGCGGATCCATCCACGACCTGCGCGGCTCCAACCTCAACGACCAGACCCGCTCGCCGGAGATCAACCGCAACGGCTGCAACTGAGCGCCCCTAACCTGTGCGTTTCACCTGGCAGGGGCATCCGGATCTTGATCAAAAAAGCGAAAGTGCCTTCTGAGCTGGGTAGATGAGGCTCGTCTAAGATCTCCGTCATCACAGCAGGAAGGCACTTTCTGCGTGAGCTTGTCATTTATGGTCCGGCGTCGAACATTGCTCGAACGTGGTCGGCTTTTTCGCAGTTCGGCGGACGTGTAGACGCCCTTCGTCTGATCCTGTGCTCCGTCACAGAGTGGAGAAGGCCGTGGTCAGGAGGGCGAATGCGGCCGGGGCACGCACCCCGGCCGCTGCCCCAACCGCCACGGCGAGCCTGCCTACGGCACCGGCAGCACCGGCAGCACCGTCTGCCCCACCACCGCCCACCTCGATCACGCCTCGGAGCACTGCGCTCCGGGCAACCTGCGCGCGATGTGCCAGGGCCGCCACTTGCAACCACGACGCCGGACACCACGCCGTCGACGTCGGCGAACTCACCCCCGCTGCGCCTCTGGAGCACCCGCGTCCCGGTCGTCGCTGCCTGGGCCGTCGTCATCGGCGGCACTGTAGCGCCAGCCGTCGCCGCCGGCCGCGTCTTCGCATCGTGATCCAGGACAAGGGCCACGGTGCCCGGGCGCACTCCAAGCGCCTCAACAACGCCTGCGCCGAACCCGAGCCACCGGCTCGTGGCCGCACCCGGACACAACACAACGGATGCTCCGTCCAACGGCCCGCACTCGGCCCAGCCCAGCAGCCGCCCATCGGACAGAGCACTCTCGCCCAGCCGGGCAGGAACGTCGATGTATCCCGTACGGCGATGAGGCCGGCCGAGGCCGGCACCCCAACCCCTACTCCTTCACCCGGCAGGTGCACTCTCACGTGCGAGCTGATCGCGGTGTTCGAACGCCGATCTCCTCAAACCTGGAGTGCACCCGCCGTCGTATCAGCCATCGATCGTAGCCACTACCTGAGGATTCGGGTCAGATATCCAACATTCCCGATGTGTCGATGACCTGGCGGATCGCCCGGCCCGAGGCCAGTTCCTCCAGGGCCGTGTTGATGCTGGTCAGCGGCAGGGTGCCGGTGTGCATCCGCTCCACCGGCATCTGCCCCGCCCGCCACAGGTCCAGGAACCGGGGAATGTCGCGACGCGGTACCGCGTCGCCCATGTACGAGCCCAGCAGGGACTTGCCCTCGCCCGCGAACGTCAGCGCCGGGACCTCCAGTACCCGGCCGGGGGCGGGCAGGCCCACCGAGACGGCCGTGCCGCCCCGGGCCACGGCCGTCAGGCACTCGGCCATCACCTTCGGGCTGCCCACTGCCTCGACCGCCAGCTCGGCACCACCGGAGGTGAGGTCATGAATCGCCTCGACCGCCTCGCCGGGGGCGTACGCGTGGGTCGCGCCCAGTTGGAGGGCCAGCTCACGTTTCTCCGGCACCGGGTCCACCGCGATGACCGGGTACGCGCCCGCCGCGCGGGCACCGAGCACCGCGGACAGGCCCACGCCGCCCAGGCCGTAGACCACCGTCGACTGGCCGGGGCGCAGGGCCGCCGTATTGATGACGGCTCCGGCTCCGGTCAGGACCGCGCAGCCGAACATGGACGCCACCGTGAACGGAATGTCCTCCGGGATCGGCACCACCGATTCCTGGGCCAGCACCGCGTGCTAGGAGAACGCGGAGACGCCCAGCTGGTGGTGGACCGGGGCGCCGGAGGCATCAGTCAGCAGGGACGAGCCGTGCAGTAGCGCACCCGATCCGTTCGCCGCGGCCGCCTGTGCACACAGGGCGGGCCGGCCGGCCGCGCAGTCTGCGCAGAAGCCGCAGCTCGGTACGAAGACCAGGGCCACGCGGTCACCGGGGCGGACGCGGCTGACGCCCGGTCCGGTGTCCTGGACGACGCCGACCGCCTCGTGGCCCAGTGCCATCGGCAGCGGGCGGACTCGGTCGCCGTTGACGACCGAAAGGTCCGAGTGGCAGAGCGAGGCGGCCGCGATCCGGACCAGCACCTCGCCTTCGCGTGGGGAGCCCAGCTCCAGCTCCTCCACTTCGACCGGGCGGGTGTCGGAGTAGGGGCGGGCGGTCGACACCCCGCGCAGCACCGCCGCGCGGGTCTTCATGCCCGCGCCTCCGGGCGCGGGGCGCAGCGCAGCACGTCACGGCTTTCCAGCAGCGGGACCACCTTGCCGAGAACGATGTCCTGGAAGTGCGGGGTGGCGCAGTGCGCGGTGAAGTCGGCCTCGGACACGTACTCCTCGTACAGCACGATCGCCCGCGGGTCCTCGGTGCCCTGGTGGACGCGGTAGGCGAGGTTGCCCGGTTCTTGGCGGGAGGCGGCGGCCATGGTGTCGAGCAGGGGGAGGACGGTGTTCTCCTCGCCCTGCTTGGTGCGGTAGCGGGCGATGACGACGAATGACATGGGGGACTTACTCCTGGGGTGGTGCGGCGGGCCTCTTCAGCGCGGCGGGCGCGACCGGTGGAAGCTGGTCCCGGCGCAGGTGCCAGAGGCGGGGGTCGGACGTGGCGGCGGCGACGGACCCGAGGGCCAGTGCGAGCGCCACGTCCGCGGGGGTTTCCACGAAGCCCGCGGCGACCGACGGGGACATCGCGCGCTGTGCCTGCGGGCTCATCCGGGCGATGATCGGGGCGGGCATGACTTCGACCAGGTCCGGTGCTCCGCGCGAGACCGCGTCCGTGGAGCGGCGCAGATTGGACCGGTCGGTGACGAACACCTTCATCATCGTGAGCAGGCCGAGCGGCCGGCCCTTCTCTATCAGCGAGAGCCGGGTGCTGACCACGCCGTGGGCTCCCATGTTCTTGATGAACTCCAGCGCGCCCCGGTCCTGGGCCAGACCGGGGCTGCTGTCCACGTTCACGAACACGGTCTTCCCCGCCCGGGCCAGCGCCGGCACGACCTGGGGCAGCTGCCCCACCGTGAGCGACGCGACGATGCACATCTTGGCCGGCGTGGTCAGGAACTGCCGCAGCAGTTGGGTACCGACGACCGACGCGACGACCGGGACCTCGGCCAGCGTGGAGGTGAGCCGGGGGTCGAGTGCGGCACCGGATCGGGATGGGGAAGAGGTCATGGCAAGGGCCTACCTGGAGATCAAGGGTCCGTGGTTGCTGAGGTCAGCTCAGCGGAGACGTACCGAACCGGCTGGGAAGGCCCAGCTTGCCAGGGTTGAGAATGCCGGCCGGGTCCAGGGCTTTCTTCACCGCGACGAACGTCGCGAAGCCTGCTCCGAGGGATACCTCCAGGTAGGGGCCGCGCAGCAGGCCGCAGCCATGGTGGTGGCTGAGCGCCGCGGCGTGCTTGATGAGCACGGCGTTGGCCGCGTCCCACACCTTGCGGTACCAGTCGCGGCGCGACTCGGGCGCCACATCCCCACGGAGCGAGAAGTAGACGCAGGCGCCGTCGGTGTACGCGTGGGACTGGTGAGCCGAGGCGGCCAGGGTGCCGTCCACCGCCTGGATCGCGGCGGTCACCTCGTCGTAGATCACCGGAAGGTCGGTCCAGGACGCGGCCATCTCCAAGGTGTCGGCGACGAAGCCCGGACCGGGCTTGAAGCCGTCGGCGGACTTGCCGACCAGCATCCGCTCGTCCAGCCAGCGCTCGAAGACGGCCTGGCTGTCCAGCTCGGGGCCGTACTCCTCGCAGACCTCCTTCGCCACCTTGATCGAGGCGTCGACGATGGCCGGGTCGCCCTCGTCGGCGATGAGCAGGAGGTTGGTCTCCGGGTGGCCGAAGTGGGTGCCCGACTCCAGGGTGTCGTACAGGCGCAGGACGGCCGGGGTGGCACCGCGCTGCATGATCCTGCGGCAGGCGTCCAGGCCCTCCGCGAACGTCTTGAAGCCGTACGCGGCGGCGGCGGCGTACTCCGGCAGCGGGTGGACCCGCAGCCGGGCCGAGACGATGACGCCGAGGGTGCCCTCGGAGCCAATGAACAGCTGGCGCAGGTCCGGGCCGACCGCGGCACGGGCGTAGTCGCCGTACGTGGCTCGCGTACCGTCGGCGTGCACGACGTCGACGCCGACGACCATGTCCTCGATCTTGCCGTACCGGGTGGAGAGCTGCCCGGCGCCGCGGCAGGCGATCCAGCCGCCAACGGTGGAGACGGCGAACGCGGACGGCCAGTGGCCGGTGGTGACGCCGTACTCCTCCTGGAGCTGCTTCTCGAAGAGGTCGCCGAACATGCCGGCCTGGACGTCCACGATGTTCGACTCGGCGTCGAAGCCGATGATCTCGTTCAGTCCGCACACGTCCAGGACGACGCCGCCGAAGACGGGGAGCGCGGCGCCGGTGACATTGGAGCGGCCCGCGGACGGGGTGACCGGGACGCCGGCCGCGTGGCAGATCCGCAGCACGGCCGCGACCTGGTCGGCGTCGGCGGCCTCGACGATCACGGCGTTCGGGGTCGCGGGACGGCCTTCGGTCTCGCCGATCATCGAGCCGGCCCACCAGTCACGGGTCCGGGTGACGACCTCGTCACGGGAGGTGTGCACCGCGTGCGCGGCCTCGCGCAGCGCCTCGACCACGGTATCGGGGACCTCGACCGGGTCCACCTGGAGCGCGGCCTCGCCGTCGCCGATCGGGGTGTTCTGCGCCCACTTGGCGAAGCTCGGGGCACCAACCGTGTAGTCGCCCCGGTTGAACGGGTGGGTGATGGTCTGACGGCTGATCATGCTGCTGCCCCTTCGAGGAGTACGGACTTTTCGTGACGGACGGCTGCGAGGTACTCGGCGACCGAGCGCTGGACCTCCGCCTCCGTGAGGTTCAGTTCCTGGCCGAGGATCGCGCCGACAGCTTCGGCGGCGTCGACGGAGGCGTCCCGGGCGAACAGCCGGGCACGCGTGCGGCGGGAGAGGACGTCGTCGACCGATCGGGCCAGCTCGGCGCGGGCCGCGTAGACGACCTCGGCCTTGGTGTACGGGAGGCCCGTGACGATCGGCTCAGCCAGCGACGGGTCGTCCTGGATGAGGTCGCCGACGAAGCGGGCCTCGGTGCCGAAGCGCTCGCCCAGGTGCGCGGCGATGCCACCGGACGCGGCGACCGCCTCGGAGTCGTAACCGGCGCCGCCGAGGAGCGGGAGGTCTGTGGTGCGGCTCTTTCCTCTGCGGCCGAGGACCGTCATCACCTTGTCGATGACGAGTTCGCCCATGTGCCGGCTGGTGGTGAGCTTGCCGCCGGTCACCGTCACCATGCCGGTACGGCCGATGGTGATGTGGTGGTCGCGGCGCATGTCGAGGGTGGCGCCTTCCTTGCCGCCGACCAGCGGGCGCAGACCGCCGATGGAGCCGACCACGTCGTCCGGGGTGAGCTTTCCCTCGAAGGCGGTGTTGGCTCCCTCCAGCAGGAACTCCATCTCCTCGCGGGTGCAGTGCACGTCGTCCGGGGAGCCCTGGTAGTCCTCGTCGGTGGTGCCCAGCACGACGCTGTTGCCCCAGCGGGTGCAGGTCGCGCGGCGGGCTCGGCCGGGGATCGGCACGGTGACCGTGCAGTTGATCCGCACCTTGTCCCACGGCACCACGATGTGGACGCCCTTTGCGGGCCGGACCTGCGGCTTGTGGCCGTCGTCCGCCTTCGCGTCCATCTCGTCGGCCCACACTCCGGTGGCGTTGACGACGGCTCGGGCGCGGATGTCGATGGTGTCGCCGTCCGCCGAGACCCGGGCACCGGACACCTTGCCCCTCTGCATCAGCAGGCCGTCGGCCTTGGCCCCGTTGAGGATCGTCGCGCCGAGCGCGGCGGCGGTGCGGACGATGGTGAGGACGAGGCGGGCGTCGTCGGTGCGGGCGTCGAAGTACATCAGCCCGCCCTGGAGGTTCTCGGCGCGCAACGTCGGCGCCTGGGCGAGAACCTCGGGAATGGTGAGCCGCTGGTGGAGCTTGCCGATCCGCCATCCGCCGACCAGGTCGTATGTCCACAGCAGACCCTCGAAGCCCTTGGCCAGGCGGGCGTCGAAGATGCCCTCCTTCTCCAGGATCGGGAAGAGGAAAGGCAGCCGGTGCACCAGGTGTGGGGCGTTCTTGCGGAAGCGGTGACGCTCCAGGAGCGAGTGGCGGACCAGGTTGACGTTGCCCTGCTCGATGTAGCGCAGGCCGCCGTGCACCATCTTCGACGACTTCGACGAGGTACCGGAGGCGAAGTCGTCCTTTTCGATCAGGGCCGCCCGCAGGCCGCGCGAGGCGGCGTCGAGCACGGCGTACGCCCCGGTGATGCCACCACCGATGACGAGCACGTCGTAGGTGTCGTCGGCCAGTCGGCGCTTGAGGGTCGCCCGGTCGAGCAGCAGTGGCGTACGGCGGGTCGCCACGGCGTTGCGCCGCGGTTTCCGGGCGGGCATGGTGATCACAACATCAACTCCTGGTGTTTCGGTTCGACGGCCCCGTCATCACACGCGGGCCGCCGGAGTGACGGCCGGGGGCCGTCAGAGGGGGGTGTGAGGTTCGGGCGCGCCCTCCCGCAGGGGGAGCAGCGCGGGGCTGTTCAGGTGGCCGGTCAGCACCTCGCGCCAGGCGGCCCGCTGCTCGGTCCGCTCGGCCGTCGTGATCGACGGCTCGAAGACCTGGCCGTGCGGCTGCGCCTCGACGACCTCTTCGAGCGAGGACCACAGGCCCTGGGCGACCCCGGCCAGATAGGCGGTGCCGCGCAGGCTGGCGGTGGCGGAGTCGGAGACCCGTTCCAGTGGCAGGCCGGTCAAGTCGGCCTGGATCCGCATCAGCGGGTCGCTGCCGGAGACGCCGCCGCCGACCCGGAGCCGGGTGAACGGGGTGCCCATGGTGTCGGCGACCCCGTCGATCAGGTCGCACACCGAGTGTGCGATCCCGTCGAGCACGGCGCGGGCGAGGTCGGCGCGAGTGGTGGCCAGGGTGAGTCCGGTGAGGGACGCGGTGGCCTCGGGGTGCCAGGCCGGCGTACGGACCCCGGCGAGCGCCGGGACGAAACGCGGGGTGCGGCCCGGCCGGGTGGGGACCCGGCCCGCTTCCTCACCGAGTTCCTTCGGCGAGGCGAACAGCCCCAGGTCGTCGCAGAGCCAGCGCAGCGCCGAACCCGCGGTGGAGGTGTACGCCTCCAGGCTGTAGTGGCTGATGTCGCCTTGGCGCCGGCCGGGCTGGGCCAGTACCCCGGAGATGTCCGGCCGGGGCAGAGCAGACGTGGTGCCGGTCGCCGCGTCGACGAACGCGCCGGTCCCGTACATGCACATGCCCTGCCCGGCGGCAAGACCGCCGAGTGCGACGAGTGCGGCGTGCTGGTCGCCCATGGAAGCGGCCAGCGGGACGGCGATGCCGAGGACAGTCGGGTCGGTCGTGCCGAATCCGGCGTCATCGGAGCGGAGCTCCGGCAGCAGGTCGAGGGGGAAGCCCAGGTGGTCGATCCATTCTTCGTCCCAGGCGTGCCGCTCCAGCAGGTAGCCACCGGTGGACGCGGCGTTGGTCGGGGTGGTGGCGTGCACGGCGCCGCCGGTGAGGCGCCAGATCAGCCAGGTGTCGACGGTGCCGAAGAGCAGCCGTCCCGCCCGGTGTGCCTCGGCGACCTCCGGGTGCGCGGCGATCTGCCGGGCGGCCCACAGGAACGGGGCGCGGGCGCCGACCGGTCGGCCCTGCCGGGCCAGCAGGGTGGCGTCCCACTCAGCCTCGTACGCGGTCAGCTCGTGCGCGTACCGTCGGTCCTGCCACACCACCGCAGGCAGCAGCGGCCGTCCGGTGACCCGGTCCCACAGCATCGCCGTGGCCCGCTGGGTGGACAGTGCGACCGCGGTGATCTCGGTGCCCTCCTCCTGGGCCCGGCCGACGGCCCGGCGCGCCACCTCGACGGTGGCAGTCCAGATCTCCATCGGGTCCTGCTCGACCGAGAGGTCGTCCGGATGGCTGACTTTGATCGACCGGTAGAACACCTCGTGCGCGGCGCCCGAGTCGAGGACGACTCCGGCCCGGGTGCCCGTGGTGCCCTCGTCGATGGACAGCACACCGCGCCGTGGGCCGGCGCCGGGGAACGTCTGCGTCATTGCAGCCCTTTCCTGGAGATCATCGCGAGCGAGCTGTAGGGGGATGGAGGGATATGAAGAGGAGGGGACCATCGTGTGGTGCGGGTGGTCAGCGTGCGGTCACGGAGTGTGCCGCGACGGTGTCGCGGTCCTGGCCGGCGCCTTCGTCGGGCGAGGCGGCCTTCGTCGGGTCCCACTTGATCACCAGGCAGGTGATCAGGCCGAGCAGGGGCACGACGGAGAGCACCAGGAAGGTGTCGGCGAGCCCGAGCGAGTCCTTGATCTGCGGGAACACGTACAGCCCGACGACACTGCCGAAGCTGCCGACCATACCGGTGACACCCGTGCCCAGCGCACGGACGTCACTGCTGTAGGAAAGCGCGGCGATGGACTTGCCGTTGGCACCGGGGCCCGCCGAGTGGCAGAGGATGAACAGCACCGGCAGCAGGAACGCCACAGCCGTGGGCACCTTCTCGAAGGTCAGCCCCATCGCCACCAGGGCCACGAAGACCCCGGCGAAACCTGCGGCGGAGCTGAGCCGCAGTCCAAGGCGGCGGCCGAAGTACGCGGACAGCAGCCCGCCCGCGATCCCGAAGGCATTGAACACCATCGAGCCGGTGGTGGCCTTCTCGAAGCTCTCGCCGAAGATCGTCAGGCTGATCAGCGGGAGGTACCAGCCGACCGCGAAGTACTGCATCGACTGCCCGAGCGAGATCACCGAGGAGAGGACCGTTCGCGGCAGGTACTCGCCCCGGAACAGGAGCCCGGCCTGGCGGAACCCGATGGCGGCTGCCCCGGTGGCGGTACGAGTCGCCTCGTCGGGCGTACCGGCGACGGCTTTGATCCCGTAGATCCTGTCCAGGTTGGCGACGGACTCGTCCAGCCGGCCCTTGTCGGCCAGCCAGGTGGGGCTCTCCTTGAGCATCAGCGCCTGGCTCAGCAGCAGCGCGACGGCGGCGACCGCGGCCGAGCCGACCGACCAGCGCCAGATGTCGGCGCCGACATCCAGATTGAAGAAGACCAGGGCCAGGGCGAGGTTGCTGGTGGTGGCCACGTACCAGACAGCCTGCCACAGGTTGAGCCGACCACGCAGCTTCGCGGGCGTGTACTCGGCGAGCAGCGCCATGGCGACGGCGAAGTCGATACCGTACGCGACACCCACCAGGGCCCGGCCGAGCCAGACGACGGTGAAGTCACCGGCGAACGCGGCGAGTAGGGCGCCCGCGATCGCGAACACCTTGGCAATGAGCAGCGGGGGAACGCGGCCGATGCGGGTGGCGAGCCAGCCGCCGACTGGGTTGAAGATGATGGCCAGGGCCGGAGCGGTGGCCGTGAGGATGGAGACTTGGGTGCTGGTGAGTTCCATCTGGGTCGTCATCGGCCCCAGACCGGCGCTCAGCGCCGCGTTCGAGTAGGCGTCGAGGAACAGCCCGCCGAACACGAGGAACCAGATGATCTGCGCCCGACCGGTGATCTTTCCCAGCCCATCGATGAGCGCAACGACATCGGCGACGCTTCTCACGCTCGGACGTTGTGCCATGAATCCGCCTTCGAGGAAGACCTACCGGCGGCACGGGGAGCACAGAAAAAGGCACAACGAAGCCACCGACAGGTGGTCTTTGTCTGTGCCTGTCAAAAAACTGCGGAAAGCGCCGCAGCACGTGTACTGCTGGAACTGCCAACTACGTGGTGCAGCGAGGTTAAGAACGAGCCAGGTGGAACGTCAAGGGTTTCGGCCAGGTTACCGAAACGTGACCGATGTCCGGCGCGGGGGGCCTGTCGAGTCGGCACGGAGCGCGGTGCCGGTGTTGCCACCGGCCCGTCTCTCCGTGCCGCTCGCCGAAGTCGGCGTACCTGTCGCCGAGTACCGGGCTCCACGGACTCTGCCCGTTCAGGCGTGGCTGAGGCGTGTCCAGGGGGTGGCGATCGTGTTGCCTCTGTAGCGGTAGCGGGTGACCGTCACCGCCTGAACAGTTCGATCCCGTCTGCCGAGGGCCTGGGGGTCGAGGTCGGCGACGGATTCGCGCTTGCCCGGGTGCCGGGCTCGAAGGCCCACGACGAGATCCTGGCCACCGATGAGGGAGTCAGGCGCGTGTCCGGTCGTGCGGGCGGTACAGAAGGAGGACTCAGCACGGGGGAGCCGCTGCGGGGGCGCGCCGCGATGAGGCCGATCGCCACCGTGCCCCAGGCGCTGGCCACGGTCGACGTCGCGACCGGTGCAGCGGCCACGGCGCATCACCAGCGCTCCGACGTGTGCGCGGTCCCGGCAGCGGGGATTGCGGCCGAAGCCATGGTCGCCCTGGTGCGGGCGGACGCCGTCGTGGAGAAGTTCGGTGGTGACAGCGTGCCCGAGGCCCGCCGCAACATACGGTCCTGCCTCGACAACCTCCGGGTCGGGTGAGCGGCGCGCGGCGGTGCCGGAACGCCGGCGCCGCCCACCGGTGCCCAGTGCGCCGCCAACCGGTCGTCATCCGACCGTGTCCGACCGTGCCCGGGGCCATCCTCACCGCCGTGGCAGCAGCGCCGCCGCCCCCACCGCATTGGCCACCAGCAGGCAGGCGGTGACAGACCTTTTCTGCTCGTTCAGAAGGGGAGCTTTCTGTTTGCGGGCAGGTTGGTGGCCCGGCTGTCGCGCCGGGTTCCACGGCTCCGGTCGTGGTAGTGCCGCTCGTAGGGTCGGAATGCTGCAGGTCAGCCAGGGTTCGGCAGAGCTTCGAGCCGGCTGAGGACGTCTGTGATGTCGCCAGCCCAGGGCCAGTGCTTTGCCAGACGGAGGATGCGGCGGCGTCCGGTGGTGGTGAGCGACGGCGTGCACGCGGCGGTCGGGTGGGACGGGAGTGGTGCTGGTGCCGCCGCACGACGCTCGGCGTCCCACGGGCCGGCCGCATCATCGCGTTGCCTCAGACGCGTGGGGGCTGGCGTGAACCTGTAGGCGCGTCATACCTCGGTCTTCAAGCCCCCTTTCTCGGTCTTCAACGTACGGGACGGCACTGACAATCCGGGGGCCTCGCTCAGTACGCCGGCCGGGCCAAGGCGAGGCCGGAAAGAAACGTACGGGCCGCGGCCGCGGTCGTCGCCCCGGAGGACTGCGGGGACGTGCGGAGCGCCTGATGGAAGAGCGGGGTGCTCTCGTCGGCACGACGGCCTGGGCGATCCGCAGTATCAGCCAGCACCGGTTGACGGCGCCCACGGTCACCGGGCCCAGGACGAGGATGATCCGGCGGTGCGAGCGGATCGGGCCGGGGCACGGCATGATCGGACCACGCTCTCCCGGTGCGGAACGGGGGCGGACGGACCAGGTACGGGCTGGGGAGGCCGGAAGGGACGAGCAGGTGCTGCGGCGGCAGTTGGACGCGGTGAAGCAGCAGATCGGGGAACTGAAGACGGGGGAGGCATGGCTTCTGCTGGCCATGGGCCGGTTCGACGCGGCCGCCGAGACGGCCGAGGCCGCCCGACGCGAGACGGCCGGCCGGACCCGTTCGCTGTCCTCCCTGCGGGAGGTTCTGCGGGAGGCCGCTCTGGTGACGTCTGCCGCCCGTATCGCCCAGTGTGTGTGGGTCCAGGCTGAGAAGGCCGCTGAAGGCTACATCGACCTGTTCGGCCGGGACCCCGAGACCGTCAGGTTGCTGGAATTGGCCCGTTGGGGCCGCGGCACACTCGGGCCCATCGAGTCCTGGCGGGAGGTGAGCAATCCCGGGAAGGAACTGGCCGCCTTCGACCCGGTCGCCTACGCTTCAGGTGCGCTGGCCCGGCTCGACGTCGACGGGAGGACGTCCGCCGCAGCGCAAGAGCCGGTCGGGGAACCCGTCGTGCCCTTCTACCACGGCAGCCGCGGCAGGCTCCCGGTCGACGAGGAAGCTCTGCGGACGGAGTTGGCGGCCGTCGCCGACGAGACCGGGAAGTGGGCCTGGGCCCCGCACATCCACCGCGCCTGGCTGCTCATCGCGCTCCAGCGGTACGAGGACGCTCTGAACGCGGTCGAGGCGGCCCGCCAGGAGTTCTACGGATTCCGCGGGCTGCCGGCCGACCGCCACTTCGCCGAGGCCCTGTTCGAGGACGGCTGCGAAGCCGAACTGGTCGCGCACATCGCCCTGGAGCGCTGGGCGGACGCCGCCGACGCAGGGCTGCGCGGACTCGCCGACCACCTCGGTGAACAGCGCAACCTCCCCCTCGTCAGACTTGTCACGATCGCCCGCGGAACGGTCACCGACGACTGGGAGACGTGGCGCGGGCAGTTCACCGCGTTCGACCCCACCCAGTACGCCCTGCATGTGTTCGCCCGCATTCCCACGGGCTTTCGCGCACGCCGCTGACGGTGCCCGGAGGAGTACGGCGGCCGCTGCGGCGGGGTCAGATGGGAAACTGGCGCGTGGTGGGTGGGCGCGTCAGCGGGCGCTGCACCGCGGGTCAGAGATAGGACACCGGGGCCCACTTGGGCCGTGCACTCTGCTCTTTGGCGATCTGCCCGCGTCCCACGGCAGTTGCAACAGATCAAGTTGCCCCAGCAGCCACAGGAGAGGCCGGGGCAGCTACTGCTGGGAGCCACCCGCTGTGGTCTCCGCGTTCCGGGCGAGCTGCGAAGGGGGGCGGCCCTGCGTGCTGCGGTGCTCATTGAGCTTGGCGAGAGCCTCGTCGTAGAGAGCGCGGCCCATGACCGCTCTCTGACTGTCATCGTCGAGGACCGTATGGGCCAGGCGTGCGGACTTGGCAAGAGCTTCCAGGACAAGAAGGGCGGCGCTGATGAGGGTAACCCATGCGGTGTACGACGCCAGCAACGGGATACGGCCGTGGGCCTCGGTCGCAGCCCAGAAGACCGTGACCGTGACGGAGATGAGGAGAGCCATGGATGGCGCTGCCCACAGCAGGCTCAGCGCCATCAGGCCGAACGTCGGAAGCAACAGGCGCGGGCGGCTCGCTTCGACAGCGGCCTCCAACTCTTCCGGCGTTGGTTCTTCGCCTGCTTGAAGCCTGTCGCTGATCATTCTTAGGGCTGCATCCTCCTGCGTTCCACAGTTGAGTGGGCTTCGCGGGGGTGCGGCGGGGTATCGGTGCAGGTCAGACAGCTGGGCCTAGCGTGAAAGGCCAGAATCGCCT
>NZ_JBIAXM010000068.1:0-18423 GCF_042896695.1 Streptomyces sp. NPDC001270 | reverse complement strand
CACCACCAGGTGGAGCCCACCGGCCTGTCCGCGCAGCTCCCGCCGGTCTCCTGGTCCATGATCCGCACAGCACCGCGCGCCGTCGCGGCACCGTACCCGCGTCCGGCGCCCGGCAGACGCCGGGGCAAGGACCTGGAACAGGCATTGCCTGTGGGGCCGAGAACCCCATCTTGCAGTTTCCGGCCACTGCACGGCGGGCTCACCCACTGGATGCGGTCGACACAGATGGACGACAGACCCTTGGTCTTGCGCCGGCAGAGCCCCGAGCCTCCACCGCCGTCAGACGGCACTACCCACGTTGGTGGTGGCCCGCAGGGGCGGCGTCGGTGAGACTGATCAGGCTCCAGACGTGCGAGACGTCGGCAGCCACGGGAGTGACTGTCTCGGTTGGATACCCACAAGCAGCAGTCCACCGGAGGACTTCACTTGACAGTCGGAAGCTCGTTCCGTGAGGAGACATGCCAGGAGGCGGACAGTCCGGGCCTGAGTTCAGCCGGAGAAGTACCGGGGGACGCCGACGCGTCACGGTCCGCGGTGGTCATCCATGAAGAGACCGGGGTGTTCCCGGGCGAGGTGACCGATACCGGCCACGGCTTGGTGCGCCTGCAGGTCGTCGGGCGAAGCGTTCGAGGAGTCCGTGTACTTCGTATGTCCGGCCCCCCGAACCGGGTCTGCCTCACCGAGTGGCACCTGAGCATGCGGCTCTCCCAGCAGGGCCTGCCTGCGAAGACGATGGGGAAGAAGGGCTGGGGACGTCATGCGGCAGCTTGAGGCAGCTCTGATCGGCGCGGGACTGATAGCTCGTCTGCACCTGGACGCCTGGGTCCGTGCCGGGGCGTCCGTTCGCGTCTACTCCGACGACGGCCGCGCCGAAGCCCTGGCACGCGAATTCGGTGCCAGGGCTGTCGGCTCCCTGGCGGATGCGCTGGACGGGGCGGACGTCGTGGACATCTGCACCCCGACCGGCAGTCACCACGAAATAGCCCTCGCCGCCATCGCCGCGGGTGTGGGGGTGGTGTGCGAGAAGCCGCTGTCGGCCGACATCGCTGAGGCCGAAGAGATCGTCGCCGCGGCGGAGCGGGCCGGTGTGCGGCTCCATCCGGCCCACGACGCCCGTTTCTCCCCGGCGTTCGCCCGGCTCCACGATCTGGTGGCGGCAGGCCGCCTGGGCCGGAGCGCGGTCGCCCTGTTCACCGTGACCGGTTACCACCCGCGGCCGTGGACCGGCCACGTGTCCGCGGAGGCGGGCGGGATCCTGACGGATCAGATGCTGCACGGCGCCGACATCGCCTACTGGATCTTCGGGGATGTCGTGCGGGTGCATGCCTACTATCAGGGCGACATCGCCACACCGGCCCCAGCGGGGGCCGTCGGGGTCGGAACCGCCGTTCTCACCCATGCCAGTGGCGCGCTCACCCGGATCGTGAGTCGCTGGACGGCGGAGCAGTCCCCGCCTGTACGCGTGACATTCCATGTGTCGGGTACCGGCGGGACGGTGCAGTACGACTCCGAGAGGCCCCAAGAGGTCCAGGTGACCGGTGATGCAGCCGGGACCTTCCAGTACTTCGGGGAATCGCTGTTCGTCGCCGAAATGCGCGAGTTCGCACAGGCGTTCATGGGCGGTCCCGAACCGCGTCTGGGCCCCCGGGACGCGCTGGCCGCAGTCCGTATCACCCAGGCCGCGGCGGAGTCCGCATGGACGGGGCGCGCAGTGGAACTGCCCGTGGAGGGGATCGCATGAAGGTCGCCGTGTTGTCGTTCGCCCATGCCTCCGCCGCGACCTACGTCCGGCTGTTGCGCGCCCTGCCGGGCGTTGACGTGGTCACCGCGGATCCGGACGGTCCGCCGGGTGATCCGGCCCGGGGACGATCCATGGCCGAACGGCTCGGCGCACCGTATGCGGGCGGCTGGGACGAGGTTTTCGCACTACGCCCCGATGCGGTGGTGGTCACGAGTGAGATCGCCCGCCGTCGGGAACTGGTCGAGCGGGCGGCCGGCGTCGGGGCACAGGTGCTGTGTGAGCACCCCCTCGCGCCCAAGGAAACCGACGCGCAGGCCATGGTGGACGCCTGCGCGGATGCGGGGGTGCGGCTGACTCTCGCGTCCCCGTCCTGCTTCAGCCCGGCGTTCTCCGCCGTGTGCCGAGCGATCGCCGACGGGGATGTCGTGGGCGAACTGATGACCATTCACGGGGCTTACCACACCACTGGCCGGTCGGCGACCCAGAAACCCGCGGACGGCGGAGCGCTGGCTGCCAATGCGGCAGTCCTGCTCGACATGGTCGACACCGTCCTCGGCGGGGAGCCGGCGGAGCAGGTATACGCGCAGGCGAACAGCATCCTCGACGGAGGGCCGGGTGTCGAGAGCGCGGCGTTCGTCAGTGTGCGCTATTCGAGCGGGACGGTCGCGGCCGTCGACTGCAGTTGGAGTCTGTGCGATAACCGGCCAGGCGGGCCGACCATGACCTTCGTCGGTGACCGGGGAAGCCTGGAGTTGAACATCACCCCCCGGCTGCTCAGCGGATTCGACAGCGCCACGGTCGGTGAATGGTGGGATACGGGTGGACCTGACGTGAATTCAGTCATGCTGAGCGAATTCATCGCGGCCGTCGGTGAGGGGCACGGAGCCGGCTCGGACGGTGCAGCAGGGGTGCGTATGCTGCGGATCATCCAGGCGGCCTACGAATCGGTGCACACCGGCCGTCCCGTTGATCTGGCCGTGCCTCCGGCATCGGGACGTGCTTGACTGGAATCGGGGATCTTCACAGGCGTCAGTGGCGCCCGCGCCGTCGGCCCCCGTTCTGTCGTCAGGACGAAAGGCTGTTCGCACGTTCCGTGCGCGACCACGGACAGCGGCGGACGGCTACGCGAAAGCGTGCGGGCCGAGCTCGAGCCGCTGCGTAGGGATGACGGAGAAGAACAAGCGCATCCGCGCGCCGGAGATGGAGCGTGCTCTCTCCAAGCGATGCATGGCCCTCTGGGTGAAGTGACTGAGTCCGTTCTGCCGTTGGAGCAAACCCGATCAACGCGAGGCGATCCTCACGCGACGCAGACTCCCGCCCTGGCGACATGACCACGGATCCCGCTGTACCCACTGTTACCTGTCGCATTGGAAGAACCGGGACGCGCGGTGGACGTGTTGAATGCTTACGACCGGACAGTGCGGCGCCGGTGGTCAAGTGCCGCGGATGCACCTACCAGGTTGAGGGATGTCGCGTGGTCGAGGGTCGTCTAGCGTGACTCCAGGAGATTGAAGAGCGCATGCGCGCAGTGCGCGTTTATGTATCCGTCCGCGATTCGACTTCTCGGCCCACAGCCCCGTGTCCGCGTTCTTGAACGACACGGTCGTGATGCAACAAATGCTGGATTTCATCTTGAGTGGGGGCGTTCCATGGACGAGGCAATTTCCTTCGAGGTGCCATGGGCGCGGACCCATCAGTTCGATCCTCCTTCCGTTTTCGATTCCCTGCGTGACGAGTGTCCCCTCGCGAGGATGGTCTATCCTGACGGGCATGTCGGCTGGATCGCCACCAGCCACGAGCTGGTACGCAAGGTCCTCGGCGATCCGAGGTTCAGCCACAGCCTGGAAATCGGTCACTTCCCCGTGACGCACCAAGGACAGGTGGTGTCGAACCATCCGAAGATCCCGGGGATGTTCATTCACATGGACCCGCCCGATCACACCCGGTACCGGCGGCTGCTGACGAGCGAGTTCACCGTCCGTCGAACGAGCCGGCTGAAATCACACGTCGAGGCATTCGCCGCCGAGCAGATCCATGTCATGCGCGAGTGCGGGGCTCCCGCCGACCTGGTGACGCACTTCGCCAGACCGCTGGTCCTGAGGTCGCTGTGCGAGCTGCTCGGCCTGCCCTACAGCGAACGTGGCGAGTTCGAACACGCACCGACGCTCCAGCACGACCCGGACTCGAAGCCGGAGGAGTACGCAGCCGCTTACGAACGGGCGAGCTCCTTCTTCACCGAGGTCATCGCAAGAAAGCAAAAGCAGCCCGAGGACGACCTGATCAGCCGCCTGATCGCCGCGGGGCAGTTGACCACCGAAGAGTTGTGCAACATTGTCGTTCTTCTGCTGTTCGCCGGCTATGAGACCACGGAGAGCGCGCTGTCCGTAGGCGTTTTCGCTCTGCTGCACCACGCGGATCAACTGGCCGCGGTTCGTGCGGACCCGGCGGCACTCGACACCGCGATCGAGGAGCTGCTCCGCTACATCACTGTCAACCAGTACCAGACGTACCGTACCGCGTTGGAGACCATCGAACTGAACGGTGAAACGGTCAAGAAGGGGGACACCGTCACGGTGTCACTGCCCGCGGCCAACCGCGACCCGGAAAAATTCGAATGCCCGCAGAAGCTGGACGTCGGTCGAGACGCCACGGGTCACGTGGCGTTCGGCTTCGGTATCCACCAGTGCCTCGGCCAAAACCTGGCACGAGTCGAACTGCGTGCCGGTCTGTCGGCTCTCCTCCAGGCATTTCCCGGCCTCCGGTTAGCGGCCGCGATCGACGAGATACCGCTGCGGCTCAAAGGGTCTGTCTTCGCGGTGGAGAACCTGCCCGTCTCCTGGTGAGCTTTCCTCTCTGGCGAAAGGATTTGCGGCACTGTGCGCACCGACCTCATCAAGCCACTTCCCGTCGTACTTCTGGAAAACGCGATCCGCTTTCCCGACAAGGTGGCCTTTGAGGATAGTCGGCGGGCGGTCACCTATGCTGACCTGGAGGCGCGGACGCGCAGGCTGGCCGGACATCTGGCGAGCCTCGGCGTGCAGCACGGGGACCGGGTGGCCATCTGTCTGGGCAATACGGTGTCCACGGTCGAGAGTTACCTGGCCATCGTTCGCGCGGGCGCCATCGGCGTGCCGGTCAACCCCGGTTCGGCCCCTGCCGAGCTGGAGTACCTGCTGGCCGACAGCGGCGCGGTGGCGGTCATCACCGAATCCGCGCAGGCGGAGAGGTTCCGGCGCTTGTCAGCCGTTTCGCCTGACATGACGCTGCTGCTGACAGGTGACGTTCCGGAGGGGACGAGAGCCCACTCGTACGACGAACTCGCCGTCAGCGAGCCGGCCGTGCCCGCCAGGGACGACCTCGGCCTTGATGACGTGGCCTGGATCTTCTACACATCAGGGACGACCGCACGCCCCAAGGGTGTCCTGTCGACGCAGCGCAACTGCCTCTGGTCCGTCGCCTCCTGCTACGTGCCGATTCCGGGCCTGACCGACCAGGACCGGGTGCTCTGGCCGCTCCCGCTGTTCCACAGCCTCTCGCACATCGCATGCGTCCTTTCCGTCACCGTGGTCGGGGCCACCGCCCGGATCATGGACGGGAGTTCCGCCGAGGACGTGATCAGGCTGCTGGGCGAGGACGGCTCGACGTTCCTGGCGGGTGTTCCCACCACCTACCACCACCTGGTGGTGGCCGCACAGCAGGACGGCTTCTCGGCCCCCGGCCTGCGGATCGCTCTGGTCGGCGGAGCGGTCACCGGATCCGGGCTGCGCCGAGACTTCGAGGAGAGCTTCGGGGTCCCGTTGGTCGATGCCTACGGCAGCACCGAGACATGCGGGGCCATCACCATGAACCGGCCGGACGGCGCTCGGGTCGACGGGTCCTGCGGCCTTCCCGTGCCGGGCGTCGGGGTGCGTCTTGTCGATCCCGACACCGGACTCGACGTACCCGTCGGCCAGGAAGGAGAGGTGTGGGTCAACGGGCCGAACGTCATGGTCGGCTACCACAACAGCCCGCGGTCGACCGCCGAGGCGATGCGGGACGGCTGGTTCCGGACCGGAGACCTGGCTCGGCGTGACGATGCCGGTTACTTCAGCATCTGCGGCCGGATCAAGGAACTCGTCATCCGAGGTGGCGAGAACATCCACCCCGCGGAAGTCGAGGCGGTACTGCGCGCCGTCCCTGGCGTCGCCGACGCGGCGGTGGCCGGCGCGGCACACGACACGCTCGGGGAGGTGGCCTTCGCGTACGTGATCCCCGGTCCCACCGGGTTTGACGCCACGGCTCTGATCACTCGGTGTCGCGAACGCCTTTCCGCTTACAAGGTGCCCGAACAGGTCCACGAGGTCGCCGACATCCCCCGCACTGCGTCTGGCAAGATCAAGCGGCGCCTGCTGGCTGATCAGCCGAGTTGGCTGCGGTACGCGGCGAGCGGACACCACGACGCGTTGATGAGCGTCGACTGGCTTCCCGTGGCAGCACCCACCGACCCCGGTCCTTCGGACCGGAGTTGGGCGGTGGCAGGTCCTGGGACGGCCGGACTCGTCACCGCTCTGAAGGCAACCGGCACCGCGGTACGGCACTACGAGGACCTGGCGGCGGTAAGTACCGCGGTGGCAGAAGGCGGAGCGGTTCCCGACGTGACCGTCCTGCTCCGGCCCGCCGGGCCCGAGGCCGCGCGGGATCCGATCAGCGACGGCCGCGGCAACGCCAGGCTCCTGGCGGAGCACGTCCAGACATGGCTGGCCCGACCGGAACTGGCGGCTTCCCGGTTGGTGGTCCTCACCCACGGCGCGGTCGCGGCCACCGGCGACGACGGCGCCCAGCAGTTGACCGAGGCACCGATCTGGGCCGTCGCCCGGTCCTTCCAGGAGCTTGGTCCCGCGTCGCTCACCATCGTCGATCTCGACCCGGGCACAGACCCGCGCCTCGACACCCTGCTGGCCGCGATCGCCTCCCGGGAGCCGCAGATCGCGGTGCGGTCGGGCGCTCTACTCGCTCCCAGGCTGATCCGCCTGCCCGTTGTCGACCGGCCACAGGCAAGATCCTGGCCGGGAGCCTCCGGCGTGGTGGTGGTCACAGGAGCAGACACGGAGCAGGGCGCCGCGGTGGCGCGCCGGCTGGCCGCAGTGCACAAGGCCGACCGTCTGCTCCTCGTCCGTTCTCCCGGCAGTGCGAGCACATCCTGTGGAGATGCGCTGTTCGCCGGGACGAGCATCATGCGGGTGGACGCGGACGGACGGAATCCTCAGCCGCTGCGGACCGCACTGACTGACCTGCGGCAACCGGTGACCGCGGTGGTCCATGCGGCCGACGACCCCGAACTCGCCGTGTGGCTGGACGACATGACGGACGACCAGGCGATCTCGACCTTCGTCGTGGTGTCCGATGTCGCCGGGTTGCTGGGTTCGCCCGACAACCCGGGTACGGTGGTCAACGGGATCCTGTCCGATGCGGTGGTACGCAACCGCCGGCTACGGAACCTGCCGGGTTCCTTCGTCGCATGGGGCGGCTTGCCCGGCGATCCCGGCGCGGCGCACGACGACACGGCTCGCCTGCACAACCGACTGCTCTCAGCGCTCGACATGGCTGTTACGACGGACCAGCCGTCGCTGCTGGCACTGACGTCAGGCACACCGGCCCACGGGGGCCACGTCCCCGCGCTCCTTCGTGCCTTGGTCACGACACCGCCCCGGCAGTCCCGGCCCGACGCGGCCGTCACGGCGGCCCTGCGTGACCGGCTGTCCGATGTGGACGAGCGTGCGCAACTGGCACTCCTCGAAGACCTGGTCCGGACCCGGGCTGCCAGTGTGCTGCACCAGCCGGACCCCGAACTGATCCCGGCCGACCGTACTTTTCGTGATCTTGGCCTGACCTCGATGGCCATCGTCGAATTGCGCGATCGGCTGGCAGAGGGCACCGGGCTGCGGTTGCCCAGCACCGCCGTCTTCGACCACCCCACCCCGGCAGCCCTGGCGGCCTGCCTGCGGGCCGAGATCCTGGGCATCTCCCAGCCGGTCACCGAACCGGTCATGGCAGCCGACCCCGATGAGCCGATCGCGATCGTGGGCATGGCGTGCCGGTTGCCGGGCGGTGTGTCTTCGCCTGAAGACCTGTGGCGGCTGGTGGCCGACGGGGTCGACGCCGTCTCCGATTTCCCCGACGACCGAGGCTGGGATCTGGAGAGCCTGTTCGACCCCGATCCGGATCGGGCCGGCACGTCGTACGCTCGGCAGGGCGGTTTCCTCCACGAGGCAGGGCTGTTCGACCCCGGGTTCTTCGGAATTTCGCCGCGTGAGGCGTTGGCCATGGATCCGCAGCAGCGATTGCTGCTGGAAACCTCGTGGGAGGCGCTGGAAGGCGCCGGCATTGACCCGATCTCGCTCAAGGGCGCCGATGTCGGCGTGTTCTGCGGGCTGTTCGGCCAGGGCTACGGGGACGGTGTGGCCGCGGCGGAGCTGGAGGGTTACGCGAGCACGGGGTTGGCCTCCAGCGTGGCGTCGGGTCGCGTGTCCTATGTCCTGGATTTCGAGGGCCCGGCGGTCACCGTGGACACGGCGTGTTCGTCCTCCCTGGTGGCGATGCACCTGGCCGCGCAGGCGCTGCGGCAGGGCGAGTGCTCGATGGCGCTCGCCGGTGGTGCGACGGTGATGGGGACACCCGGCTCCTTCGTGGAATTCTCCCGTCAGCGGGCTCTGGCCCCTGACGGGCGATGCAAGGCGTTCTCCTCGACGGCCGACGGCACGGGTTGGTCCGAGGGCGTGGGTGTGGTGGTGCTGGAGCGCCTGTCGGTGGCGCGGGAGCACGGGCATCGGGTCCTGGCTGTGCTGCGCGGAAGTGCGGTGAACCAGGACGGTGCCTCCAACGGGTTGACGGCGCCGAACGGGCTGTCGCAGCGGCGGGTGATCCGCAGGGCACTGGCCGCCGCCGGACTGGCACCGTCCGCAGTGGACGTGGTCGAGGCACACGGAACCGGCACGACCCTGGGTGATCCGATCGAGGCGCAGGCGCTGCTGGCCACCTACGGCCAGGGCCGGGATCCGGAACGCCCCTTGTGGCTTGGTTCCCTGAAGTCGAACATCGGTCACGCGCAGGCGGCTTCGGGCATCGCGGGTGTGATCAAGATGGTGCAGGCGTTGCGGCACGGGGTCATGCCGCCCACCTTGCACGTGGAGACACCCACCGCCGAGGTCGATTGGTCCGCCGGCGCGGTCGAGTTGCTGACCGAGGCCCGTGACTGGCCACGTAACGGTCACCCGCGTCGGGCCGGCGTGTCCTCGTTCGGCGTCAGTGGGACGAATGCCCATCTGATCCTGGAGGAGGCGCCCGAGGCACCGGTGCCGGCTGTCGAGGGGACGCGGCAACACTCGGGTACGGTGCCGTTGGTGGTGTCGGCCCGCGGTGCCGGTTCGCTCTCGGGCCAGGCCGCACGCCTGGCGGCGTTCATCGATCGTGCCGACGGGGTGCCGCTGACTTCGGTGGCTGGAGCCCTGGTGTCCGACCGTGCCGTGCTGGACCAGCGCGCGGTGGTGGTGGCTGGTTCGAAGGACGAGGCGCTGACCGGACTGCATGCGCTGGCGCGTGGTGAGACTGCCGGTGGTGTGGTGACCGGATCGGGCGTACCGGGCAAAGTGGTCTGGGTGTTCCCGGGACAGGGGACGCAATGGGTCGGTATGGGCCGCGAGCTGCTGGATTCGTCTTCCGTGTTCGCCGAGCGCACTCGCCAGTGCGCTGCCGCGTTGGAGCCGTGGGTGGACTGGTCGTTGATTGACGTGCTGCGGGGCGAGGCCGAGCCCGAGGTGATGGATCGCGTCGATGTGCTGCAGCCGGCCAGCTTCGCCGTGATGGTCGGTCTGGCCGCGGTGTGGGAGTCGGTGGGCGTTCGGCCGGATGCCGTGCTGGGCCATTCCCAGGGCGAGATCGCCGCGGCCTGTGTGGCGGGTGCCTTGTCGTTGCAGGACGCGGCGCGGGTGGTCGCGCTGCGCAGCCAGGTCATCGCGACGGAGTTGTCCGGCCGAGGTGGGATGGCGTCGGTCGCTCTGAGCGAGAGCGAGGTGGTCGCGGGTTTGGCGCCCTGGGCGGACCAGGTGGAAGTGGCCGCGGTCAACGGCCCCTCCTCCGTGGTGATCGCCGGCGGAGCCCAGGCACTGGACGAAGCGTTGGAAGCCTTCGCCGGTCGTGGCAGCCGCGTACGGCGAGTGGCGGTGGACTTCGCCTCCCACACTCGGCACGTGGAGCGGATCCGCGACATGCTCGCCGAAGCGCTGGCCGGGATCAGCGCACAAGCGCCGATGGTGCCGTTCTACTCGACCGTGACCGGTGGCCTGCTCCGGGACGCCGGGATGTTGGACGGCGGGTATTGGTATCGCAACCTGCGTCAACAGGTGCGTTTCGGCCCGGCGGTGGCGGACCTGCTCAAGCAGGGACACACGGTGTTCCTCGAAGTCAGCGCCCACCCGGTACTGGTCCAGCCGATCAGCGAGACCGTCCAGGAGAGCCACGCCGATGTGGTGGTCACCGGGTCACTGCGGCGTGACGACGGTGGGATGCGGCGCCTGATGGCCTCGATGGCCGAGTTGTTCGTGCGTGGTGTCGCGCTCGACTGGTCCCGGATCCTGCCCGGCGGGGCGGCGTCCGAGTTCGTGGACCTGCCGACCTACGCCTTCGATCACCGGCATTACTGGCTCAGGCCGGCACGGACGGCGACGGATGCGGCGTCGTTGGGACAGGCGGCGGCCGATCATCCGTTGCTCGGCGCAGTCGTCAGCACGCCGAACTCGGACGGCCTGCTTGCCACGTCGAGATGGTCGCTCCGGTCGCACCCCTGGCTCGCGGACCACCTGGTGTCCGACCTCGTCGTAGTACCGAACGCCGCCCTGGTCGAGTTGTCCATCCGGCTCGGTGACCTGGCCGCCGCTCCCGTCCTCGAAGAACTGACCGTCGATACGCCCGTGGTGCTGGCGCCGCGAGGCAGCCGCAGCATCCATGTCACCGTCGGCGGGCCCGACGAGATGCGGCGGCGGTCCGTGGAGATTCATTCCCGCGCTGCGGACGCCCCGCTCGACGCGCAGTGGACGCGGCACGCACACGGCACCCTCACTCCCGCCGCCACCAAGGTGTTGTCCCCGGACTCCGGGCCCGCCACCGAGGTCACCCTGGACGAGGCGGCACTGCGCGACGCGGTCCGTTACGGCCTGCACCCGGTTCTGCTGGAAGCCGCCGCCCGTACCGTCGTCCCCGACGGCACGCTCCCGTCCGTGTGGACCGGGGTCTCCCTGTTGGCATCCGGAGCCGCCGCACTGCACGTGCGACCGGGCGCGACGTCGGCACAGGGAACCGGTCTGCGGCTGACCGACTCCACCGGGCAGCCCGTCATGACCGTCGAATCGGTCCGCGGGGCACCCTTCTCCCCCCAACAGGCCGAGAACAGCGGCGCTCTGCCGCACGACGCCCTGTTCCGCGTCGACTGGACAGAACTCCCGCTGCCCGCAGTGGACCGCGCCCTCGACATCGTGCCCGTCGCGACCGGCGAGGATGTCGCCGTTTCGGCCGGGTCGGCTCCGGACGTCCTGCTGTACGAGGCCGTGCGCGCGGCTGCCGACCCCCGCGCATCGGTCGGCGCGGCGCTGGCCGTACTCCAGGCATGGCTGGCGGAACCAGCCCTGGCAGAAACCCGGTTGGCAGTGATCACCGGTGACTGCGACGAACTCGACGCGGCCGCGGTGTGGGGCCTGGTGCGCTCGGCGCAATCGGAGCATCCGGGCCGGATCCTGCTGGCCGACCTCGATGACGATTCCCGGTCCGCTCTGCCGGCCGTGGTGCTGAGCGGTGAACCGCAGGTGAGGGTGCGCAGCGGCGTCGCGGAGGTGCCCCGGCTGGCACGCGTGCCCGTCACGCGGGGCGGGTCACTTCCCGAAGCCGGGCAGCACTCCCGCCCGCTCGACACCGAAGGCACCGTACTGATCATCGGCGGCACCGGAACACTCGGTGCGATCACGGCACGGCACCTGATCAGCAGGTACGGCATCCGGCACCTGGTCCTGGCCAGCCGCCGCGGCGCTGCCCCGGAACTCCACGACGAGCTGACAGCCATGGGCGCGTCCGTCACCATCGCCGCCTGCGACACGGCGGACCGGTCCCAACTCAAGGCTCTCCTGGAGGCGGTTCCGGCCGAGCACCTGCTCACCGCCGTGGTGCACACCGCCGGAGTCCTGGACGACGGAGTGATCACCGAGCTGACCCCGGGCCGTGTCGACACCGTGCTACGGCCGAAGGTGGACACGGCGCTCCACCTCCACGAGCTCACCCGTGACCTGGATCTTGCTGCCTTCGTGGTGTTCTCCTCCGCGGCGGGCGTACTGGGCAACCCGGGGCAGGCCAACTACGCCGCGGCCAACGCCTGCCTGGACGCGTTGGCACGACAGCGGCAACGCCTCGGTCTGCCAGGTGTGTCCGTTGCCTGGGGTTACTGGGCGGCAGTCAGCGCCATGACCGAGCACCTGGGCGCCGCGGACCTGATGCGCAACAAACGCATCGGCATGACCGCTCTGTCCGACGGCGAGGGAACGGCCCTCCTGGACGCTGCCATGGGTACGGCCGGCGCACTGGTGGCGGCGAAGTTGGATCTGACTGCGTTGCGCGCGGCGGCAGCCGAGGGTTCGCTCCCGCCGCTGCTGCGCGGCCTGGCCCCGGCGCCGCGACCAGTGGCCCGGGCCGCGGCCACGCCCGTGCCCGCGCCGCTGACGGAGCGCATCGCCGGTCTGGGCGACACCGAGCAGACCGAGGCCCTGGTCGATCTGGTCCGGCGGGCGGCCGCCGAGGTGCTCGGGCACACCGGTCCGGATGCCGTCGACGCCGGCCGGACCTTCAAGGACGCCGGTTTCGACTCGCTGACCGCGGTCGAACTGCGCAACCGATTGGCCACCGCGACCGGGCTCACCCTCTCCCCGGCGATGATCTTCGACTATCCGAAGCCCGCGGCACTCGCCGAGCATCTGCGCGCCAAGCTCCTCGGCGGCACGGCGCGCCGTCCTGCCGAGCCCGCCACCCCCACCGGGACGACCGACGAGCCGATCGCGATCGTGGCGATGGCATGTCGCTTCCCCGCGGGCGTACACAGTCCGGATGACCTCTGGCGGGTGGTGGCCGACGGGGTCGACGCGGTCACCGAGTTCCCCGACGACCGCGGCTGGGACACCGACCGGCTCTACGACGCGGATCCCGACCACGCTGGCACCACCTACGTACGCCACGGCGCCTTCCTCGATGACGCCGCCGGGTTCGACGCCGCCTTCTTCGGAATCTCGCCGAACGAGGCGCTGGCGATGGATCCGCAGCAGCGACTGCTGCTGGAGACGTCATGGGAGGCGTTCGAACGGGCCTCGATAGACCCGACCACGCTGGCCGGACAGGACATCGGCGTTTTCGTGGGTGTCAACAGCCACGACTACAGCGTGCGGATGCACCACGCGTCCGGCGTTGAGGGATTCCGCCTCACCGGCGGCTCGGGCAGCGTGATCTCCGGCCGTATCGCCTACAACTTCGGCTTCGAGGGACCCGCCGTCACGGTCGACACGGCCTGCTCCTCCTCGCTGGTGGCGCTGCACTTGGCGGCGCAGGCGCTGAACCGGGGCGAGTGCTCCATGGCGCTGGCCGGCGGCGCGATGGTGATGGGCACCGTGGAGACCTTCGTCGAGTTCTCCCGGCAGCGCGGACTGGCTCCCGACGGTCGCTGCAAGGCGTTCGCGGACGGCGCGGACGGCACCGGCTGGTCCGAGGGCGCGGGACTGCTGCTGGTGGAGCGGCTGTCCGACGCCCGACGACGCGGCCACCACGTAGTGGCCGTGGTCCGCGGATCGGCGGTGAACCAGGACGGCGCGTCGAACGGCCTGACCGCGCCGAACGGTCCTGCGCAGCAGCGGGTGATCCGCAAGGCACTGGCCCAGGCCGGACTGCACACCTCGGACGTCGACGCGGTGGAGGCGCACGGTACGGGTACGACGCTCGGGGACCCGATCGAGGCCGAGGCGCTCCTGGCGACCTACGGCCAGGACCGGCCGGCCGACCGGCCCCTGTGGCTCGGGTCGGTGAAGTCGAACATCGGGCACACACAGGCGGCAGCGGGTGTCGCAGGCGTGATCAAGATGGTTATGGCCATGCGGCACGGCGTCCTTCCCCGGACGCTGCACGTGGACCGGCCGTCCTCCAACGTCGACTGGTCGGCGGGCGCGGTGCGGCTGCTGACCGAGGCCCGCGACTGGCCGCAGAACGGCCATCCGCGCCGAGCCGGAGTGTCCTCGTTCGGCATCGGCGGCACCAACGCGCACATCGTCCTCGAAGAGGCCCCTGACCGGCCGGTGACCCCCGCGCCGGAGCCCGAACCGACGGGCGTCCCGGTGCTGGTGCCCGTGACGGCGCGGACGCCTGCCGGGCTGCGCGGCCAAGCCGACCGGCTCGGCCGTTTCTTCGACGACCGCCCTGCCGCGGGCCTCACCGACGCCGCCCACGCGCTGGCCACCACGCGCGCCCAACTCGCCCACCGCGCCGTCTTCCTGGCGTCCGACCGACAGCAACTCCGCGCAGAACTCGATGCCTTCGGGCGTGGCGAAGCGAGCCCAGCGGTCATTTCCGGCACAACGGCCACGGGCAAACTGGCCGTCCTCTTCACTGGCCAGGGCAGTCAGTGGGCCGGCATGGGCCGCGAACTCGCCGAGACCTTCCCGGTCTTTCGGGACGCCTTCACGGCCGCCTGCGATGCGGTGGAAGAACACCTGCGCGGACAAACGGCGCGGCGGCTGCGTGACGTGGTGTTCGCCGCCCCGGGGGAGCCCGGCAGCGAACTCCTCGACCGGACCATGTACACGCAGGGCGCCCTGTTCGCCGTCGAGACCGCACTGTTCCGGCTCTTTCAGTCCTGGGGCGTGCGACCGGATCTCCTCGTCGGCCACTCGATCGGCGAGATCACCGCCGCCCACGTCTCCGGAATGCTGGGACTGGACGAGGCGGGCGCACTGATAGCCGCCCGTGGCCGGTTGATGCAGGCGCTGCCCGCAGGCGGTGCGATGGTCGCCGTCCGGGCGACCGAGGCCGACGTCGAACCGCTGCTGGCCCGCGCGGGAGGAGCGGTCTGCGTCGCGGCGGTGAACGGCCCTGACTCGGTGGTGCTCTCCGGCGTCGAGGACGCCGTGCTCGCCATCGCCGGCGAGCTGGCGAGCCGCGGCACCAGGACGCGGCGGCTGTCGGTCAGCCACGCCTTCCACTCTCCGCTCATGGCACCCATGCTCGACGAGTTCCGTTCCGTCGTTCAGGGACTGCCGTTCGGGCCCGGTGCCCTCCCCATCATCTCCACACTGACCGGCGACCTCGCCACGGATGAGCAACTCGGTACCCCCGACTACTGGGTCGACCAGGCGCGGAACGCCGTCCGATTCAGCGACGCCGTCACCTCGCTGAGTGAGCGGGGAGCGACGACGTTCCTTGAGCTGGGCCCGGGAGGAGTCCTCGCCGCGTCGGCGCTCGGCTCGCTCGGCGCACAGGAACAGAGCTGCATCGCCACCCTGCGCAAGGACGGTGCGGAGGTCGCCGACGTTCTGACCGCGCTCGCGGCACTGCACGTGCGCGGCGCGGCCGTGGACTGGGCGGCCGTTCTCGACCGGACGGCCACGCCGGGCGGGATCGACCTGCCCACCTATGCGTTCCAGCACGAGCGGTACTGGATCGAGTCCGACGACACCGCGACGGGCGGCGCCGAAGCGCTCGGAGCCGTCAGCGCCCGGCACCCACTGCTCGGCACCGTCGTCGACGTGCCGGGCGACGGCGGCACCAGCGTCGTGCTCACCGGACGGCTGTCGCCGCGGATCCCGGGCCTGCTCCCGGCCGGCACCACCCGGGTGCCGGCCGGCGCGCTCCTGGACATGCTTGTCAGGGCAGGCGACGAGGTGGGCTGCGGAAGCCTCGACGACGTCGTCGTCGCAGCACCTCTGACGGTGCCGGAGCACGGTCATACCCAGGTCAGGGTGTCCGTGGACGGCCCCGACCCGGACGGGCGCCGCCGTGCCACTGTCCACAGCAGGCTCGTCGACGCAGACCCGGGGCCCTGGACGTGCCACGCACGCGCCGTGCTGGTTCCCGGAATGCCACGGCCGGTCTTCGACCTGCGGAACTGGTCGCCGCCTGCGGACAGCGCCGTCCTCCCGGGGGCGCACCGGGCGTGGCAGCAGGACGGACAGACCTTCGCGGAGATCGCGCTTCCGGTCGAACTGACGGACCGTACAGCGGCGTTCACCCTGCACCCAGTGCTCGTCGACACCGCACTGCGCGTCCTCGCGGGCGACGACCACCGCGACCTGTCCGCCTGCTCCGGCGTCGCGGTGTACGCGGAAGGCGCCACCTCCCTGCGGGTGCGGATCACTGCGACTCCGGACGGCCGGCACCTCCTGGAGCTCGCGGACCCGGCAGGTGACCCCGTCGCGGCCATCGGCCCCTTGGCCCTGGACGCCGCTGTCGGCGAACCCACGGAATCCAGCGCCGGTGTGCAGCCGTTGTCCCTCACCCGGCGCGTGGTGCCGCGTGGTGAAGGGGCAGGTGACGCGATCGCCGACCGGCTGGCCGGGCTCGCGGCCGCCGAGCAGTTGCGTGTGGTGATGGACCTGGTCCAGCAGAGCACCGCGGTCGTGCTCGGCCATCGCGAAGGGGACGGGTTCGACGAGCAGCAGTCCTTCAACAGCCTTGGGTTCGACTCCCTCAGCGCGGTCAAGCTCCGCAACCGCCTGCACGACTTCACCGGGGTGGACCTGCCCAGCACGCTGGTCTACGACTATCCGACACCTGCCCTGCTCTCGGCCTACCTACGGGCCGAAGTGGTCGGCGAGTCCGCATCGGCACCCGTCTCTCCCGCAGCGGCATCCGTCCACGACGAGCCGATCGCGATCGTCGGAATGAGCACTCGGCTGCCTGGCGGAGTGGACAGTCCCGAGGAGCTGTGGAACCTGGTGCTGGAGCAGCGGGACGCGGTGTCCGGGTTCCCGCTCGACCGCGGCTGGGACCTTGAGGGGCTGTACCACCCGGACCCGGACCACCCGGGTACGAGCTACACCCGCTCGGGGGGGTTCCTCCACGAGTCAGCGCGCTTCGACGCGGGGTTCTTCGGGATTTCGCCGCGTGAGGCGTTGGCGATGGATCCGCAGCAGCGGTTGCTGTTGGAGACGTCCTGGGAGGCGTTGGAACGGGCTGGTCTCGACCCGCTGTCGGCCAAAGGCAGGGACATCGGGGTCTTCACCGGGATCGTCCATCACGACTATGTGACGCGACTCCATCAGGTACCCGAAGACGTCCGGGGCTATCTCATGACCGGTACGGCGTCGAGTGTGGCGTCGGGGCGCGTGTCCTATGTGTTCGGTTTCGAGGGTCCCGCGGTCACTGTGGACACGGCGTGTTCGTCGTCGCTGGTGGCGATGCATCTTGCCGCACAGGCATTGCGGCAGGGTGAGTGCTCGATGGCGCTGGCCGGTGGCGCGACGGTGATGGCCAGTCCGGACGCCTTCCTGGAGTTCTCGCGGCAACGGGGCCTGGCTGGGGACGGGCGGTGCAAGGCGTTCTCCTCGGCTGCTGACGGTACTGGTTGGTCCGAGGGTGTGGGCGTGGTGGTGTTGGAGCGGTTGTCGGTGGCGCGTGAGCGTGGGCATCGGGTCTTGGCGGTGTTGCGGGGCAGCGCGGTGAACCAGGACGGTGCGTCGAACGGTCTGACGGCGCCGAACGGTCCTTCGCAGCAGCGGGTCATCCGCAGCGCGCTGGCGAACGCCGGGCTCTCGCCGTCCGATGTGGATGTCGTCGAGGCTCATGGGACCGGGACGGCGCTGGGTGATCCGATCGAGGCGCAGGCGTTGCTGGCGACGTACGGGCAGGACCGGGATCCGGAGCGTCCGTTGTGGCTCGGTTCCCTGAAGTCGAACATCGGTCACACGCAGGCTGCCGCGGGTGTGGCCGGCGTGATCAAGATGGTCATGGCCATGCAGCGCGGTGTCATGCCGTCCACGCTGCATGTGGACGAGCCCACGACTCAGGTGGATTGGTCGACCGGTGCCGTCGAGCTGCTGACCGGGGCCCGGGACTGGCCGCGCAACGGTCGGCCGCGCCGGGCCGGTGTGTCTTCGTTCGGAGCCAGTGGGACGAATGCGCATCTGATTCTGGAGGAAGCACCTGTGGGGTGGGGCGCGGTTGAGGTGGCGCCGGTGGTGGGTGTGGTGCCGTTGGTGGTGTCGGCGCGGGGTGTCGGTTCGTTGGCGGGGCAGGCCGGTCGGTTGGCTGCGTTCGTCGAGGGTGCTGCTGAGGGGGTTTCGCTGGGGTCGGTGGCTGGGGCGTTGGTGTCGGGTCGTGCGGTGTTGGACGACCGTGCGGTGGTGGTGGCGGGTTCGGGTGAGGAGGCGATGACCGGGCTGCGGGCGTTGGCGCGGGGTGAGGGAGCACCGGGAGTTGTGGTGGGTGGTGCCGGTTCGGGTGTGCTGGGGAAGTTGGTGTGGGTGTTTCCTGGTCAGGGTTCGCAGTGGGTGGGGATGGGGCGGGAGTTGTTGGAGTCGTCGCGGGTGTTTGCGGAGTGTATCGGGGAGTGTGCGTCTGTGTTGGAGCGGTGGTGTGACTGGTCGCTGGTGGATGTGTTGCGGGGTGTGGCTGATCCGGGGTTGTTGGATCGG
>NZ_JBIAXM010000067.1:0-18550 GCF_042896695.1 Streptomyces sp. NPDC001270 | reverse complement strand
TGAGCAGCGCCATCACGCCGCCGATCAGGAAGAACACGAACGACGTCGTGAGATACAGCGTGCCGATCGTCTTGTGGTCGGTGGTCGTCAGCCACCTGACGATCCTGCGGTCGAGGATCCTGAGGTCGATGCTTGTCACGCCCTGCCTGTGTCCGCGCGGACCCCGGAGGTCACACTCGAAGGACGCGGCGAGAATCACGACGAAGGGGTGTGACGATCCGGCCGGTGCCGGACACCAAGCGGGCATGAGCAACGACGAGATCTTCGCCGCTGCCTATCGCGAGCACTACTGGGCGGTCACCCGCTATGTCGCACGGCGACTGGCGGATCGGGCCGACGCGGTGGAGGAAGTGGTGGCGGAGGTGTTCACGGTCGCCTGGCGCCGCCGGGCCGAACTGCCGTCCGTGCCGCTTCCCTGGCTGTACGGGGTGGCACGCAACTGCCTGGCGAACACGGTGCGCGGCTGGGGCCGCCGGCGGCGGCTGGTCGACCGGCTCGGCAACGAGGACACCGCCCACCGGCGGCACATCGTGGAGAGCCCCGACACGGAGACTCCGGGCGCCTGGGTGCACGAGGCACTGGCCCGGCTCTCCCCGGCCGACCAGGAAGTGCTGCGCCTGGCGGCATGGGAGGAACTCGGCGTCGACGAGATCGCCGTCGCCCTCGGCTGCGGGAACCGGGCCGCCGCGATGCGCCTGCACCGGGCGCGGCGCCGGCTGAGAGCCGAGATCGACCGCATCCGCCCGGGCGTGTCCGCCGGCCTGGCACCGGCCGCCTCCGCCGATTCGCCACCGGCCGCACCTGCCGGTCCGGCACCGGCACCGGCTGCGGGCGCCGCACGCCCGGCGCCGCGCAACGTACCCGCCGTAGACGCGGCCCTTTCGAAGGACGACGGCCATGGCTGACGAACTCGACCTGCTGCGCCGCGCCAACCCGGTGCCGGCGGACGACCCGCTCACCGCGGACGGCCCGCTCGACCAGCACGCCGAGCGCACCCTGAACCGGCTGCTGCACGACCCCCACCCCGGCCGCCGCCACCGGTACACCCGGCCGGCCTGGGGCCTCGCGGCCTGCGCCGTCGTCCTCGCGACGGCCCTGACCGTGCTGCTCGGCGGCACGGGCACCACCCCCGCCGTCGCCGCGCCCCGCCCGCTCGCCGTACGCCCCCACTCCACCGCCGTACCCCTGGACCGGCTCGCCGCCCTCGCCGCGGCGGCCGCGGCGGACGGCTCCCCGGAACTGCGCAAGGGCACGCACGTGCAGTCCTGGAGCCTCGGCATGAGCGACGACAAGCCGCCGGTCACCCTGCCCGAGGAACGCATCGTGCGCTGGCACGCCGACGACAGCCGCACGGAGATCGTCGTGGCGACCGATCCGCGGCACCCGGGCCGTCCCGTCCTCACGGACGAGGACGGAGCACCGCACCAGGTCGCCGACGGCCAGGTGCTCAGCCACCGCACCTACCCGCCGAGCTGGAGCGACGCCCCGCCGGAGGCGCCGCCCCCGCACGATGCCGGACACCTGCGTGCCTACCTCGCCGAGACGGCCCGCACCGACTCCCCGACCACGCCCGAACTCCTGGACGCCGTCAACGAGTTGCTCGACCACTGGACGCTCGGCGCGCGCGAGTCGGCGGCGCTCGTGCGGCTCCTCGCCGACATCCCCGGCCTGCGGGCGGTCGGGCAGGTCACCGACCGGCTCGGGCGGCCCGGCCAGGCATACGTCTACGACACGGACGGCACCCGCCGGATGCTGGTCCTGGACCCCGCCACCGGAGCCGTGCTCGGGACCGAGATCACGTTCAGCGAGGACCAGTCGGAGTACGGCGTCATGGCCGGCGACGTCATGGAGTACAGCGCCTGGATGCGCTGAGCCGGGGTCGATGTCCCGTCGGTGCCCGCCGGTGCCCGTCGGTGCCCGCCGATGCCCTCCGGCCGGGCGGTGTCAGCGTGGGCGGGCGCGGCGGGTGCGGGGCGTCGGTGCCGCCGGAGCGCACCGGCGGCGGCACGCCGCCCGCAGCACCGTCCGAAGGAGCCCGGCGCTCACCGGCCGGTGACCGCCGGGCTGCCGGTGACGGGCCCGGCCGAGCGCCGCCCGGGCGGAGAAGGTCCAGGTCAGATGGGCGGTCCAGGTCAGCCGGGAGGTGACCTGGACCCGCGCGATCCGTTTCGCTACTCGTCCCATGCCTGGATCATGACCTGTTCGGCGATCTTGCCGTCGCGCAGCGTGATCATGGACTCGGTGAGAACCCGTACGCCGTCCCCGTACTCGCAGGACTCGCTGTAGGCGGCGTGGTCGCCCTGCACGACACACCGGTCCAGCTTGTGTGTCATGTCGCGGCTGTAGACGTCGTCGAGCAGCTGCGCGATCTGGGGCCGGCCACGCAGGACCCTGGGGTGGCTGGGCTGGGTGTCGCGGTCGACGATGCGGATCTCCGCGTCGTCCGCGTACAGCGACAGCAGGGAGTTCCCGGTGTTCCCCTCGATGCCCCGGCGCAGGGTCTCGGCGGTGAAGGCGGAGCCCGTCGCGGTACCCATGGTGACCTCCTTCGAGGGGCCGCGGGCCCGGGCGGAGCGGGGCGTTCGCGTCCCCTCTTCGAGGCTCCCGCGCCCCGGCGGCCTCGGCAAGCGCAGCGGGGTCGCTCCGCCTCACGGGTGAGCGGGGGGCGGGTGCCCGTGTCCGCAGGGGCGGCGGTGCCGTTGCTGAGGACATGATCCCAACACGACGCATCGTCGCCGCCGTCGGCCTCGCCGCGGGCGTCACCGGCCTCGCCGCACCGCTGGCGAACGCGGCTCCCGCGAGCGCCCGGGAAACCGGGAAGATCAGCCCGATGGCCACGCTCGACGCGCTCGCCACGAGCGACATCCCCGCGGAGCAGCGGGCCGGGGTCCCACGGGTCTCCGAGCAGTTGCAGGGGCTGAACCGGCTGCACGACCTCGGGGAACTGCACCAGGTCACCGACCTGGTCGCCCCCGTGACCGGGTTGCTGCCCGCCGTCGAGTACTGAACCGCCGCACCCCGCCCGCCGACACCGAGGGCCGTCCGGAAACGGGCGGCCCTCACGGCTGTCCGGGCCCTGGGAACGGACGGCCGGGTAGAATACCCCAGAGGGTATCAAGGGAGTGGAGGGGCGGTCGTGGAGCTGCGGTTCGAAGGTGACGAACTGACGTCGGTGCTCAACCGGTTGCGCCGGGCGCAGGGACAGATATCGGGCGTGGTCAGGATGATCGAGGAGGGCCGTGACTGCGAGGACGTGGTCACTCAGCTCGCCGCGGCCTCGCGCGCGCTGGACCGGGCCGGCTTCGCGATCATCGCGACCGGACTCCAGCAGGTCCTGGCCGACGGGCAGAACGGGACGGACAGCGGGACGGCCGAGCAGATGAGGGCCCGTCTGGAGAAGCTGTTCCTGTCGCTCGCCTAGCCTCCGCCGGTCGCTCGCCCAGCCTCCGCCGACCCGTCGGCGCGTCCGGCCGGAAAGATCCACCGTCGCCGTCGTGCTCCGTCCCGCTACCGATCGGTCACGCGTAGGGTCGGCACACAGGCACATCGATGGAAGGGGCCAGGCCATGGCGCAGGAAGTACGCGGCGTGATCGCACCGGGGAAGGACCAGCCGGTGCGGGTCGAGACGATCGTGGTGCCGGATCCCGGTCCGGGTGAGGCGGTCGTCCGTGTCCAGGCGTGCGGGGTGTGCCACACGGATCTGCATTACAAGCAGGGCGGCATCACCGACGAGTTCCCCTTCCTGCTCGGCCATGAGGCGGCGGGTGTGGTGGAGTCGGTCGGCGACGGCGTCACGGAGGTCGCTCCGGGTGACTTCGTGATTCTCAACTGGCGGGCCGTGTGCGGCAGTTGCCGGGCCTGTCTGCGCGGTCGCCCGTGGTACTGCTTCGACACCCACAACGCGCGGCAGAAGATGACCCTCACCGACGGCACCGAACTGACGGCGGCCCTGGGCATCGGGGCCTTCGCCGAGAAGACGCTGGTCGCGGCCGGGCAGTGCACCAAGGTCGATCCGGCCGTCTCGCCCGCCGTCGCCGGGCTGCTGGGCTGCGGTGTAATGGCCGGCATCGGCGCCGCCCTCAACACCGGCAACGTCGGCCGCGGCGACTCCGTGGCCGTCATCGGCTGCGGCGGCGTCGGCGACGCGGCGGTCGCCGGGTCCCGGCTGGCGGGCGCGGCGAAGATCATCGCCGTCGACATCGACGACCGCAAGCTGGAGAAGGCCCGTGCCATGGGCGCCACGCACACCGTCAACTCCCGCGAGACCGACCCGGTCGAGGCCGTCAGGGAACTGACCGGAGGCTTCGGTGCCGACGTCGTCATCGACGCGGTGGGCCGCCCGGAGACCTACCGGCAGGCGTTCTACGCCCGCGACCTGGCCGGCACGGTCGTCCTCGTCGGCGTGCCCACGCCCGAGATGAAGCTCGAGCTGCCGCTGCTGGACGTCTTCGGCCGTGGCGGCGCGCTCAAGTCCTCCTGGTACGGCGACTGCCTGCCCTCCCGGGACTTCCCCATGCTGATCGACCTGCACCTGCAGGGGCGCCTGGACCTGGGCGCGTTCGTCTCCGAGACCGTCGGGCTCGACGAGGTGGAGAAGGCGTTCGAGCGGATGCACGGCGGCGACGTGCTGCGCTCGGTGGTGGTGCTGTGATGGCCGCGCGCATCGAACGCCTCGTCACCTCGGGCGTGTTCACCCTCGACGGCGGCACCTGGGAGGTCGACAACAACGTATGGATCGTCGGCGACGACGAGGAAGCCATCGTCATCGACGCCGCCCACGACGCCCGCGCCATCGCCGAGGCGGTGGGCGACCGGCGGCTGACCGCCATCGTCTGCACCCACGCCCACAACGACCACATCGACGCCGCCCCCGCCCTCGCCGACCTCACCGGCGCCACGATCTGGCTGCACCCCGCCGACCTGCCGCTGTGGCGGCAGACCCACCCCGACCGGGATCCCGACAGGCACCTCACCGACGGCCAGGTACTGGAGACCGCCGGCGCTGATCTGACCGTCCTGCACACCCCCGGCCACTCACCGGGCGCGGTCTGCCTCCACGACCCTGGACTGGCCACGGTCTTCACCGGCGACACCCTCTTCCAGGGCGGCCCCGGCGCCACCGGGCGCTCCTACTCCGACTTCCCGACGATCATCGCCTCGATCCGCGACCGCCTCCTCACCCTCCCGCCCGAGACCAAGGTCCTCACCGGCCACGGCGACGCCACCACCATCGGCGCCGAGGCCCCGCACCTGGAGGAATGGATCGCCCGCGGCCACTGAACCCGGAAAAACCGCGGGAGAACGGACGGTGCCGCCCGTACGATCGCCTGCCATGACCCCGGACACGCTGGTGAGCCTGCCCGACGTACGCGTCCTGACCTGCGCCTCCGACGGCCCGCTCCTCGACGGCGAGAGCGCGGCGCTCGACCTCGTCGGGGACGCGCTCGGCCGGGAGGCGCAGTGGGTCGCGGTCCCCGTGGAGCGCGTCCCGGACGAGTTCTTCCGGCTGCGGTCCGGCATCGCGGGCGCCGTCGTGCAGAAGTTCTCCACGTACCGGCTGGGCCTGGCCGTCATCGGCGACATCGCCCGGCATTTCGCCGAGAGCACCGCCCTGCGGGACTTCGTGTACGAGTCGAACCAGGGCCGCCGGCTGTGGTTCCTCGCCGGCTGCCGGGAACGCGACGAGAGACTGTGCGAGTGAGGACGGCGGACCGTGCGACCAAGGACCAGGGACTACGCGACCAAGGACACGGACCGCGCCAGAAAAGGTGACAGGAGGTGTCCGGCTTTCCCGGCAGCCTGATCGGCGACGCAGTCGTACGGACACAGGAGGCCGGACATGTCAGGACCGTTGGCGGGCAAGGTCGCGCTGGTGGCGGGCGCGACCAGGGGAGCGGGCCGCGGAATCGCGGTGGAACTCGGCGCGGCCGGCGCCACCGTCTACGCCACCGGCCGCAGTACGCGCGCCCGCCGCTCGGAGTACGACCGCCCCGAGACCGTCGAGGACACCGCCGACCTGGTCACCGCGGCCGGCGGCCGGGGCATCGCCGTCCCCGTCGACCATCTCGACCCGGCCGCCGTCCGCGCCCTCGTGGACCGCATCGCCGACGAACAGGGCCGGCTCGACGTCCTGGTGAACGACATCTGGGGCGGCGAGCACCTGTTCGCCTGGGACAGCCCGGTCTGGGAACACGACCTCGACAAAGGACTGCGCCTGCTCCGGCTCGCCGTGGAGACCCACGCCATCACCAGCCACTTCGCCCTGCCGCTGCTGCTGCGCCACCCCGGCGGTCTCGCCGTGGAGGTCACCGACGGCACGGCCGACTACAACCGCGACACCTACCGGGTCTCCTTCTTCTACGACCTCGCCAAGGCGTCCGTCCTGCGCATGGGCTTCGCCCTCGGCCACGAACTGGGCCCGCGCGGTGCCACAGCGGTCGCGCTGACCCCCGGCTGGCTGCGCTCGGAGATCATGCTCGACCACTTCGGCGTCCGCGAGGACGACTGGCGTACCGCGCTGGACCGGGTGCCCCACTTCGCCATCTCCGAGACCCCGCGCTACGTCGGCCGGGCCGTGGCCGCCCTGGCCGACGATCCCGACGTGGCCCGCTGGAACGGGCAGTCCCTGTCCAGCGGCGGGCTCGCCCAGGTGTACGGCTTCACGGACCTGGACGGCAGCCGCCCCGACGCCTGGCGGTACCTCGTCGAGGTGCAGGACGCCGGCCGACCGGCGGACGTGACCGGCTACCGGTGACCTACGACCGCAGGAGCGGCCGGCCCGCCGGATGGCCGGGCGACAGGTGCGGATCCTCCCGTACGGCCGCGTAGTGACCCTCCCGGCCGGCCCGCTGCCGGGCCGGCCGGGCCTGTCAGGTCTCGGGACCGCGCCGGTCCTCCCGCGGGAACCGGCCCACTCCATCACCGCCACCACCCGGTCGCAGGTCCTGGGCCCCCACCGCCGGGCTGGCCGGCAGGAGCAGCGCCGCACCGGCGATCAGGGCGGGGAGTCGCCGCGGGAACGCGGACATGCCCGCACGCCCGCGGGAACGCGGACATGCCCGCACGCCCGCGGGAACGCGGACATGCCCGCATGCCCGCGGGAACGCGGACATGCCCGCACGCCCGCGGGAACGCGGACATGCCCGCACGCCCGCGGGAACGCGGACATGCCCGCACGCCGTCCGGCACAGCCACCTGCGCAGTGGCCTTTTGCGGCCATCGCCGCGCCCGTACCGTCCTTGTCATGACCGAATCCAAACGCTTCGCGGGACACGGAGTTCTCATCACGGGCGCGGCCCGCGGCATCGGCGCGGCCGTCGCCCGCCGGCTCGCCGACGAGGGCGCCCGGGTCCTGGTGACCGACCACGACCTGCCCGCGGCGGAGCGGGCCGCGGACGGGCTGCGCCGACAGGGCCTGGCGGCCGAGGCGTTCGCCTGCGACGTGTCCGACCGGGCCTCCGTCGAGGCCGCCGTCGCCCGGGCCGTCGCTGTCCTCGGCTCGCTCGACGTCCTCGTGAGCTGTGCCGCCCACTGCACCCCCGACGTTCCCCTCTTCGAGGACGACCCGGACGACGCCTGGGCCCGCGACCTGGACGTCACCCTCACCGGCGGCTACCGCTGCTGCCGCGCCGCGCTCCCGCACCTCGCCGCCTCCGGCCGGGGCGCGATCGTCCTCATCGGCTCCGTCAACGGCGTCCAGGACTTCGGCAACCACGCCTACAGCGCGGCCAAGGCCGGACTCGACTCCCTGACCCGCACCCTCGCCGGGCACGCGGCGCCGCGCGGGGTCCGGGTCAACCTGGTGGCGCCCGGCACGGTGCGCACCTCGGCCTGGGCGGGGCGGGAGGCCGAACTCGACGCCGTCCGCGGGCTCTACCCCCTCGGCCGGGTCGGCGAACCCGAGGACATCGCCGCCGCCGTCGCCTTCCTCGCCTCCCGCGACGCCGCCTGGATCACGGGCACCGCGCTCCGTGTCGACGGCGGACTCACCGCGGTCAACACCGGTTTCCACACGGCCCTGCGCGGCGCCGCCGACTGAGCGGTACGGGCGCCAGCGGGCCGGATCTTCACCGTTCGGTCACGACTTGGGAGGCGCCGCAACCGAAGCCACGGCTCGCTCGTCTAGGTCTCCGGGTCCGTGACGGTCACGGACGCCCGAGCAAGGAGGGGCCCTACATGGGGGACATAGGCAGGCGAAGCGCCGTCGCGCTGGGCATCACGGGGCTGGTGGCACCGCTCACACTCGCGCTCGGCGCCGCACCGGCCCAGGCGGCGAGCTGCACGACGAAGGCCGGGCCCTACCAGAAGCAGGTGGAGAAGTTCCTCGGCCGCCCGGTCGACGGGAAGCAGTCCACCGCCGACTGCAAGGCCGTCCGGGCCTTCCAGAACAAGCACGGCATCACGCCCAACATCGGCTACGCGGGTCCCGTGACCTGGGGCGTGATGAACCTCATGAACAAACAGAAGGCCGTCAGGAAGAACCCGAACAAGGCCGGCAAGTGCCCGGTGAACAAGGGCCGTGTCGCCTGTGTGAACCTCACGCTCCAGCTGAGCTGGATCCAGGACGGCAAGAAACTGGTGTACGGGCCGGTCCCGGTGCGCACCGGCCGCAACGGGTACGAGACCCGCACCGGCCTGAAGAAGATCTACTGGCGGGACATCGACCACGTCTCGTCGCTCTACGACGTGCCGATGCCCTACAGCCAGTTCTTCGACGGCGGCCAGGCGTTCCACTCGGTCGGTCTCAGCATGTGGAACCCGCCGGGCTCGCACGGCTGCGTCAACATGACCACGAAGGACGCCAAGAAGTACTGGTCGCTGCTGAAGAAGGGCGACGACGTCTTCGTGTACGGCCGCAAGCCGGGCACCTGAGCACGCCCAGGCACCCGGCCGTCACTCAGCTCTCCGGGGCGTCCCCGAAATCGGGGATCTCCAGCCGGACCCCGCCCTGCCGCGCGGACTCGTGCGCGATGATCCCCGGCAGGGTGTAGCGCGCCGCCACCCAGGCGTTCACGGACGGCAGGGTGCGGGTGTTCACCGCGGTCACGAAGTCGTCCACCAGGAAGTGGTGGCTGCCCTCGTGCCCGTTGTGCAGGTGGTCGAACGCGCGCGGCAGCCGGGCGCGGTCGTGCACCGGCGCCGAGCCAGAGGTGAACGCGGCCCGCAGCTCGGGCGCGACGTGCTGGAGCGACGGATCGTCGGGGGACAGGGTGGGCTTGGGCTCCAGCAGCTCGCTGATGTCCGTCACCCCGGTCTTGTCCTGCCAGAAGGCCACCGTGGCGAGCTGCTCCATGCTCGCGTCCGTGCCGAAGAACCGGAACCGGGACTCGCGGATGTGTGAGGGGTAGCCGACCCGCCGGAACTCGTTCGTGCGGAACGAGCCGCCGCCCGCCACTTCGAACAGCGCGGTCGCGTTGGAGACGTCGTTGTCGAACTGGCTGACCGAACGGTCGAAGACGCCGTCCCCGCGCTCGTCGACGACCCCGAGGGCCGACACGCTCACCGCGTGCGTCTGCCAGGCGCCGAGCACCCCGCCCACCGAGTGCGTCGGGTACAGCAGCGGGGGATAGCTGGCGGTCGCCTGCCAGTTCTCGCCGCCGCTGTACCGGTAGGCGTCGTAGAAGCCGAGGTCCATGTCGTGGACGTAGTCGCCCTCGGCGTAGAAGATCCGCCCGAAGGCGCCCTCGGCGATCTGGTTGCGGGCGTGCACGGTCGCCGGGTTGTACTGGCTCGTCTCGCCCATCATGTAGGTGAGCCCGGTCGTCCTGACCGCCTCGATGATCGCGGCGATCTCCTCGGTGGTGATCGCCATGGGGACCGCCGAGTAGACGTGCTTGCCGGCGGCCAGGCCCTGGAGCACCAGCGGGCCGTGGGTCCAGCGCTGGGTGAAGACGGCGACCGCGTCGACGGCCTCCGACTCCAGCATGGCCTCGTACGACGGGAAGGTGCCGGCGAGGGACTGGGCCGTGGCCAGCCGCTCGGCCCGCTCGGGCAGCAGATCGGTGACGTACACGTCGCCGACGCCGGGGTGGGCCTGGAACAGGGTGGCGAACTGGCCGGAGAACTGTCCGGCGCCGACGATGCCGAGGGAGAACGTCATGGAAAAGGGTGCCCTTCAGTGGCCGCGGATGACTGTGATCCGGTGTTGGTCTTCCTCGGGTATTTACTTTTGATGCGAAACAATCAATCCGTCAAGACCCTCGGAAGGGCCATGTCCACCCGACTCGGCACGCTCTAGACTGGGCATCTTACTTTCAGGCCGAAAGATACATCAGGGAGTTCGATCTCCATGACCGCCGCAGCTGCCGCCAGCTGGCTGCCGCTCAGCCCCGGTGAACGCTCCGTGGCCATCGAGGTGCTCGTCCACGGTCCGCTGTCGCGCGCCGAACTGGCCCGGCGGCTGGACCTCTCCGCGGGCAGCCTCACCCGGCTGACCAAGCCGCTGATCGAGTCCGGGCTGCTCGTCGAGGTCCCCGAGGCGGGCGGCCCCGGCGAAGCGCGGCAGGGGCGTCCCTCGCAACCGCTCGACGTCGTCGCCGAGTCCCGGTCCTTCCTCGGCTTCAAGATCACCGAGGACATGGTGTACGGCGTCGTCACCAGCCTCAGGAGCGATATCGTCGCCCGCCTCGACCGCCCGCTCACCACGCACGACCCCGGCGAGGTCGTCGATCTGCTCGCCGGGATGACCGCCGAACTGGCCGCCCGTTTCCCCGCGCTCGCGGGCATCGGCATCGGGGTGGGCGGACTCGTGCAGGACCGTGCCGTGGTCGGTGAGTCGCCCTTCCTGAAGTGGCGGGACGTGCCGCTGGCCGAACTGGTCGGGGCCCGCACCGGGTTGCCGGTGGTCGTGGAGAACGACTTCGCCGCCCTGGTCGAGGCGGAGACCTGGTTCGGCGCCGGCCGCGGTCTCGACCGCTTCGTCGTCCTGACCATCGGGGCCGGTTTCGGTTACGGCCTGGTGCTGGGCGGCAAGCGGGTGCGGTACGCGGAGGAGGACCGGGGATTCGGGCATCACTGGATCGTCGACCCGCACGGGCCGCTGACCCCCCATGGCGAGCGGGGCAGCGTCGTGTCGCTGCTCACCATCCCCGGCATCCGGTACCAGATCCGGGCCGCCACCGGCCGGGACGCCACCTACGAGGAGATCCTCGCGCGTGCCGCCGAGGGCGAGCCGATGTCCGTCCGGGTGCTCGACGAGGCGGCACGGGCGCTGGGCACGCTGGTCGGGCAGATCGCCAACCTCGTGATGCCGCGGAAGATCGTGCTCGCCGGGGAGGGCGTCGGACTGATGGACGTGGCCGGAGCGGCGGTGTGGGAGACCGTCCGGGCCCACCGTCATCCGCTGGCCGCGCCCGTCGTCCTGGAGACCAAGGTGTCCGACTTCCATGACTGGGCTCGTGGGGCGGCCGTGCTGGCGATCCAGGTCCTGGTGCTGGGCGCCGCCGAGGACTGACCCGGCCGGGCGGCGGCCCGCTGCGGTTCCTGAGGGCGGCTCACCGACCTGTGGCTGAACGGCGAGTGAACATCCCGTGATCGGCCGCAGTCTGACGTGATGAGCAACACGGTCCGATATATCCCTTATCGATCGTACTTACTCACCTGGTCTTCACCTCTGCTGGCATATGCTTCACACCATGTCCACCACAGTTGAAGCCGCCTCCGAGCGATCGGCCGCGGAGGTCAACGAGGAGATCCGGGCCCTGTGGCTGCGGTCGGGCGGGACACTGAGCGTCGAGCAGCGCGAGGAGTACCAGCGGCTCGTCCTGGAGTGGGCCGCCGTGGCCCCGCAGTCGTCGCAGGCGGCCTGAGCGCGGCGGCCGGCGGGCTTGTCCGGCCCGGCGGCGACTCCTCCAGCCGGACACCCGGCTGAGCGCGGCCTACCGTGTCAGCGTTCCCACTTCCGTCTGCAGCGCAGGAAGATCTGTTCCTCGGGCTTGGTGTCCGCGGACGCCGGCGCGTACGAGGTGAAGGACTCGCCGACGATCTCGAAGCCCGCGCCCTCGACCACCTCGCACAGTTCGTCCCGCAGATAGCCGGAGACGCGGACCGTGGTGCCGATGAACGGGATCGCGAAGTCGTCGACGTCGGCCTCGACCATCGACAGGGCGAACAGGCCCTCGGGGACCAGTAGTCGGCCGACGGCCTCAAGGGCGAGCGGGATCTCCGCGCGCGGCAGCATGATCAGCGTGAAGAACGCCGTGACCGCGTCGAACCGGCCCAGGTCGCGGGAGCCGCCCGGGTAGAGGTCCGCCATGTCCAGTTGGTGGAACCGCGCGGCGGGCACGTTCGCCCGGGCCAGATCGACCATCGTGCTCGACAGGTCCACGCCGACGACCTCGAATCCCGCGTCCGCCAGCCGGCGCGCGGTGGGCAGTCCGGTACCGCATCCCAGGTCCAGCACCCGGGCGCCGGGCCGCAACGAGCCGGCCAGCCACTCGGTGGCGGCGACCTGCCCTTCCTTGCGCGGGAAGACCTCGTCGTACCGGCCGCCGATGGCGTCGAACGCCTCGGCCTGGCCGCCGCGGTCGGGCCGTATGTTCCCGAAACCGGGCGAGTTGCTGGGGCTGGTCACGAATGATCTCCCTTTGGAGACGAGCTGAGGTGATCCGCGTGGATCGCCCGTGCACGGTGCGTCGGACAGTCCGGGTCACCGGTACCGGATGCGTCACCAAGAGTAACCGCCCTTGGGGAGGGATCAACCCCAAGTGGCCGAGTAGTGCCGCCGATACGCCGTGCGGTCCTGTTCTCCGCTGGCCCGGCACCGCGGGGGCTGTGGTCGTCGGGCGCCCGCTCCTGCGTGCGCGGCACGTCAGACAGGCGTTCACCGGGGCCGTGCGGGCGGGATTTCCCGTTCCGGGGCCGGTCGCGCACCGCCCCGCCGCGGGCGCGGTCGGCCGGACGAGCGGCGGCCGCCGCGCTCACCGGCCGGTCACCGCCCGAGGACCGCGTCACGGTGATCCGGCTCGGCAGAGGTCAGTGCCAGGTCCGGTAGGGCGGCTCGTCGAGCAGTTGGAACAGCGGCTCGCCGCGTACCGGATCCTTGGCCGTCGACAGCCGCACACGGTCCCCGGTGTGCACGCCCACGGGCGGACCCATGACCCGGCCCCGCAGGACGAAACCCTCGGCCATCTCGATCAGGGACACATTGCGCGCGGCGGGCGTGTTGCGGTGCAGCACCGAGGCGTGGCGGACGGTGCCGATGCCCGCGCTGCGCTCCGTGACGAGATCGCCCCCCTGGCACACCGGGCACAGCAGCCGGTGGTACATGGCGGTGCCGCACCAGGTGCAGCGCTGGAAGGGGAGTGTGTCGGTGGAGCCCGCGGCCATGGGGTCGAGGACGCCCGTCGCGCTGCCGGCCCACGCCTGGGCGGCACTCTCTGAGAGGTGGTTCACGCTGGTCAACTCCCTGCGCTCGGCCGGAATCCCGCGCACCCGGCGGCGACCGGGTACACCTGTGCGCGGTACGCCGTGCCACCGTGCACGCCGATCAGAATATGGCACGGAGTGTCAAGGGTAAAGGTACTCGGTACCCTAAATTTCCCCGGAACGGGTGGCGTCAGTGCCGGTCGCGGCCGAGTGCCGACTCCAGTTGCTGCACCACCCGCCACAGCGGCGCGTCGCGCCGGGAGACCAGGACGATCACGTCCTGCGGGCGCCCGGCCTGCGTCAGCCCCCGTTCCACGGGCGGGAGTTCCTGCCCGGCGTCGGCTGCGGCCGGGCCGGCGAAGGCGGACTGCACCTGGCCCAGCGCGTGGTCGACGGCCGCGTCGGCATCGGTCCGGCCGCCCGAGCGCAGCCAGGAGCGCAGGGCGTTGTTGTGCGCCGCGACCACCGCGGCCGCGACGACGTCGGCCCGCAGTGTCCCGTCGGGCTGCCCGGCGAAGCGTCCACGCAGGTACTCGGCCAGCGCGCGCTCGTAGCGCCACACCACCGACAGTTCGTACGCGCGCAGTCCCGGCACCTGCTTGGTGAGCCGGTAACGCTGCACGGAGAAGGACGGGTTCTCGGCGTACATGCGCAGCACCAGCCGGGCCGCGTCGCACACCCGCCGCACCGGCTCGTGCTCCGTGCCGCTCTCGGCGAGGAAGGCGGTCATCTCGGCCAGGCAGCGCTCGTGGTCGGGGAAGACCACGTCCTCCTTGGAGGGGAAGTAGCGGAAGAACGAACGCCGTCCGACCCCCGCGAGCGTCACGATGTCGTCGACGGTGGTCTGTTCGTAGCCACGTTCCAGGAACAGCTGGAAGGCCGCCGCGACCAGGACGTCCCGCATCGGCGGCTTCGCGGCGGACGCCGCGCTGCTGGTGCTCATGCACGCGAACGTAGCATCGCACCCGCCACCCTGGCACTCAGTGCAACCTTGGCGGGAACTGAGTGCTCTCCGGAGTGTGCCGGGGGAGAGCGGGGGCTCAGCGGACGGCGCCGTGACCCACCAGGGCCTCGGTGACCGCGCGGACGCTGCGGGCGATGTGCTGGAGCTGGCGGATCTCGGCCGCGTACAGCTTGATGCTGTGCTCGATGACCGATTCGGGCAGGCCCAGCGGCGGCAGTTCCGTCCGGGCGGTCTGCAGCGCCGTGCGTGCCACCCGGATCTCGTGGTGGACCTGGATCTGCGCGTGCCGGGCGAGCAGCACCGGGTGCCGCATCAGCGCCGGGTAGCCGCTGTAGCGGGCCGGTACCAGCTCGCGCAGCCACCTGGCCGCGGAACGCTCCCAGTCGTAGCTGCCCGGCGGCTTGACCTGGCAGGGCCAGTCCGGACTGTTGCGCGTGGTCGTCAGGGGCATGGTCGTCGCTTCCGGGGGTGCGATGTCGTGCGGGGTGGGCCGACGTGTTCGGGCGGCCCCGGCCTAGGGGATGACCGGGGCCGCCGCGGGCCGGCCGCGCAGGCATGGCCCGGCCGAACATCCCGGGTGCCGCCGCGGGTAGGAGGCGGCGGCTCGGGACGCTCGCTGTGGAGCCCCGGACACCGGACGCCGGCGCGGCGAGCGGGCGACGGCATGCGCATGGGCGGTCCGGCTTTCTCGGGGCGGTGCGAGAGGTGCGTCCTGGGGTGCGGAACCCATCTGGAGTGAACCGGATGCGCTCCGTGAGCAGTATTTATATATGCCGTCGTCTTGGCAAGGCGCATGAAAACATTCATGCGGCATCTGTCGGGAATGATCCCGATACCGGATCCGCAGCCCGTGGCCGCCCGTACCGGATCCCGCCGCCTTCAGTCCTTCAGGAAGAACTGGTGCTGTTCGGCGACCTGTTCGTACTCCTCCAGGCGGGCCTGGGTGCGTTCGGGATCGGCGTCGGTCATGGCCTGCAACAGCGCGGCGGACAGCACGCCGGGCGCCGCGTAGGAGTCGAAGACCAGCCGGGAACCGGTGCCGGTGGCGAAGGTGACGTCCGCCTCGTCGGCCAGTGGCCCGAGCGCCAGATCCGTCACCAGGGCGACCCGCAGCCCGGCGCCCCGCGCCACCCGGATCGCGGTGAGGGTCTCCTGCGCGTGCCGCGGCATGGCGAACGCCAGGATCCAGGTGCCGCCCGCCTCGTGCGACTGCAGCAGCGCGTCGTAGGCCACGCTCCCGCCGCGGGTCACCAGCCGTACGTCGGGGTGGATGCGGCGGGCGGCGTAGGCGAAGTACTCGGCGAGCGACACGGAGATGCGCAGGCCCAGGACGGTCAGCGGGGACGAACGGGACAGTTCGCGGCCCAGCCGGATCACCCGGTCGGGGTCGGCGAAGTCCCGTCGCAGGTTCTCCAGGTTCGCGATCTCGGCGTCGACGGCCGCCTGGAGTTCGTTGCCGCGGTTCTCCTCGGCCGCCCCCGGGCCGCCGGGGAGGGCACCCAGCGCGATCGACCGCAGCTTCTCCCGCAGCGCGGGGTAGCCGCTGAAGCCGACGGCGGCGGCGAAACGGGTCACCGAGGGCTGGCTCACCCCCACCCGCTCGGCGAGTTCGGTGATCGAGAGGACCGCGGCCTCGGCGTTGTGCTCGATGAGGTACTGGGCGATGCGCCGCTGCCCGGGGGACAGTCCGCGCCCGTCGAACAGCTCTCTGAGCCGGGAGGCCGGTGCGGCTTCCGCGTCCGGCACGGTCCTGCCCGCGGTGATCGCGGACGCCTGCGCGCGTGCCTGCTGCACCGATGGCACCGGGGTGCCTTCTCTGTCTCCCACGAAGACTCAACATAGCTCACCGACCGCGGTGACCTGGGGTTGTGCACGGTGTCTGACGACCGTCGGCGAAGGGCCGTCCGCGGCGGCCGGGCGGCTGCCGCCGATCGGTCGGACCGCCGGCCCCTCGCTGGTCGGGGCCCGGTCGTCACGGGTGCCGTGGACCCGGGACCGCCGGGATGGCCTGGATCGGCCGGGAGTGAGAGGGCCGGGTCTCCGGGCCCCCTCCCGCCGCGCCCTTCCGCCGGCGGACGAGACCGCCGCGCACGGCGCACCGGCAGCCCCTCTCCCGTATACGCCGGTACGGCCCGCCGCCGGGCGGAGTTCACCTCGTGGTGGAACGGGCCGGGCATCCCATGTGCGGGTCGAGGACCGGCACGGTCCGTCCGCCGTCGCGTGCGCGCCCGCGTGTGCGCGTGGGCGGGGAAGGAGTCGACGGAAGGCCCGGCCGTCACCCGAACGGAGGCTCGGAACCCGTGCTGCTCCCTTACCAGCGCCGCCCGTTGCACGATCTGCCGGACACCCCGCAGGCGTACGACGCCGTCCTCGCCGACGTCGCCGAGCAGGCCCTGGCCCGGCTCACCCCCGAGGGCAGCCTGGAACACCCCGAGGCGTACCTCGACATCGGCGACACGTCCCTCGGGGTGACCTCCCTGCTGGCCCTGGCCTGGCAGCGCGGCCGGGATCCGCGGCTGCCGGACGCCGTGCGCCGCAGCCTCGCCTTCCATCTGCGCGCGCGGGTGTACACCGAGGACAACCCCGGGTACCCCAATCTGCGGGTCCGGGACTCCGGGCTGCCGTACGCCCGTTACGTCCTGGAGCCGGGCGCGCACCCCATCGGCGACTGGCCGAGCACCGTGTGGGCGCTGCTTCAGGCGGTCGACGTCCTGGACCTCGCCGACGGGCTGCTGGACGACACCCGGCGCGCCGCGCTCACCGAGGTGGCGCACGGCTACTGGCGGTGGCTTACGGAGGTGACCTTCTTCAACCCGCAGGAAGCCGGCAACCAGGCCATCGGCTGTGTCGTCGGCGGCCTGATGCTCGCCCGGCTGCTGCCGCCCGCGCGGGGCGAGGCGGTGCGCTCCCGCGCCCTCGCCCTGTACACCGAGCGGATCCGGGCCCACCGGATCAGGGACCGCGGAGCGCTGCTGCCCCCGGAACACGGCGGCGCCTACGACAACAACTACGGCCCGATCTCCCTGTCCTTCCTCGCCCAGGCGCACCGGGTCAGCGGCGAGCCGGCCTTTGCCGAGGACGGCGACACACTGGCCCGCTACATCGACGCGCGCCTGCCGGGCGGCGGTTACGACACCGGCGGCCCGCGCTACAGCGAACAGCACTCCGGATTCGAATCGGTGCTCGGCCTGCGCTACTTCAGCGGCCGTATCGGCTCCGACCTCGGCCGCTACCGGGGCGACACCCGCTGGGGCCGGCACGCGGTGCGACCGGACGGCGGGCTCGACGGGCACTTCGCGTGGATGCTGGTGTGGCAGATCCAGGACACCTCGCGCTGGCACCGCACCCCGTCGGCCGGGCCGGTGCGGCACCAGTTGCGCGCGGGCACGGTCTCGGTGGCCTTCGACGGCCGGATGACCCCGTCGCTGATCGAGGCCGCGGGGACCTACTACCTGCCCGCCGCCGTCGACCGCCGGCACGGCTTCGGCCCGGTCGTAGACGGCTTCCTGCTGTGCCGGCCGATGGGGGAGGTCCGGGTGCGGGACGCACACGCCGCCCCGCTGACGGCCAAGCTGGTCAGCAAGCCGGTGGTCGGCCCCGACCAGGTCCTCAGACATGTGCGGTCCCTGTACGTCACGGACGGTACGAGCCTGTGGACGGTGGTCGCCGTGGAACGGCTGGCCGGCGACCCCTGTCTGCTGGCCGGGCTGCCGTACGCGGCGGACGACGGCGACCGGGTGCGGCGCGTGGCGCGCGGCGAGCTGACGTCCGCGGGCGAGCTGCGGCTGAGGCATCCCGCGCGGACGGGCGTCGAAACCTTCGACGCGCGCGGCGAACTCACCCAGGAACAGGCGGCGTTCGCCCTCGCGGCCGCCCCACGGGGCTACGGCGACCCCGACGAGGGCTGGCGCCACCTGGTCACCTCCTCGGCGTTCGAGGCGGGCCCGGCGCCCGGAGCACCGCCGGACCTGCACGTGTTCGCCGTGCGGTACGGCCCCGGCGGCCCGTTCGCGCCGGTCTTCACCGCCGCGGAGGAGGGGCTGACCGTACGCACCGAGGTCTTCACCGCGGTGCTCGGGCACGCCGCGGGCGACGCCCACGGCGTGCCCACGCTCTCCCTGCACGGCTAGTAGTGCTTGGTCAGATTGGTCTTGGTCCTGCGTGTCTTTCGGGTTCGGTGTGGCGTTAAGTGAGATGTGACTCCGGACGAGGTGACTGCG